>NZ_JBHMVA010000006.1:0-220974 GCF_042436675.1 Quyinboa ferrireducens | reverse complement strand
TGCTCTTTAAATTGATGCTCCACAAATTAAACACTCCGGCAAATCAAATGAGATTCAGCCACCCATGGCCGGATAATTTAAATCAAAAACTCTACGATATTGCATCAACCCAAAACGATATTGCGTCAAAATATGAATCTTCAAAGTTTTGTAGACTGAGATTCCACCCGACACCTGGTTTAAATCAAACGATGATCCAGTTTTAAAAAGAACGTTCCCTGCTTCAGCCGAAAGAGGGTGGAAGCCAGTTTTAAAATAATCAAACAACTAATCACGGCATTATTTACAACGTTCCCGCGGTATGCTGTCGTGGCAGTTTCTTTCCGACGGGAAAGGAACTGTCAGGACAAAAGTGACAGCTGCGAACGTTGAAATGTTTTATTTAAAAGTACTGCCATGCAGTATGACCGCGTGTTGTATTTAGTACCTTCTTTTTTCTCTCACCGGAGTTCTTTAATTGAACGGTTTCGCAAATTAAACACTTCGGCAAATCAAATGAGATTCAGCCGCCCATAGCCGGATAATGTAAATCAAAAACTCTACGATATTGCGTCAGCCCCAAACGATATTGCGTCAAACTACGAATCTTCAAAGTTGTGTAGACTGAGATTCCACCCGACACCTGGTTAAAATCAAACGATGATCCAATTTTAAAAAGAACGTTCTCCGCTTCAGCCGAAAGAGGGTGGAAGCCAGTTTAAAATAATCAAACAACTAATCCCGGTATTAAATACAACTAGTATATATACTGATATTTATTCAGCTTATCCATCCAATACGGGCGATAAAGCTGAAGTTTTATCAGTTTTATTAAATAAAGATAATCAAATCTTAACATTATCCGGCGGATTCCCCGGCTCCCTGGGTTTTTGCTTGAAAAACAGTTCTAAATTTCTGCTTTTTCAATGCTTCGCCATCTCAGCCACATCGTACGGCGAGGTATAAAGTAACTTTCAGAATACGTTTTCGAATTCTGAATCTATTCAATAAAATTCATCCTTGTTAACCAGGCATTTTAAGTTTCAAATTTAAAAGTAATAATTTATTCCGAAAGTTGGTGCTCTGAAATCATAAATCAGACATAAACTGTTTACACCGAAAAAGTGATATGTAAAAGTATCAACGCCATACTTTAAATAAGCATTGGGCAAAATTGGGGGAGAATTATATTAGAATATTTGGAACTTGCAGAGTAGGCAAATGAATAAATAAAGCCTTGTAAACCGGAATGTAGAAATAGAAAATACAGGACAAAAACAAAAGTCCGATAAACAGCAGCTTATCGGACTTTGAAATGAGTTGTAATATATTTCAGCGGAGAGAGGGGGATTCGAACCCCCGGTACAGTATTACCCGTACGCCGGTTTAGCAAACCGGTGGTTTCAGCCACTCACCCATCTCTCCTGAAATTGGGTGGACAAATGTATAAAACAGAATCTAAATAAACCAAATATTTAGGTTCAATTTTAACACTCCAAGCATAAAATTAATTGAAAACTTTCTGACTACCTTATTAAAAAGGTCATTTAAGAGTCTTTATCAGGTTTTGTTTTTTCAGGAACTGTATCTATCGAGTGTCCCTGTTCGTCTTCATAAAGAATAAATCTTTTATAATACGATATCAATAATGTAGTGAAAGGTAATGCAATTATCATTCCTACAATGCCCAGTAATGCACCCCAAATGGATAGCGACAATAGGATGATGGCCGGATTCAGCCCCATACGTTTCCCCATAATTTTAGGAACCAGAAATCCATCCTGAAACGACTGGACGACAGCATAAACAATCAGAACCGCAAGTGCAACGATCCAAACAGGTTGCCCTGTTTCAAGCGATTTGAGTAACACCAGTAAGGTTGCAGGCACAATACTGATGATTTGCAGGTAAGGAATCAGGTTCAGCAGCCCTACAAAAATACCGAACACTATTGCCAGCGGCAGGTCAATAATTGAGAACCCGATGCTGAACAGCACACCTACGATGGTTGCTATCAGAAACTGGCCACGGAAATAACGGTTCATTCCATCCTCCAGATCATCAGATAACTTGTCAATAAAATGCCTGTATTTATCGGGAATCAGTTTGATCCAGCCGGTTGATATTTTATCGAAATCCAAAAGAATAAAAATGATGTAAAGCAGTATAACGAAAACTACAAAGATGGATAATACGGCATTTACAGAGCCCGAAAATATTTTCCATGCTGAAGGCATTATCCGCTCCAGTAACTTCCCGTAATCCTGATTGGTAATGTATTGCTGTATTTCGGGTAACTCAATTATTTTTTTGAAACTTTTTTCCCAGTTGTCAGGAAACAGTATGGAGTCGTGGTTACTGGCGGCATAATCTTTCAGCAATGCAATAGTGTGCTCCACCTCTCCCGAAATCGGCTGAATCAAAAGGTATATTAACCCTGTCAGGATACCAATAATAAGAAGTAAGGTGATCAGAACAGACAGTAATCTTGATTTGACATTTACCTTATTCTGTATAAAGTTAACAACAGGATTCATCAGGTAGGCAATAAGCCAGGCTACAAAAAATGGAATAAGCGCTCCTCTTATATGGTTGACCAAAAGATATAATGCGATAATAACTATCGCACCTATTACTATCCTGACCACCCGGTCGAAGGTAAAAGGTTTCTCGTAGTTCGGATGCATGGTTATATTATTCGTTAAATGTCAATGATTTTTGAGACTCACTGTCTTTCTGTGCTTTTCCAAAACATTTACGGCATAAGGGCTCGTAAAGTTCCTTTTCTCCCAACATTATTCTCTGTTTTGATAATGTTAAGCGATGGGAAAACTGGGCCAGTGATCCGCATTTTACGCAAATAGCATGAAGCTTTGTCACGTGATCAGCCACAGCCAGTAAACCCGGAATCGAACCGAAAGGTTCGCCTTTAAAGTCCATATCCAGACCTGCAACAATTACTCTTTTGCCCCTGTTAGCCAGTTTCTGACAAATTTCAATTAATTCTGAATCGAAAAACTGGGCTTCATCGATACAAACCACATCCACTGTTGCACCTTCTTCCAGTATGTGTTCCGCTTTGGTAAGCGAGATACACGGAACTGCTTTCATGTCGTGCGACACCACTTTGGTTTCGGAATACCGTTTGTCGATGGACGGTTTAAATATAATCACACTTTGCTTTGCAAATTCAGCCCGTTTGATCCTACGCATCAGTTCTTCGGTTTTACCTGAGAACATTGATCCGCAGATCACCTCAATATTACCTGTTTTATCGTTTATTTCTGATTCCGAGAATAGATTCATTATACATCGCTTAAAGCAACCAAAATTATAATTTTAAAGCCAGAAACACTATGCTTGGAAAAATAATTTTAATTTTAGGTCGTATTTATAAGAGACTGAAAAAATATTCAAATGGATAGAAGTGCCTTATTAAAACTCATTCACAAAGACATAAATGAGCTGCAGCTTTTGCTGGAGGGAATGGAAGGATATGGAGACATTCCTGAGCCGATTATAAAACTTGCCAAAAGTAAAGCTGAGCAGTTAAAAGATAATATTGATATTCTTCCGGGCGAGGTGCGTGTCGCTATTCATGAACCTGCTGAACCGGATATTGAAATTGTGATCGAAGAAAAACCAAAGCTGGAAGTTAAGGAAGTTGAAGAAGAGCCTGAGCCGAAACCCGTGGTAGAAGAGGAGCCGGAGGAAAAAGAACCGGAAATAAAAACAGAACCTGTAGCTGTGGAAGAAACGGTGACTGAAATTCAGGATCAATCCGGAATAATTAATGAAAGCGAAGAAGAACCGGTGGCAACTGAACCGGAAACGATAATTGAAGTGGAGGAAGAAGTTTCAAAAGTTGAAACGGAAGAAGAAGGGGAAAGTAAAGTAGTGACCACAAAGAAAAAGACTGTAACAGTTCTGGGAGAAACAATCGAAGCCGGAGAAAAAGTCATTGACAGAATTAAAAAGGATATTTCAGGATCCATAAGTGCCAGGCTGGAAGGTTCGCCCATAGCAGATTTAAAACGAGTCATAAATATAAATGACCGGTTTATGTTTCAGAAGGAATTGTTTAACAACGACAGGGATCTTTTCTTTAAAAGTCTGGACGACTTGAATACGCTGGATTCATTTGATAGTGCCCTGGAGTATATGGTTCAGCATTTTGATTGGGATTTTGAAGATGAAACAACCGGACGTTTTGTGTCTCTGGTAAACCGTCGTTACAAATAAACTATGTCTTCCGGAAAATTATATGTTGTTCCAACACCCATCGGAAACCTTGAAGATATGTCGTTCAGGGCAGTTCGTGTGCTGAAAGAGTCGGATCTGATTCTTGCTGAAGATACCCGTGTGTCAGGAAAGTTGTTGAAACATTATGACATTCAGACACCGATGCAGTCGCATCATAAATTTAATGAACATCAAATAGTAGAAAGAATAGCAGGAAACATAAAGGCCGGATCGTGTGTTGCTTTAATAACAGATGCCGGGATGCCGGCCATCAGCGATCCCGGTTATTTGTTGGTAAGGGAATGTGTAACGCAGGATGTGGATATTGAGTGTTTGCCTGGTTCCACCGCCTTTATTCCGGCATTGGTGGTATCAGGATTGCCAAACGACAGGTTTACCTTCGAAGGCTTTTTGCCACAAAAAAAAGGACGGCAGAAAATGCTGACCAATCTTTCTGAAGAAGACCGGACAATGATCTTTTATGAATCGCCGCACAGGCTTGTAAAAGCATTATCGCAAATGGCAGATGTGTTCGGTTCTGACCGAAAATGTTCGGTGTCCCGCGAGATCAGCAAAATTCACGAAGAGGTAAAAAGGGGTACGCTGGATGAGGTCAGGGAATATTATGAGAACAATCCGCCCAAAGGTGAAATTGTAATTTGCGTTGAAGGTGCAGGAAAAGCAAAAAAACATGAAGTTGACTAAAAAATACAAACATCTTTTTTTTGATCTGGATAATACATTATTCGATTTTGATGCCTGCGCATTAATGTCGCTAAAAGAGTGTTTTGACAAGCATCAACTCAATAAATGGTTCAGTAACTTCGATGAATTTTTTGCAGCATACTCTGAGATTAATATCAGGCTCTGGAACGAATATAAAGTCAATAAACTGAAGAAGGATGATGTTAAATACGGGCGCTTCAGGGAAACACTGGCTGTAAAGAATGTTCGTGATGAGGATCTGACAACTTCACTGGCAGAAGATTTTTTACAGTTCTGTTCCGATAAAAATATTCTGGTGGACAATGCACTGAACGTGGTAAAAAAACTTCATGAAAGCTACAATTTGTACATTATTTCAAATGGTTTTGTTGAAGTCCAAAACCGGAAAATGGATTTAACGGGGTTGGCGCCATACTTTAAAAAGGTAGTTCTATCGGAAGAAGTGAAGGCGCAGAAACCATCCCGTGTGATATTTGAATATGCGGTGAAGTCGGTGAATGCCAGAAAGTCAGAAAGTGTGATGATTGGGGATAATATTGAGGCTGACATTGAAGGTGCCAAATCTTTTGGCATGGATCAGGTGTATTTTGATTACAATAAACTACCCGAAAATCATGGTTTGGCCACCTGGACCATAAAAAATCTGGAGGAACTTCTCGAAATTTTTTAACGCGAGAGCGTTACGCTAACCTGTTGTGTCTGACCACCAAGTGGTGGATTTACCTTGGATACTTTGACCGAAGCTTTGACTAAATCAGGATATTTTGCATAAATCGCATCCAGAATTCGTTTTGCCACATGTTCCAGCAAGTGTGAAGTTACAGACATTTGTTCTTTCACCAGGTTAAAAATGATCTGGTAATTTACGGCATCTGCAATATTGTCACTCTCAGCAGGAACACTGAAATCACCTTCCATCCTTACATTCACCATAAAGGAGTTTCCAACCACCTGCTCTTCCCTGAAACAGCCGTGAAAAGCGAAAAACTCCATGTTTTCAAGTTCAATTATTCCCATCTTTTCTTAAAAAATCAGGTTGCAAAATTAAGCTAATTTGATACGACTACCAATCTAAATAGGTTTTAAAGAATTTTAATACCACTATTTTTTGTCATAAAAACTATCTTTGCATGGAATTTGTTAATAAAGGAGTTAAATTCTAAATTTTATATGGCAGAGGCTGATTTGCTTGTTCAAAAAGTAGTAGAAGGGATACAGGAAAAAAAAGGAAAACGAATTGCGGTGGTGGATATGACTAAACTGGAAAATTCTGTTTGTTCATATTTCGTTATTTGTGAAGGTGATTCTACAACTCATGTGAACGCAGTTGCAGATTCTGTTATAGATTATGTCCGTAAGCAAATTGATGATAAGCCCATCAATAAGGACGGATTTAAAAATTCAGAATGGATAGCGGTAGATTACGGTAACTTAATAGTGCATGTGTTTCAAAGAGAGCCGCGCCAATTTTATAAAATTGAATCTCTTTGGGCAGATGCAGATATAACATGGATAGAGGATATTTATTAATTATGGAAGAAAATAATAATTCACAACGAAGACCTTCAGCTGGCGGGTCGAGGCCAAAACCCGGAGATAAGATGCCTCCGATGAAACCTAAATTTAATCTTTACTGGATCTATGGTCTCATCGCCATTTTTCTTGTTGTATTAAGTGTATATGGGAATGGCTCCGATTCAAATTCAATGGCTTATGGTACATTTAAAAATACCATTCTTAAAGATAATGCCATTAAAAGAATAGATGTTATCACGAATCAGGATAAAGCAGAGATTTATCTGAAGCCTGAAAAGATCAGCGAATATATCAAAGATGGCAATGATAAAACGCCCGGACCACATTATACAGTAAAGATTCCGAGTGTAGAGATTCTTACCAACGATGTGGATGCTGCCAACGAACAGAATAAAGATGATAAATTAACAGATATACGTTACGAAGAGCAGCCTGAATACTGGGGAAGTTTTCTGAGTTTCCTGCCTTTCATTGTCTTAATAGTTCTGTGGTTTTACATTATGCGGCGTATGTCGTCACAGGCTGGTGGCGGACCAGGGGGAATTTTTAGTGTAGGGAAATCAAAAGCTAAATTGTTTGACCGGGAATCAAACATCAAGATTAACTTTAATGATGTCGCGGGGCTTGCTGAAGCCAAACAGGAAGTGGAAGAGATTGTTTCGTTCCTGAAAAGTCCGCAAAAATATACGGAACTAGGTGGTAAGATCCCTAAAGGAGCCCTGCTGGTAGGCCCTCCCGGAACCGGTAAAACATTACTCGCACGTGCGGTGGCAGGTGAAGCCAACGTACCTTTCTTTTCTCTTTCCGGATCCGATTTTGTGGAAATGTTTGTGGGTGTTGGTGCATCACGGGTGCGTGATTTATTCAAACAGGCCAAAGAGAAGGCACCTTGTATCGTATTTATCGATGAGATTGATGCCATCGGTCGTGCAAGGGGAAAAACACCAAATATGAGTTCGAATGATGAACGCGAAAATACACTGAACCAGTTATTGACTGAGATGGATGGTTTTGATACCAATAGTGGTGTTATCATTCTGGCAGCAACCAACAGGGCAGATATTCTGGATAAGGCACTGATGCGGGCGGGGCGTTTCGATCGCCAGATTCATGTGGAATTACCGGATCTGAACGAACGTAAAGAAATATTTCAGGTTCATTTACGTCCGTTAAAAATTGATGAATCAGTCGATTCAGAATTAATGGCTAAACAGACACCTGGCTTTTCTGGTGCCGACATTGCCAATGTGTGTAACGAGGCCGCGTTGATTGCAGCCCGTAAGGAGAAAAAAGTAATCCAAAGGCAGGACTTTCTCGATGCCGTTGACCGAATCATAGGTGGTCTTGAAAAGCGTAACAAAATCATCACAATGGATGAAAAGAAAGCCATTGCATATCATGAAGCAGGTCATGCTACAGTTAGCTGGTTGCTTGAATATGCACATCCATTGGTTAAGGTAACGATTGTACCACGTGGGAAAGCTTTAGGCGCTGCCTGGTATCTGCCGGAGGAACGTCAGTTAACCACCAAAGAGCAGTTGCTTGACGAAATGTGTTCTACTTTGGGAGGACGCGCTGCAGAGGATATTGTATTTGGCCGGATTTCGTCAGGAGCGCTTAACGACCTTGAACGTGTTACCAAATCGGCTTACGGCATGGTTTCTTATCTTGGAATGAGTGATATTATAGGTAACATCAGTTACTATGATTCTATGGGTGGTGAATACAGCTTTACAAAACCATATAGTGAGAAAACGGCTGAATCAATAGATGTTGAAGTTAAGAAGCTGGTTGACGAGCAATATCAGAGGGCAAAAGATATTTTGACCAAAAATAAAGAAGGACACAAGAAACTGGCAGAAAAGTTGCTTGAGAAAGAAGTAATCTTTACTGAAGATATGGTGGAGATATTTGGAGAGCGTCCATGGAAAAAAGAAATGGTAAAGTATTCCTCACCCAAAAAGGAAATTGATGGTGTAAGTAAAAGCACTTCTAAGACAAAAAAATTGAAGACGGCTTCTGCTGCAAAAAAGACTCCAAAAGAAACAGACAGTAAAGTTAAAGAAACACCGGGACTTGAAGAAAGTAAGGAGGAAGGCAAGGAGAAAACTGCTGAATCCTGATGAGTTCCAAAGACAGCATATTAAATCGTATCCGTCAGGTTTCATCCGGTAAAAAGCTTTTTGATGTTGAGGAACCGGACTGGAATAAGAATGAGCTTGTATCAGTTGATGAAGATTTAAGTGCAGAGTTTAAAAAACAGATTGAGAAAGTCAGTGGGTTTTTTTATAAGTTATCGTCCTATAAAGAACTGGTTGAAAAAGTTAAATCTCATTTAAGTGAGGATGAAATAGCTGACGTTACATGTAGTTCAGAAACTTTAGCCAGTCAAACCGGATTATCATATAAATCAACGGCAGATAATGATGATGCATTTATAGTGCCTTGTGAAGCATTGATTGCATCCACCGGATCGGTATTGGTTTCTTCAAAAAGTGGTGGAAACAGAAGAAACCACGTTTTCCCTCCGGTGCTTTTTGTTGTTGCTTACTCCAGTCAGTTAGTTCCTTTTATTAAAGATGGTTTGGATGCAATAAAGATGAAATATGAAGCCCTGCCATCCATGATTTCACTTATAACAGGCCCCAGCAGAACCGCAGATATTGAAAAAACTTTAGTGCTTGGAGCGCACGGACCAAAAAAACTAATTGTATTTTTGTTGCCTGATAATGAAATGATTTCAAACCATTCAAAACAGGCTTAGCAAATGAAAAATTTATTGGTCCGGACACTTTCCGGTATCGTATATGTTGCGATTATCTATTTGGCCACCCGGTACTATCAGGTAGGTTATATTGTTTTTCCTTTGCTTATGATCCTTGGGATATGGGAGTTTCAGAAAATGTCTGATGAAACTTTTTCTCGGGGAATGTTTATATCAACTTCATTGTTGGCACTTGTGCTTTTTGTGGCCATGCATTTAATGCGTCATGATCCGGATATTGTAAGTTTTTTAGCTGGCGGAGCTGGTACCATTGTAATCATGCTGTCCCTTTTCTTATTTACACGTCCTCATATGAAACCGAATAAGTCTCTGCTTACATTTTCAATCATTTATGTAGGTATTCCCTTTGCGCTTATTCCGGTATGGTTTGGAAACCAGTGGGGATTTACATCAAACAACCTGCTTTTGTTGTTTATTATCATTTGGGTAAATGATTCTTTTGCATATCTTTTCGGGGTATCTTTTGGTAAGCATAAGCTAATGCCTTCCGTTTCGCCTAAAAAATCATGGGAAGGGCTGATTGGTGGTGCTGTAATGTCAGTTATTACAGGGATTCTGGTTCACAGGTTCAATTGGGTAAACGGATTTGAATTGGTTGAGTTTGAGATATTTATTTTAATTGCTATAATTGCAGCAAATTTAGGAGACCTTGTTGAGTCAAGGTTCAAAAGAGAAGCAGGTATAAAAGACTCTGGTAACATTATACCGGGGCACGGGGGAATACTTGACAGGCTGGATAGTTTTATTTTTGCATTACCGGCTGTTTCAATGTTATTGGTAATAATTCAGTGAAGGAATGATTAAGATTCACAAAGAAGGAAGGACTATTTTACTGGTGTTTTTGTTGATCCTATTAATGGTCAATCTGGCCATTGCCATTTATTCATCCAATGAGGTGGCTAAATCATTGACCACAACGGCATCAATACTATTCTTCATATTTGTATCTCTTTTTTTTCGAAATCCAAACCGGGATTTTGTGCACCACGAACAAAAGCTTATTTCGCCTGCTGACGGAAGAGTTGTTGTAATCGAAGAGGTTTTTGAACCTGAATATTTCAAGGATAAACGGTTACAGGTATCTATATTTATGTCCATTTCAAGTGTGCATGTTAACAGGTGGCCTATAAACGGACTCGTGCGTTATTACAGGCATCATTCAGGCCGATTTTATGCGGCATTTTTACCTAAGGCCAGCACCGAGAATGAACGTGCCACCATTGTACTGGAATTTGAACCGGGCAGGGAGGTTATGATTCGTCAGATTGCAGGTGCTATGGCAAGACGCATTGTTACCTATGCCAAAGAAGGTGAAATAGCGGTGCAGAATAAGGACATGGGCTTTATTAAGTTCGGGTCAAGGGTGGATTTGATACTACCGGTAGGTACACCGCTGGATGTTGCTGTTGGTGATCGTGTTAAAGGAGGCATAAGCCAAATCACAAAATTCTGAAAATGTTACGTAAAAGTATTCCAAGCATACTAACCATGTTTTCATTGCTGTCAGGTATTACAGCATTGTTTTTTGTGTTCAATACCGATTTTAAAAGTGCAATGATTGCAATATTGGTGGCTGCATTTTTTGATTTTACCGATGGCTTTGCAGCCAGATTACTGCATGCAACTTCTGAGTTTGGCGTTCAGCTCGACAGCCTGTCGGATATGGTAAGTTTTGGGGTTGTGCCTGCCGCTGCAGCAACAGTTTTTACTGCCAGTGTAATTGGTTTGCACGACATTGACCAGGTATCACTTATGAGGTTTATAGATTTGGCAGTCATATGTTTGCCGTTGTTAATCGCGGTGGGTTCTGCTTTACGACTGGCAAAATTCAATATAGACAAGAACCAGAAATCCCATTTTATAGGATTACCAACACCGGCGAATACATTATTTGTTATTGCATTTATTTTATTTATTAAATCACAGGGAGCCGTTTTTGCAGATAATGGCATGTTTTTGAAGGGCTTGCTGGCTGTGGTTTTTTTGTTTTCTGCCATCATGCTGGTTTTACCAATTAATTTATTTGCTTTAAAATTTAAATCATTTCGCTTCAGTGAAAACTGGTATCGGTTTCTTTTGCTAATCGCCGGTCTTTTTGCACTTATGTTTTGGGGACTGAAGAGTTTTACGGTAATTATTCCGTTTTATATAATATTATCTGTGATTTTAAATATTTTTAGCAAAGAAAGTAGGCTAAATGGCTGATTTTTTTGTTTTTGTAAAAAAATAAGGATTTACTTTTTGTGCTGTAGGATAAAAGATATATATTTGCATGCTCAAAAATAACAGGAATCTGTAAGTATAACTAAATAAAATTATTAAAGATGACTAAAGCTGATATTGTCAACGAGATTTCAAAAAATACAGGGATTGAGAAGATGACAGTTTTGAAAACTGTAGAGGCTTTTATGGAAACTGTAAAAGGTTCCCTGGCTGACGGAAATAACGTATATTTAAGGGGATTCGGTAGCTTTATCGTTAAGAAAAGAGCTGAGAAAACTGCCCGTAATATTTCAAAAGGTGTTACGATTAAGATTCCTGCTCATTATGTACCTTCTTTCAAACCTGCAAAGACTTTCATTACACAGGTTAAAGATACAGTAAAGTAATTATTTCAAGTTAAAAGTATAAGCTATGCCTAGCGGGAAAAAGAGGAAAAGACATAAGATGTCTACGCATAAGCGTAAAAAAAGACTTAGAAAAAACAGACATAAGAAGAAGAAATAACTCCTGTTATTTCTCTTATGTGAGATAAAGATCTTAAGAACAAACTTTATGCATAGAGTTTGTTCTTTTTTTAAGTAGTCGAACCATTTGTTAAAACGGCTGAAAAATTAAAACGTGAACAGTGAGCTCATAATTGACGTATCGTCAAAAGACATATCAATAGCATTATTAGAAGATAAAAGGCTGGTTGAACTCAGCACCGAACAGAGGGACGTAAAATTCTCGGTGGGAGATATACACCTTGGTAAGGTTAAAAAGATCATGCCCGGTTTGAATGCTGCTTTTGTCGATGTGGGTTATGAAAAAGATGCGTTTTTGCATTATCTCGATCTTGGACCTCAGTTCAGCTCACTTAAAAAATTTATTTCACTGCAGTCGGGCTCTAGAAAAGGGCCGTCACTTCAGAAATTCAGAAATGAATCTGATATTGACAAGAACGGTTCCATTGGTTCCGTGATGAAGAATGGAATGGAGATTGTGGTTCAGATTGCCAAAGAACCTATCTCTACCAAAGGGCCGCGTCTTACGTCGGAATTATCAATTGCCGGTAGATACATGGTTTTAATGCCCTTTTCGAACCGGATATCGGTCTCACAGAAGATTAATTCGGTTGAAGAGAAAAGCCGGTTGAAAAAACTGGTTCAAAGCATTAAACCCAACAATTTTGGTGTTATTATACGGACAGTAGCCGAGGGTATAAAGGTGGCTGATCTGGATAAAGAGCTGAAAACGCTTGTGAAACGTTGGGAAGAAACGGTGGAGGCACTTACCAAAGCTAAATCGCCACAGTGTATCTACGAAGAGGTTGGACGAACATCCGCAATATTGAGGGATATTCTGAATCCTGAATTCTCCAATATTTACATAAATGACAAGGCAGTCTATAATGAGGTTAGGGATTTTGTTTCCCTGATATCATCAGGACAGGAAAAGATTGTTAAGCTCTATAAGGGCGATGCTCCCATTTTTGATCAGTTTAGTGTCACCAAGCAAATCAAGTCTTCTTTTGGGAAAACGGTTTCTTTTAAGAACGGTGCGTATCTTATAATTGAGCATACCGAAGCATTACATGTCATAGATGTCAATAGTGGTAACAGATCCAGAAGTGGACAGAATCAGGAAACAAATGCCCTGGAGGTAAACCTTGCAGCGGCAGATGAGATCGCGCGTCAGTTGCGATTAAGAGACATGGGTGGTATTATCGTGGTTGATTTTATTGACATGCATGGTTCTGAACATAAGCAGAAAGTTTTTGAGCGCATCAAAACAGCCATGGCCCAGGATCGTACCAAGCATCAGATTTTGCCCTTAAGCAAATTTGGTTTGTTGCAGATAACGCGACAGCGTGTAAGACCAGAGATGCATAAAGAAACTGACGAAACCTGTCCGAGTTGTTTTGGGAAAGGAGAAATAAGACCATCTATCTTATTCGTAGACCAGTTGGAAGGTAAAATTGATTATCTTGTAAATACGCTCAAAGTAAAAGAGTTTCAGCTGGAAATTCATCCGTATGTTTATGCATACATCACAAAAGGATTCTTTTCTGTCCTCAGAAACTGGAGAAAAAAGTATACATCAAAGATTAAAGTTAAGCCCATAGAATCTTTTGCATTTCTCCAGTATAAATTCTACGATAAAAATATGGAAGATATTGATTTGAAAGAAGAGATGGATTAGCCATTAACCATCAGAGATCTGTTTCGTTTTTCTCTTCTTTTATCAGGTCAATCTGTTTCAGGTTTGATAAGTCCTGTGCAATACTCCGTTTCTTAATTTCAGTCTCTTCGGATAAAAATTCCAGATCACCCGGGATCTTAAACTCCTGTCTAAATGTATCTCTTACGCCACTTTTTTTTATGCCAATAAGTGTCACCTTGTACATTCCTGCAGCCTCATAAAAATGTATAAGTTCACTGCCTGCAAATCCTTCATTCCCATCACCCATTTTCCAGTAAAACAGCATATATGGATCGGAACTTTCGTGTTGCGTTAGATTTATGAATTTTACAGTTTCCTGATCATTGTACATGTATGCACTAAAGTTGATTTGTCCGGAAACTTTGAATAATCCTGTTAGGGAGAGAATAATAATAAGGTATAATTTATGCATGCTCGTCAGTATTAAGTTTCGCTCAAAATTATCAAAAAATATTATCAAATACAATAAAAAAGCACATTAAATTAACTATTATTTATGATTAAAATATATCATTGTTTCCATTATGTTAATTATGCTGTTGTTTGTTGTTTTGAAAATGTGCGGGATTGTATTTATTTCAGAAAAGACTGGACGGAGGTGAATAAATGTAAGATTTTTGATCTTTAAGACGCTTATTACGACATTATTTTGTGACATATTGATAATTTTTATGCACTAAAATTTAAAAAATGACATGGATGTAGGCATAATTTTAATTTTTAACATTGTGGTGGATGGCTGGAAAAATTTGGGAAAACTGTATTTAAAGAATGAAAACTGCTTAAAAAATATGGGGTATATGGCGGATTATAGGTTGTTTTTTAAATTTGAACCTTGAAATTTGTATAAACTATTTTAAATTTTATGTATTTACAAAAAAATATCTATTTTTGCATCCAGATATTAAAATGACATAAAATAAAAGATTATGAAGACAAAATTGGAGTATATCTGGCTTGACGGATACAAGCCAACTCAGTCATTAAGGGCTAAAACAAGAGTAGAAGAAAACTTTAGCGGTAAATTGGAGGATTGCCCCGTATGGTCCTTCGATGGTTCATCTACAGAACAGGCTACTGGTGGCTCATCTGACCTTTTACTTAAGCCAGTGGCAATTTGCCCTGACCCAACACGTAAAAATACTTACGCTGTGATGACTGAGGTGCTAAATGCTGATGGAACTCCGCATGAGTCTAATGGTCGTGCTCACATTGATGACGATGATGAAGATTTCTGGTTTGGATTTGAGCAGGAGTATTTCCTGATGGATCCGCAAACCAATAAGCCTCTTGGATTCCCTGCTGATGGTTATCCTGCGCCCCAGGGACCATATTATTGCGGTATTGGTGCTCAGAATGCATTCGGTCGCGAAATTGTTGAAGAGCATTTTGATGTTTGTTTAGAAGCTGGTTTGAATATTGAAGGTATCAACGCTGAAGTTGCTGCCGGACAGTGGGAATTCCAGATTTTTGCAAAAGGTGCACATAGTGCCGGGGATCAGATTTGGCTCGGACGTTATTTTCTGGAAAAAATTGCAGAAAAATATGGTGTTGTTGTAAACTGGCATCCAAAACCGTTAGGTAAAGATCTTGACTGGAATGGATCAGGTATGCACGCTAACTTCTCCAACGGTTTAATGAGATCTTGTGGTGACAAAAATGTATTTACTGCAATTTGTGAAGAATTTGGTAAAAACATTACAGAACATATTAGTGTTTATGGTGCTCACAACGATCAACGTTTGACAGGTAAACATGAAACAGCTGCAATCACTGATTTCAGTTATGGTGTTTCTGACCGTGGTGCTTCTATTCGTATTCCGGTTGGAACAATTGAGAACGGATGGAAAGGTCGTTTAGAAGATCGTCGTCCTGCTTCTAATGGTGATCCATACAAAATTGCTGCTGTAATTATCAAAACTACCAGCAAAGCGGTTAAAGGAATGTAATTTAGTTTATCAATCGATATAAAAGTAAAAAAGCTGCCTTTTGAGGCAGCTTTTTGTTTTTGTCATATATCTCAGATTCTAATAATCTATAACTGCAGACTCACAAATGTAAGTTGGAATAATTCCGGATCCGCTTATTCTTATGCTGGCCATTTCCGGAAGTGTATTCCCGGATAAAACCAGAGCCGTATCCAGTCCGAATTTGTTGCCGCCAATGATGTCAGTATAGAGTGTATCTCCCACCATCAGGATTTCTTTTCTCTTAACCTGTATATCTTGCAGTGCCCGTTCATATGCCAAAAGAAACATCTGGGCATCGGGCTTGCCAAAACGAATAAAGTTTTTACCGATAATATTTTCTACCATATCCGCAAGTGCGCCAATGGCAACAGAAATATCATTTCTGCTGACCGGATAATTAATATCAGTGTTGGCAACCACTACTGTCATGTTTTTCTTTCGCAGCAGGTTTATGGTTTTATTGATGTCATCGTTCCAGTTAAAGCCTTCATCGTCGAGAAAAGCAAATGATTCAATCTTATCCAGGTTGTCCAAATCAACATCATTTACAGGTACAGTCTTTAAACCTACTGATTCAATGTAATGCGCAGAGGCTGGTGTGCCCAGGTATGCTACCGAATTTCCGTTTGTTAGTTTGGTTTTGAAAAATTCCATAGCCAGCATTCCCGACGAAAGGATCTTGTCGGTAGTAATATGTTTTATTCCGTGATTCTGGTACCAGTTTGCAAGTTCTTCCGGACTTCGTGATGAGTCGTTGGTTAAAACATAGTAATAAATTCCTTTGTGTTCAAGGTATTCAAATGTTCTTTCAATTTCGGGAATCAGACCTTTATGGTTTTTCAATACCCCGAAAGCATCAAAAAATACTGCCTTGTAATTTTTTACAACACTGCGGAAACTCTTCGTTCTCATTTGAATCAGATTTTTAATGCATTTAAAATTTTTTCTACCTTATAATTGGCATCCATCGCGGGGAAATAAGTTTGATATGCTTCATTGATTAATTTCGATGAATATATCTCTCTGAAAAAGTAAGGACCATCCTTAATAACATAGTTCAGAATAAAAAACCGATAAACTTCTTTTATGAACCTTACCTCCGGCTCAGTTAAAGGAAAGACTTTATGGTATTCCTTCAGAAAGATTATAAAGCGATCTTCCATTAATGTGTCTACCAGGTAACTAAAAACTGTGCGATCACCCACCTCAGAAACAACCCTGCTGAAAAAGTAGAAATCCATCACGCGAGACGACATTCTGAACCAGTCATAATCCCAGCGTGAATAAAACTTGCCATCGCCACTAATGGAAAAATTTCCAATGTTCCAGTCAACAAATACGGGGATCGTTTCGAATTCGGTTGTATAATTAACCTTATCAGCATTGTTCAGATAATATTCGCAATGCTTCTTTACCATGTCTTTGTGATGCTCACACATCTTAATTTCGTCCCTGTTAATCCTTTTTAAAAGGTTATGAATATCGGTAACAGTGGTTTTTGAAGGATTTGGTAATTGGTTACACACGTTAGTGCAGGCCAGATGAAATCTGGCAAGTTCCCTTCCCATCTTTCGGATCTGTTTTTCGTCCAGCCTGCGGGGAAGCTTATGCATAGTTCGAATAGGATTGTAGAATACAACCCATGCGCTGTGATGTTCCTGATGAAAAAGATAAATGAACAGTTCGTTCTTTTTTACCAGCGATTGGGCCAGAAAATTTTCATAGGGTCGTTCAAGATTGTTGGCAAGATTGTTAATGATAATATGATCTTCCCTGAAATCCTCAAAACGTCCGTAATCCGAAAGTTTAGCAAAAACCGGTTCGCGTTTATAAAACGAAATTTTATATACCTGATTTGTTGAAACATAGGCGCTTACATCATAAATGCCACGGATTTCATGGCGGTCATCGAATTCGCGCCAGGCATGTTTTATAATTTGTATATAATCTATCTTCTGCATTGATTTTTATTAAATAATCTCAAAATAACGTTTCAGTTCCCAATCTGTGACCTGATTCATGAATTGTCGCCATTCCCATTCCCGTGTTTTCGTAAAATGATTTACAAAGGCATCGCCGAAAAGTCCTTTGGCTATTTTTGAAGTGGCCATTTTTTCTGTTGCTTTTAAAAGACTATCAGGTAGTTCTTCACGATTTTTATCCTGGTATGCATTCCCAATTGATTGGGGAATACTAAGTTTTAACTGGTGTTTAATCCCATATAAGCCCGATGCCAGAGCTGCTGCGATTGCCAGGTAGGGATTCGTATCGGCACCCGGAACGCGGGATTCAATACGTGTATTTGTTTTGTTTAAGGGAATGACCCGAACAGCGGTTGTGCGGTTATCTATTCCCCAGGTAACAGTTGAAGGTGCCCAGTCGCCATGGCTGATCCGCTTATAACTGTTAACGGTTGGGGCAAACATGGGAAGTATTTCAGGCAAACATGTCAGCTGACCGGCAATATAATGCTCCATAATGTCGCTCATTCCGTTTGATCCTTTCTCATCGAAAAACAGGTTTGTTTCACCCTTTTTGTCCCATAAACTCTGATGTATATGTCCACCTGATCCCGGCAGGTGTATGTTCCATTTTGCCATGAATGATGCCATCATATTATGCTGGTAAGCTATTTCCCTGACGCCACTTTTGAAAAGTACGGCCTTATCTGCAGCAGATATGACATCATCGTATAAAATAGCTGCTTCATAAACTCCTGGCCCTGTTTCTGTATGAATGCCTTCCAAAGGAACATTAAAGGCTTCCATCATTTCAAATATGTCGTTACAGTATGCCTGATTCAGCGATGTCCGCAGAACCGAATAGCCAAACATCCCGGGTGTAACAGGTTCTGGTTGCTGAAATCCTGATTGTGGCATTTCATCGGGTTTACCTTTAAAATTGAACCATTCGAATTCCTGCGCAAACATGGCTTTAAATCCCATAGACTCACATTCTTCGTTTACTCGTTTCAGCAAACTTCTGGGGCAGGTACTTTCAGCATATTTTTTACACTGGCTAAAATCTGCCAGGAAAAATGGGGTAGAACCTTCCCATGGAATTTGGCGAAAGGTTGTTATATCTATTTTGGCTTTTGCATCCGGATAACCGCTATGCCATCCGGTGACTTCCGAGTTGTCATAACACACATCACCTGAGTCCCATCCAAAAATAACATCACAAAGGCCAATTGTTTTATCCAGAGAATCGAGGAACTTATGTTTATGTATGTATTTTCCGCGTAATACACCATCGATATCTGCTACGGCTATTTTGACTTTCGATTCTTTTGAATCTGTAATGCTTTGTATGATTTTTTCTTTGTCCATAGGAAAATTAAATTGGAAGAAAAGTAGTTGTTGTTTCAGTAAATATCAAATTTCCACCCTTTAAAATTTATGTTATCGTGCTTTAAATTATTCACAATAATCGGAATCTTCAAACAAAATTACACATTTTCATAAGGATCACTCTTTAAACCACTCCAGATAGAAAGAATGAAAAATTTAATAACAGCCAGTTTTACGTATGTTTTTCTGTATGGTCTTGTTTTTTTGAAGGGGGTAGATTTAAAAATAGTGCAAATTATTTGATTAATGATATGAATTGTAAAGGGGTGTATTGTAAAATATTGTATTTTTGCATCCGGATTACACTGCATAAAAATGGGGTGTAATTCGTCCCTAAAAAATAGATTATTAATTGACTTAAAAGAACATTATGGCAGTTTTAAGATTTCAGGCTTTGGACGAGTTGTTCAGAAGGGAGCCTATGGATGTAAAATTTCCATCCAACAAAGTTACGGATTACTATGGAGAGTATGTTTTCAATCTTGAATCGATGCGGAAACATTTACCAAAAGATGCTTTAAGGGCTGTTTTAGCAGCTATTGATAAAGGTGAATCAATTGACCGGAAAATGGCAGATGCAGTTGCTGCCGGCATGAAAGGCTGGGCCATTGAAAAGGGAGCCACACACTATACGCACTGGTTTCAGCCGTTAACGGATGGTACTGCTGAGAAACACGATGGTTTCATTGAATTTGGAGATGGAGGCGAAATGATTGAAAACTTCAGCGGAAAGCTTTTGGCTCAGCAGGAACCTGATGCATCTTCTTTTCCTTCCGGTGGGATCCGTCAAACTTTTGAAGCCCGAGGATACACTGCATGGGATGTGTCATCACCTGCTTTTATTGTTGGTACAACATTGTGTATCCCTACAATTTTTATTTCCTATACAGGAGAAGCATTGGACTATAAGACTCCTCTGTTAAAAGCTCTGGCTAAAGTAGATAAGGCAGCAGTAGATGTATGCCAGTATTTTGACAAAAATGTGACAAGGGTAAACTCTAACCTGGGCTGGGAGCAGGAGTACTTTCTGATTGACGAAGCATTATATAATGCAAGGCCTGACCTGGTACTTACAGGAAGAACATTGATGGGACATTCATCATCCAAGGACCAGCAGCTTGATGATCATTACTTTGGGTCAATTCCTGAAAGAGTGGCCAAGTTTATGATGGCACTTGAAATTGAAGCGCACCAACTTGGTATTCCTGTTAAAACAAGACATAATGAGGTTGCCCCAAATCAGTTTGAGGTTGCCCCAATATTTGAAGAAACTAACCTGGCAAATGATCACAACCAGCTTTTGATGGATATCATGAAAAAGGTTGCGCGTAGGCATAAGTTTCAGGTTCTGTTCCACGAAAAACCGTTTAAGGGAATTAATGGATCAGGTAAACATAATAACTGGTCTTTATCAACAGATACCGGGGTTAACCTGTTCTCTCCGGGTAAAAATCCAAAGAGCAATACGCAGTTTCTTACATTTCTCGTCAACACCATGGCAGCTGTTTATAAAAATCAGGATTTGTTGAGGGCATCTATTTTAAATGCGGCAAACAGTCATCGTTTAGGAGCAAATGAAGCTCCTCCGGCTATTTTGTCTGTATTTACCGGATCACAAATTGCGGGTATGCTGGAAGATCTTGAGGAAAAAGTGACCAACAAAAAAATGTCACCCGAAGAAAAAACAGCATTAAAGCTTGGCATTGGAAGAATTCCTGAAATCTTACTGGATAATACGGATCGTAACAGAACCTCTCCGTTTGCATTTACAGGGAACAGGTTCGAATTCAGAGCGGTAGGCTCATCTGCGAACTGCGCTCCGGCAATGACTGCACTTAATGCTGCTGTGGCCGTTCAACTTGAAGAGTTCAAAAAAGATGTTGATAAACTTATTGCAAAGGGAATCAAAAAGGATGAAGCAATTCTTCAAATGATTAAAAAGCTGATCCTTGAGTCGAAGCCAATTCAATTTAATGGTGATGGTTATTCTGAAGCATGGTTAAAAGAGGCTCATAAAAGAGGTCTTACCAATATTACCAGTGTACCTGAGTCGCTCATGACATATTTGTCTGATCAGAGTAAAAAAGTAATGGTTGAAAGCGGTATAATGGGCGAGAAAGAACTGGAGGCCCGTGTTGATGTTGAAATGGAAAAATACACCAAGAAGATACAGATAGAAGCGCGTGTGCTTGGTGATCTGGCTGCTAATCATATTGTTCCAACCGCAATTGCATATCAGAGTAGTCTGATTAAAAATGTTAAAGGTCTGAAAGAGATTTTTGAAGCCAGAGAATTTGCGTCACTCGCCGGATCGCGCATGGAATTGATTAAGGAAATATCAGTACATATTTCTACCATAAAGGCTGAAGTCAAAAATATGATTGATGCACGTAAAAAGTGTAACAGTATTGAAGGTGAAAAGGAGAAAGCATTTGCTTATGACAAGGAAGTAAGACCATATCTTGATTTGATCCGCTATCATATCGATAAGCTGGAACTGATAGTGGATAATGAGATGTGGCCTTTACCAAAATATCGTGAACTTTTGTTCGCGAGATAGTGATCCGTTAGGTTCATAATCTTTATTTTAGGGGCTAAAGCAGGTTCTTTTTAGAACCTGCTTTTTTATTTAATAATTTTTAATACCTTTGTGTTTTATAACAATGTTGTAAAGCAGTAAAATGGCAGAGAGAAGCATTTTACATGAAGCTTCAATTTCATTAGTGAAGCAACTATGGGAATTATTAAATGAAGAACAGAAAGTTTTCGTCAGTGAAAACTATCAGGTTCATCATTTTAAGAAAAATCAGATTATTTATAAGGAGGGTGAGCAGCCTGACTATTTACTCTGTTTGGTAAAAGGGAAAGTAAAAATTTTTAAGGAAGGCGTTGGTGGCCGCGGACAGATTGTTCGTATGGTGAAAGCGCCTGGAATTTTTGGAAAGCGTGCCTTATTTGCGGGTGAGGAGTATACAACCAGCAGTATCTGTATTGAGGAGTCAGTAATCATTACCATTCACAAGGATATTCTGATGGAGGTTTTACATCATAATGTAGAATTATCCTTATTCTTTCTTGGGAGTTTAGCTAAAGAGTTAGGTTTTTCTAATAACCTGACAGTGTCACTTACCCAGAAGCACATTCGGGGAAGATTGGCAGAAGCCCTTCTGTTTCTAAGAGAAACGTACGGTCTGGAAAGTGATGGGGTTACACTTAATATTTATCTCTCACGTGAGGATCTGGCAAACCTGTCAAATATGACAACATCGAATGCCATCCGAACACTTTCAAATTTTGCAACAGAGAAGGTCATCTCAGTGGATGGCAGAAAGGTTAAGATATTAAATGAAGAGGCGCTAAAGCGGATCAGTAATTTAGGATAATATAGAAAAAGGAGGCTTGAGCCTCCTTTTTTATTTATGCTATTTAAGGAATAGTCCAACCCTGAAACCTATGGTCGGAAGAAAGCCTGAATACCCCGGATCAAAAACTGTTTCGCTCCAGAAATCATCTTCTGATTTGTCTTTATCAAAATCACTTAAGCGGAATCCCCAACCGAGATACATGTCGAAGAAAAAGCGATCCAGCGTGCCCTGATAACCGATTAGCAGGTCATAACCAAATTGGTTAAACCGTTGGTTAATTTCATGATTAACCTGTTCTGAATAAGTATTTCCGAGTTCAACATAATCTACCCATTCATCGCCCCAGTATTTTAAGGTATAATATTTATAAACCAACCCGGCACCAACATATGGTCCTTCCGGCTTTTTGTTTTGTGAAAAAATATACCTGTAATTAACGTTCAATCCGACACCCTTCATATCTGTGCTTTCAGGATAAAACAAGGTGTAATTTTCATTGTAATACATCTGAGGTGCAAACGTAAGATATTGCGTCTGCTTTAGTTTAAGGTCGAAGTCGAGGCGCATACCACTTATGATGGCATATTGTGGTACTATTCCGATGCTGAACTGCCAGTCCAGGTTTTGAGTCACATTATCAGATTCAGTCTGCGCGTATAAGGGCAGGATGAATAAACATAATATTGTGGTTAGAATCAGATTTTTCATAATGATTTTCGTTTTAGTTGATGAGTATTGAACTTATTAAAACAAGGCTTTCGTTTTCGTATGAATATTGCCTTAGTCCATCAGCACTGATCAGTATGAGCAGGCCTTCATAAGGAATTACATCGTAAGCCCCGTTGATATCCGTAAACGTATTGATATGGACCAGATCTGTAGCGGTATTCATTTTAAACACTTTCAGTCCGTTATCACAAACAAAAAGCAGTCCGTCGTCCGTGCCCAGACCTTTAGGATTACTCATGTTGTAGGTTCTTACCTGCTTAGGATTATAGATGTTGCTGACGTCAATCACCTGGAGTTGGTTTACAGACCTGTTGCACCAGTTACTTCCTGAACTCAGGGTTACATAGGCATAATTGCCATTTACAACCACGGGATCACAGCTTACCACATGTTCGTATTTCGACAGGTATTGTGGCTGATCCGGATTGGACACATCGATGATATGCATACCTGTTGTGGTTCCAAGGAAAATTTTGTTATGATACGGGAAAATTGTTTCGATGCCTCCTCCCCAGTCAAGCTGCCAGTTCGATTTCTGAGTTATGGTACCTTCAGCTGAGATATCAAATGTTTTGAGGCTGTATCCGTCAACCGTATAAAGTTGATCACCAATAATGGTGAATCGTGCCATGCTTCCACCGGTTCCGGTTCCGCCATCAGTACTATATCCAGAATCGCTGTAGGTAAAGTTTATATCACTGTTTTCGCATGAACCGAAAATTATTATCGATACTATGCTTATGATGTATAGTTGCTTTTTCATGACTCACGTTTTATCCAGTTAACAATTATGGTATTAGCAGGGCGGTGTCCTTTCCTGAACTGATCCGGAATATACCTCAGTTCAGGATGATACAGTTCAGGGAATACATTTATGACCCGTTTTACTTCCTGCACGTTATTCAGATCGGAAATATTTACTGAGACCAGATCCACAGCATTATCAGCAAACAGAATGTTGCCTTTAACGGCTATATCAACAACGCCCGGAATAGTAATGAAGGTCAGGTTAACCGGACTTGAAGGGTTGTAATCGTTAATGACATGCACACCTTTAAATTTCTCCACGATGAAAAGCAGGGAATCCTTGATGTAGATCTTTCCCGGATTTTCCATTGTTACCGGATCAACTGAATGGATCGATTTTTCCAGGTTGGAGCGTTCCATTAATACCGGGGAATAGTCACTGTAATTCGATAAATTATCCGCAGAGAATCCCCATAACGTAGTTACGACTACGAGCAGTAAAACATACTTTCTCATATTTTAAATATTACGGTTTAATAAATACTTTTTTCCCTCCTCCTATTTCAAAACCAAGTTTGAAAGAAAGATAATCGAGTTTAGTTACATCATTTGGGATCAGGTTGTATTCTATACCAAAACGAATATGCTCCACACTGAAACCCACGCGGAGCATGGCACCAGGCAAAAGCAGTGTTTCGTCGTTGTTAATAAATACATTCTGTTCGTTTAGTGATGCATAATATAAACCAAGCCCCACTCCGGCAAATGGTCTTAATTTATGGGTGTTAAAATAATAATCACATGTTCCTGTAACGGATGATATAAAACCATCACTTTCAATATTTCTCCAGTAAAGGCCATTAGCAGATGTTGAATTTATAATGGACTGATCTTTTTGAGAAAAGTAGACGTATTCATATCGGCCTCCAATGGTAATTCTGTTGGTCATGTTCAGTTTGAGTTCTGCATAAGGCGTAATGAACCCGGCATGCGGACCGGTCAGTTCCCCAAATGCCATCCCAATATCAAGCTTAACAGGTTTATATATAAGTTGTGCCTGCACCGGAATCAAAACTGTAAACAGTATTACTATGTAGAGTAACCTTTTTACCATATTTATTTAACTATAAATGTATATACCGCATCATCGTAAATACTGGCGTTTGAAAAATCTTTGTTGTCATATGAATTGACATTGTCAGTGATGTTAAAATGATATTCAACAAATGCCTGGTATTCGAAACTCTTATCACTATTTAAATAGAAGTTCAGATCATACCAATAATTTTCGCAGTTGTCTGTACATGGATTACGAAGCTGTTCCTCATTATCAGGATTCGGATAATTAATAAAATTGATGGAATATTTACCGATATCCGGAAACTGCAATCCGATTTGGAGTTCCGGAAGCTTGTCCGGATAGCCGAATGATACAGTTATCAGGTCGCCTTTTTTCGATACAAGCTGCCCCGAATTAATGATCATGTTATAGGCAGGCGAGGTGGTTTCAATCAGATCTGTGATCTTGAACTGGCAGGTAAATTTGGCCTGATCCAGCGGAATATATACACCCTGTCCTGATATTTTATCTGTGAATAGTTCGTTGTTAATAGTCAGATTCAGCCATAAGGTATCTCCTGATGGCACATTTCCTTCCGGTGTTACTGACACATACTGGTCAAATACCATTTCGTTGTCTGTTGGAATTCCATCCATGAAATACATTGCTTCTCCGGGATCACTTTGCGCACATGAGATAAAACCGAGTACTGCAAGAAGGTTTATATAATAAATTAATTGCTTCATTTTAATACAAATTAATGTCGTTGTCCGTTGCTGTAATTTTAATCTGAGGTAAAACACCATCAGTTTCAGGTGCGATCAAAAGCTTTTCGCCCAGATCGGTTTTTTTAGCTTCATGTTCTATACTGTTAATTTTTCCTCCTTTTGTTTCAAGATCAAAGGAGTAGCTTCCTTCCGATTTATTAATAATTGTTGTTTCGCAATAGTTGGTTTGCAGATCTGTTACCAAAGGATTCCCGTTCAAAAATAGCGAAATATTACCAAGGGTTGTGGTTCCTGATATATCCCCGCTTACCGATTGCAGTTTGATGCGTGTGTTTCGTGTATTGATGCTTCCTGTAATCGTGCCTTTGATAACAGTAAGCTCACCAAGCGATATGTTTGCGTTAAGTTGCGATGTACAATCATCAAGTTCTGCTTTGGCATACTCAAGATCAAGCATGATGCCTTTGTCTAATTTTTTTAAAACAATATTTCCGAGTTGATTTTTTATTTTGACGTGACACCACTCCGGAACCTTTAGAATGTATTCATTTTTAAATATCGATCCTGATTTATCATTGGCGTCGTTAAAAAGAATGTAGTTTTTAAGGAACAGCCGCTCTTTTGTGCTGTTCTCCACAAATTTCTGAGCTTTCAAATGATCTTCCGCAATTTCCTGACTTGAATTTTTTACAATCTGTTTCAGTTGAAGTTCAACCGTATTGCCGGAAATAGTTTCTATTGTGATATCAGCCTTTTCAGCATCAATTTCCAGCAAAAATTCATCGGAGTAAGTATAGCTCTTTTCAATAATCCGGGTCAGGACCTTAACCTTTGTCTGGGCCTGAACCGAAAGCATGAAAATGCCCAAAATAAGCGCTATGTATAATTTTAATCTCACTCTGTCAGTTCTTTTGCTTTTTTAGGTGTGATCCCGAAGCCAATACCAATTTTAATAAAAGGCAGCAATTTGTTTTTGGGGATCAAATCGTGGTATATCTGCATGTTTACGCCAAACGACATGTCAAAATAGCCGATATCCAGAAACCTTCGCTGAACGCCATACCCAAGTTGCAATAGTCCTAATGCCTGGATCTCGTTAACCGGAAGTTCGCTCAGGTCATATTCATAAAAATACTGCCGGTTCAATTGCGATTCCAGCAAAGATGGTGTATCACCAAAAGGAAATGCAACGCCTGCCATAAAATAGTTTCCGGAAAATCCGTTGGTATTTTTACCGCGAAGTTCCCTGAACCTGAAATTATGGTAGTATTTTAATCGTACCTCCGGGGTGACCATGTACTTTAATCCATTTTGTTGTGATACACCAAACCCATCGACTCTTACTCCCGGTTCAACAGTAAAACTCTTATAGATACGTTGTTCATAAACGAAAGAAGGGCTCAATTGTCCCCAATCTACCGCATTCAGTTTAAATAAACTGTTAATTTGAGTCTTGTCGCTCGATAGCAGGTTGAAAAGCCGGTCGTATTCACTGGTTTGCAACGAACTGTCCTCAGTTATCAAAACACGGGTTTCCTGTGCTGATGCAGCAAATACAATTACAAATAATATGGCAGTAACAACAGATCTCATTTAGAACATAGCTATTAATTTGCGTTGAATGGTTGACAGTTCCAGATTGATGTGTTCAATGTAAACATCAATCTGAGGATCAGAATCGTATGATTTCAATGTATTCAATTCACTTTTCTGTGCTTTCAGTTCATCCAGTTGTTTTTTAAGCTTTGCAAATTTGTCTGAACTGCAAACGGATGGATACTGATCACAATAGATGGTTATTTCCTTGTTCATTTCCGGAGCCTGTTCCGGTATTACATCTTCAGTTATGATTTCTTCAGCAACCAGAATCTGCTCATTTTGCGATCCTGTTCTTAATAACAATGTTAGTGAAAAAAGAACAATTACGGAAGCAGCAGCCGCCCAGTAAGGCACTAACCTGCGGGTCTTTCTTTGAGGTAGAGCCTCAGTAATGTTATTCCATATATTTTCCGGTGCTTTGTGTTCAGGCAGTTTATCGAAAGAAATTGCACGTGGCAGTTTTTCTTCAATGCTTTCCCACAACTTTTCATCCACAGAATGAGTTGGCAGTTGCGACAGTTTATCTTTTATGTTGTTATAACCTTTCAATGTTATTCAAATCGTTAAGCGTTGTTTGTAATTTTTTTTTTGCCCTCGATAGCTGAGACTTGCTTGTCCCTTCACTGATGTTCAGCATTTCGGCAACTTCTTTATGCTTATAGCCTTCAACCTCCACCAGCAGGAAGATTGTACGGTAACCTTCATCCAGTGAAAGAATGGCATTTTCAAGCATTTCGCCTGTCAGTTCATCATCAGGATGAAAAGGTTCGTACGAATAAGCTTCCTCTATGTCAGATACATATACGCGCTTTCGTACTTTTTCCAAAGCTGTACGGATAAAGATCGTTTTCATCCAGGCTCCGAGTGTTGATTTTGCACTGAAGCTTTCAATCTTTGTAAAGACTTTAATAAATCCCTCCTGCAGAGCATCCTCAGCGTCCTGAGCGTTTCCTAAAAACCGGTACAAAATAGAATACATGGCATCTTTGTACGACATGAATAGTTCATACTGAGCTTTCCTGTCGTTTTTTAATGCCCCTTCAATAAGGTATTTCTCTTTGTCACCAGGTTCCTTCATTCGATTAATTCAGTCAAAAGAGGTTGATATACTCAAAACCGTTGCATGCAGAACTAAATTAGTGCAATTTAATTAAATAAGGTTTCACAAAAAACCATAATAATTAGTTTTGAAGATAAATCATTATTTGTTAATTTGTGTTGTTAAAATAATAAGTTATGAGGATAGGAATCTTATCTGCAGGTGGTGATTGTCCCGGAATTAATGCCACCATAAGGGGTGTTGGAAAGACTGCCATTGTAGAATATGGCATGGAAGTTATCGGAATCTCAAATGGTTTCAGTGGATTATTATACCATGATTATGTTGAACTTACCGAGAAGCAATTGTCAGGTATTCTGACACTTGGAGGTACTATTCTGGGAACCTCCAGGGAAAAACCTTTTAAGAAGATGGAAGATGACATTGTTGCAGATAAGCCTCAGGTAATCAAGCAGAACTATGAAAAGCTGGGTCTGGATTGTCTGGTCTGCATCGGAGGTAACGGAACTCAAAAAACCGCCAGCCTTTTGGCCGAAGAAGGATTAAACGTGATTGGAATTCCTAAAACAATTGATAATGATATTTGGGGAACCGATGTTACATTTGGTTTTGATTCTGCCGTTAATATAGCTACAGATGCAATTGACAGGCTACACACTACCGCCAATTCACATAAAAGAGTTATGGTAATCGAGATTATGGGGCACCATGCCGGATGGTTAGCTTTGCATTCAGGAATGGCAGGAGGAGGTGATGTTATTCTTTTGCCGGAAATACAGTACGATATAAATACCGTTTGTAAAACGTTGAAAGAACGTTCCAGAAAGGGGAAGCCATACTCAATTGTGGTCGTGGCTGAAGGTATTAAAACTCCAAATGGTAAACCAGCCGGACGGTATATTGCAAAACAGATTACAGATAAAGCACATTTGGAAACAAGGGAAACCGTGTTGGGTTATATTCAAAGAGGAGGATCCCCCACACCATATGACAGGATTCTGTCAACCGAATTCGGAGGGCATGCTGCTGAATTGATTCATAAAAAGAAATTTGGACAGATGGTTGCTCTTATAGACGGTAAAATTACTTCTGTGCCATTGAGTGAAGTCGCAGGCAAACTTCATTTGGTTCAACACGATGATCCGCTTGTGGAGCAGGGGCGCAGAATGGGTGTTTGCTTTGGAGAAAAGGTAAAATCTGGTGAAAAAGTTAAAGAATAACCTGTTTAACCGGATTAATATTACTTTTGTAGCGCTGTTTCACTAAAAGGAAATGATGGTTTTACCCGGTAATATGAACCTTTCAGAAACAAATACACCACGATGGATTGTATTTGTTTTTGATGTTTTTTTAAGTGTTTTTGCAATTACATTTGCATACTTGCTGCGCTATAATTTTCAGATTCCGGATCAGCAGGATTCATATATGTTGTATGGAATCCTCGTTGTAACAGGGATTAGGGCCATCAGCTTTGTTATTTCAAAAATTTATGCGGGCATAGTCAGATATGCCACATTCCGCGATACCGAGCGTATTCTGCTTGTACTGCTGATCGGCTCGGCCTCAATCCTTTTTATAAACGTTCTTTCCAACGGAGTATTCGGAGGAAAATTTCTATTTCCCTTTTCAGTAATTCTGATTGACTTTTTACTGGTTGCCTTCTTGATGATCTCAACAAGGGTCATGGTTAAAGGTGTATACTGGAAACTTATGGCAAGTGAGGAACGGCATCAGGATGTAGTGATATTTGGTGCCGGGCAGACAGGTGTTATTGTAAAACAGACCTATGAACGCGAGTTGGGTGGGGCTGCCAACATTGTAGCTTTTATTGACCATAATCGCCGGAATGTAGGAAAGAAAATTGACGGGGTTGAGATTTTTCATCATTCCAGTTTTGAATCTATTGCTGAAGAATACGACATTAATACGCTTTTATTTGCTGACGATACCATTGACAAACACCTGAAAAAGGAACTGATAGAAAAAGCACTTTCACTTAATATTAAAACACTTACGGTTCCAAAAGCCAGTGACTGGGCCAAGGGAGAGCTCAGTTACAATCAAATCAGAAAAATAAGAATTGAGGATTTGTTGGAACGGGATCCGATAAAACTGGATGAATCCAATATTTCGGAGCAGGTTAAAGGGAAGTGCATTTTGGTGACAGGCGCTGCAGGATCCATAGGTAGTGAAATGGTTCGGCAACTGACCCGGTTCAATCCTGAAAAAATTATTCTGGTTGACCAGGCAGAAACTCCGTTATATGATATTCAGCTTGAACTGGAGGAACAACTAAGGTTTAAAAAATTTGAAGTTGTCATTGGGAATATTACCCGTGAACCCATGATGCGCAAGATTTTTGCCAAATACAAACCCAATGTGGTATATCATGCGGCGGCGTATAAGCATGTCCCGATGATGGAATTTCATCCGGTAGAAGCTGTGCATAATAATGTACTTGGATCTCAGATACTGGCTGATCTTGCAAATGAATTCGGCGTTGACCGGTTTGTGATGATCTCAACGGATAAAGCCGTGAACCCAACCAATGTAATGGGAGCATCCAAACGGATTGCCGAAATTTACATACAGTCGTTGAACAAGCTCAGTAAAACACGTTATATCACCACTCGTTTTGGAAACGTTCTGGGATCGAATGGATCTGTTATTCCAAGGTTCAGAAGGCAGATAGAAAATGGAGGCCCGGTAACCGTAACTCACCCTGAAATAACACGCTTTTTTATGACGATTCCCGAGGCATGTCAGTTGGTGCTCGAAGCCGGAGCAATGGGAAAGGGTGGTGAGATCTTTATCTTTGATATGGGTGAATCCATCAAAATTGCAGAGCTGGCTAAAAAGATGATCAAGTTGTCAGGATTGGTATTGGGAAGGGATATCGAAATTGAATATACCGGTTTGAGACCCGGTGAAAAACTTTTTGAGGAACTGCTCAATGTAAGTGAAAATACCCTTCCAACTTATCATTCAAGAATTATGATAGCCAAAGTTCGGGAGTACTTGTTTGAAGAAGCAAAAGGTGATTTACATAAACTTTATGATGTTACAGAGAAGGGTAGTACAATGGATATCGTGAAATCGATGAAAAAAATTGTTCCTGAATTTATCAGTAAGAATTCCGTTTACGAACAACTTGATAAGAAAACTCAGGTTTCCTGAACCAGATCACTGAACCGCTGATCATTGGAAGTAAGTTATTTATAAACCAAAGCATAACACCCGCTATTCCAATCAACGGAACATTCTCCACCAGTCCTGAAAATAATACAATTGCCACAGAACCTCTCAGGGCCGGATCAGCTATGGAGAACGCCGGAAGAAAAGTCAGGATCATGAAATAAACCGGAATGTAAAAGATGATTTCAGAAAGGTTAGTGTAAGGAATAAAAAACAGGACCATTAAACCAAACTGAATATAAAACACGGACGTCCTTAAGCTGGCAATGGCAATGCTTTTAACAGTAAAACCTGAATTCAGCCAATCCAGACTTTCCTTTCCTTTATTAAACCTGCCAAGAAATTTACGGTTTATAAACCGTCTGAGGGTTTTGCCTGAAATGAAAAGTACAAAAAGTAAAAGTAGCACAATTGTGATTCCTGAAACCTGTAAAATATAACCGAACCGATTTTCATGATATAACAAAATGAGCAGAAGGGATAAGGTTCCCCAGAGGCTGAGTGTTATGGTTTTAACGATGCCGGCCAAAGCAGCGGCAATGGTTGTTTCACCTCTGTGTTCCAAAGGAAAAAAGCTCGCTCTGCCAGGCCATTCTCCAATTTTCAGAGGCGTTATCATGGCAGGTATCATACTGCCTAAAACCATTTTAAGAGAAGAATGAAGGTTTATTTTTTTGATCCCTGAAACAGAAAACTTCCAGTGCCATGCTTCCAGTATTACATTCAGGGGCATAAGGAGAACCACCAGTATAAGCATTGTGCTTTGGGTGATAGTTTTGTCAAATAGATTTAAGTGGCCCCAGTGCTGAAAGCTCGCCATTTTACAGCCAAGAAACGACCAGGCAAGAATAGCGATAAAGATTTTTAAATAGCTGCTGGTTTTAAGCCGTTGCAATATCCTTTGTCTTTTTATTGTTCACCAGTGGAAGTACAATGACTGAAATAAACCCTACAATGATAATCATAAGGGTCATAGAAGAGTGAACAACCAGGGCAAATGTTTCGGCAGGTGTTTCTTTCACGCCAAAAAGAACCAGTGCTGAAATGGTGAGCGCATGCCACGGACCAAAACCGCCCTGTACCGGAGCAACCATTCCATAGCTTCCCATCACAAATACGAATAATCCGACCATCGGACCAAACGACGATGTAAAATCAAAAGCAAAGAAGCATACATAGTTCATCAGGTAGTAGCATACCCAGATAAAAATGGAATGGAAGATGAATAACCCTCTTTTTTCCATCTTTTTTATAGAGCTGAGACCTTCCCATATTTGCTGCATAATCTGTTTGATCCGGGTATAACCTTTCGATTTTTTAAGGAAAAAATGTGCTGCTACAAATGCAAGAATTACACCCGCAATGGATACCCATAGCCATGGAGAAGATACAAATCCCGAAATTGCTTCCTTTACTGCGGGATGTGCATCAAGATACCGGATAAACACAGAATGTTGTGAAACAACTGCAATCAGCGTAATAATCAGTAGGATGATCATATCTATAGCACGTTCAAACATGACGGTTCCCACGAGTGTGGAAAATGAAATTTTTTCGTATTTGCTGAGCACACCGCAACGTGCAATTTCTCCCATTCTGGGAAGCCCAAGATTGGCAAAGTATCCTATCATTACAGCTAAAAAGGTGTTTTTAAGTTTCGGGCTCGATCCGGTTGGCTCAATGAGTAGTTTCCACCTGATGGTTCTGCTGATATGACTTATTAGCCCCAGAAGCAATGAAACAATAATCCACCCAACTTTAAACTCGTTTTTTATAATTGCCAACATTTGTTCCTTGTTGGCATCGCGGTAGTAGAGCCACAGAAGACCGGCACCTATTCCCAGAAATATGATGAATTTAAGTGCATTCAGTAGTCTTTTTTTCAAAATTATACAGCTTTAGTTAATAATCTGTATACCTTTGCCAAGGTACACCACGCCACAAAATTAAGAATTCTTATTAATCGTCCTAATCGAATAACTGATAATGCAGAAAGTCCGGGCAAAAAAGCATTTGGGTCAGCATTTTTTAAATGATATCAGCATTGCAGAACGCATTGTTAAAAGTCTGAACTCAACAGCCGATGTTCCGGTGCTGGAAATAGGTCCGGGCATGGGTGTCTTAACGCAGTTCCTTGCGGGTAAACGTATCCTGAAAGTTGTAGAGATCGATAGTGAGTCGGTACGGTACCTGTCAGAAAATTATCCGGATCTGCAGGGAAACATCATAAGCGATGACTTTTTAAAACTGGATATTTCTACACTGTTCGAAAAACCTTATGCTATTATTGGAAACTTCCCTTATAATATTTCATCACAGATTATGTTTAAGGTGCTTGAGGCAAAAGACAGCGTGCCCGAAGTGGTATGTATGTTGCAACGGGAAGTAGCCAGAAGGATTGCCTCAGGTCCGGGAAATAAGGATTATGGAATTCTGAGTGTGCTGCTTCAGGCATATTACGATATTGAATATTTGTTTACGGTAAACGAAGGGGTTTTTACGCCGCCTCCCAAGGTTAAATCAGCCGTTATACGGTTGACCCGGAATGATGTAAAAGCACTGGAATGTTCAGAAGAATTATTTGTGAAAGTTGTAAAAGCAGCCTTTAATCAACGTAGAAAAACTTTGCGAAATTCCTTAAAGTCATTCTTTAAACCGGATAACCGGATAACAGAAAATGAAATTTTTAATCTTCGCCCCGAGCAATTAACTGTAAATGATTTTGTATTTTTAACGACCGAGGTCGAAAAACAGGCTTAAAAAGGAATAAGCATGGAATTAAACAGGGAATACATTGATAAACTGAAAGAGATTATTGAGGCGGGCGACGAACAACAGGCGCTTCAGATGATGGAGTCGTTGCATGCGGCTGATATTGCAGATATCTATGATGAACTGAATATTGAAGAAGCCAAATTTCTTTACCTGTTGCTTGATGGAGAAAAGGCTGCCGACGTACTGATTGAACTGACCGATGACGATCGCCAGAAATTCCTGAAGGTTCTGCCAAGTGAGGTGATCGCCAAGCAGTTTATCGACAATATGGATTCCGATGATGCTGCTGACATTATCGGCGAGATGGAAGAGGACAGGCAGGAAGAGATCCTTTCACATATCGACGATTTGGAACAGGCCGGTGATATTGTGGATCTGCTGAACTATGATGAGGATACTGCAGGTGGTTTGATGGCTAAGGAGTTGATTGCGGTCAACGAGGAGTGGAGTATGCCCACCAGTTTGAAGGAGATGCGGAAACAGGCGATAGAGGTGGACGAGGTATACTACATTTATGTGGTAAACGACGCCAATGTACTCACCGGTGTATTACCCCTGAAAAAAATGTTGCTCAGCCCTTCTGTTTCAAAGGTCAGGCATGTGATGAAGAAGGATCCGATAAGCGTAAAGACCGATACCCCAAGTGAAGAGGTCGCCCAGATTATAGAACGTTACGACCTTGTGGCCCTGCCTGTTGTGGATAGTATTGGCCGGTTGGTTGGCCGGATTACGGTAGATGACGTGGTGGATGTGATCCGCGAAGAAGCAGATAAGGACTATCAGATGGCATCGGGTATCTCTCAGGATGTGGAAGCATCGGATAAAGTAATACGACTGACCAAGGCAAGAATTCCATGGCTGTTGATAGGACTATTCGGAGGGGTGTGTAGTGCACTTGTAATTAGTCTGTTCGAAGGGAATCTTCATCTTGATCATCGCCTGGCATTTTTTATACCATTGATTGCGGCTATGGGAGGTAACGTAGGCATACAATCTTCAGCTATTATTGTTAAAGATATTGCCGCAGGTGTAAATATTTTCGACCGCACCTTTTTAAAGTTGTTCAAGGAGTTATCTGTGGCTCTTATCAACGCCATTATTCTTTCATCGCTTATATTCAGTTACAATTTCTTTTTTAATGAAGGAATTGATTTTGCACTGACAGTCAGTATCTCATTATTTTCTGTTATTATCTTTGCATCACTTTCCGGAACAATCGTTCCGTTAACACTGCACAAGCTGAAAATTGACCCGGCATTGGCTACCGGGCCGTTTATAACGACCATGAACGACATTGTGGGTCTGTTTATTTATATGACTATCAGCGGTCAGTTTTTTGGTTAGCAGTCAGATACACCGGTTTGAATCCGGAATAATTTCGAAAAATAAGTGCAGTAAAATTTGCATATTTCAGCAAAGAAAATCTATCTTTGCACTCCGAAAATTTGCGGACGTGGCGAAATTGGTAGACGCGCTAGACTTAGGATCTAGTACCGCGAGGTGTGGGGGTTCGAGTCCCTTCGTCCGCACATGAAAAAATCGCCTTACCTGTATGGTTATCAGGCGGTTTTTTTACATTACGGTTGTTTATAATAACTATCATCTGATGAATATCACAAAACAAGACATCAATGACGTTAATGCAGTGATCACACTCAACGTCGAAAAATCTGATTACGAGGAGAACGTAAACCGTGTATTAAAAGACTATCGCAAAAAAGCCAATGTGCCGGGTTTCAGACCGGGTAAAGTGCCTGCATCGCTTATTCAAAAGATGTATGGTAAGGCAGTTTTGTTCGACGAAGTCAACAAGCTTATGTCTGACGAGCTGAACAAATACTTGTCAGAAGCTGATTTTCAGGTATTGGGCGATCCGTTGCCAAGTGAAGATCAGGAAACTATTGATTTTGACAATCAGGATACTTTTGAGTTCAAATTTGATATCGGTATTTCTCCTGCTGTGGAAATATCACTTACAAAAAGAGAAAAACTGAAATACTACGATATTAAGGTTGACGATGAACTGATCAATAAACAGGTTGACTATTACCGTTCACGTTTTGGCAAACAGGTTGACGTGGAAGAAGCAGAAGAAAAGGATCTGCTGAAAGGTGATCTGGTTCAGCTTGATGATGCAGGTAATCCTCTCGAAGGAGGCATAGAGGGCAAAAGCGTGGTGCTTTCACCAGAAAGAGTAGTTGTTGAGGAGCTGAAAAAGGAATTTCTGGGTAAGGTTAAAGGAAAAACGATCAAATTCAATCCTAAAACGGCTTTTGAGAACGATACAGAAGTCAGTTCTTTACTCAACATCAAAAAGGAAGAAGTTGCTGATCTGAATAGCGATTTCAGTTTTACCGTTAATGAGATCTCTCATTTTGAGCAGGCAGAAATTAATGAAGAACTTTTCAAACAGATCTATCCTGAAGATGAGGTGACCACTGAAGAAGATATGCGCAAGCGTATTGCTGACGAGATAAAGGAAAATCTGGTAAGTAACAGTGATTACAAATTCCTGTTGGATGCCAAAGACAAGCTGGTGGAAAAGGTAAAGGACGTAGAATTACCGGAAGCTTTTCTGAAAAGATGGGTCGTGGCCACGAATAAAGAACTTACCGATGAGCAGTTGGAGAAAGAATTTCCGATGTTCCTTGATGATCTGCGCTGGAATATGGTGAAAGGGTCTATCGCTAAAGCCAATGAAATTAAACTGGAAGAAGCTGATGTCATGACTTACGCTAAGAAGGTAGCTCAGTCACAGTTTGCACAATACGGCATGACCAATGTTCCGGATGAGCATCTTGAAAATTATGCCAAAGAGATCCTTAAGAATGAGGATCAGAGCCGAAATATCAGCGAAAGGGCATTTGAAAACAAAATACTCGATAAGGTAAAAGAGTTGGTTAAGCTGGATGTGGAGGAGATCTCTCTCGATGCTTTTAACGAACTTGTAAAATAAAAACACAGCATTTAAATGCAAATTAATCTTAAAGGGTGTTCTAAATAAGAGCACCCTTTATTTTTCTGAGAAAAGATAGTTAACTTTGAGTTTCGGAAAAAAGATAAAAAATGGATAAAAACAACGATTTCAGAAAATTTGCTACCCGCCATCTTGGAATGAATGGACTGGCGTTCGACCAATATTCAGATGTTACCAGTAGTTATATCTCTCCCACAATTATTGAAGAGAGACAATTGAACGTGGCATCTATGGATGTATTCTCACGTTTAATGATGGACAGGATTATTTTTCTTGGCCTGCCAATAGACGAATATGTCGCCAATGTGGTTCAGGCACAGTTATTATATTTGGATTCTACTGATTCCACACGTGATATTTCAATTTATCTGAATACTCCGGGAGGATCGGTATACGCAGGATTAGGCATTTACGATACCATGCAGTTTATCGGACCGGATGTAGCAACCATATGTACCGGGATGGCAGCTTCCATGGGAGCAGTCTTACTTACAGCAGGATCAGATGGCAAGCGTTCTGCCCTCAAGCATTCCAGGATCATGATCCACCAGCCAATGGGAGGAGCACAGGGGCAGGCATCAGACATTGAGATTACCGCCCGCGAAATACTAAAGCTTAAAAAAGAGTTGTACCAGATCATAGCTGATCACTCTAAAAATCCATACGAAAAGATTGAGAAAGACTCCGATCGCGATTACTGGATGACATCTCAGGAAGCGAAGGAATATGGAATGATTGACGAAGTTTTATTTCGTTTAAAGGATAAGAAGTAATAAACAGGAAAATTAGATTATGGCAGTAGAGAAGTGTTCTTTTTGCGGGAGACCGAAGAAAGATGTAAATCTGTTGATCGCAGGAGTCGACGGACATATCTGTGATTTTTGCATCACACAGGCTTACGATATAATAAAAGAAGAGGTAAACTCGGGAGGCGATTTTGATCTTCACAGAGAGGACCTGCCAAAACCTGCTGAAATTAAAGGTTTTCTTGATGGTTATGTGATCGGGCAGGAAGCAGCAAAAAAATATATATCTGTTGCTGTGTATAATCATTATAAACGAATTATGCAATCTGAGCACAACGAAGTGGAGATTGAAAAATCCAATATACTAATGGTCGGACCCACGGGAACCGGAAAAACGCTTTTGGCCAGATCTATTGCCAAACTGCTTAAAGTTCCGTTTACCATTGTGGATGCAACTGTTCTTACCGAGGCAGGATATGTGGGCGAAGATATTGAAAGTATACTTACACGGCTTTTGCAGGCCTCGGATTATAACGTAGCAGCTGCAGAAAAGGGTATCGTATTTATTGATGAGATTGATAAAATTGCCCGCAAGAGTGATAATCCTTCTATTACCAGGGATGTAAGTGGTGAAGGTGTACAGCAGGGATTGCTGAAACTGCTGGAAGGTTCTGTTGTGAACGTACCACCGCAAGGCGGAAGAAAACATCCGGATCAGAAAATGATACCCGTTAATACAAAGAACATACTCTTTGTATGTGGCGGTGCGTTTGATGGTATTGACCGGCACATAGGAAACCGCTTAAATACCAAGGCAATTGGATATGCTGCTGCAAAGGGGAATGAAACAGTAGATAGAAGTAATCTGTTGCAGTACATTGCGCCCCAGGATGTAAAGTCATACGGGCTGATCCCTGAAATAATTGGCCGTTTACCGGTGCTCACCTATCTTGATCCTTTGGATCGAGATGCCTTACGACAAATATTAACCGAACCCAGAAATGCCATTACCAAGCAATATGCCAAGTTGTTCGAGATGGATGGAGTAAAACTCATTTTCGAAGAAGCTGCTCTGGATTATATTGTTGATAAGGCTATTGAGTTTAAACTGGGAGCCAGGGGGCTGCGTTCCATCGCTGAAACGATTATGATGGACGCTATGTTTGAGATTCCTTCCAAACCTCAGAAAACACTTAAAGTAACTGTTGCACTTGCCCGAAAGATGCTTGGCAATCTCAATAAAAACAGGCTGAAAGTGGCTTAATGTAAGGTATTATTTATAAGACGATTAATATCTTGAAAACTTGCATATAACCATAGTTTTTTTAACTTTGTTTTAAAGCTTTAATTAAATTTTTGGAATGAGTGAAAATAGAGACCTCTATACTGCTTTAAAAACTCATTTTGGTTTTTCTACATTTAAAGGCAACCAGGAACAGATTATTCACAATGTACTTGACAAGAACGATACATTTGTGTTGATGCCAACCGGTGGAGGAAAGTCGTTATGCTATCAGCTACCGGCATTGATGATGGAAGGTACGGCTGTTATTATATCTCCTTTAATTGCCTTAATGAAGAACCAGGTTGATGCCATGCGTAATTTCAGCTCTGAAGATGGTGTGGCTCACTTCATGAATTCCTCACTTTCCCGTTCCGCCCTCGAACAGGTTAAATCAGATATATTGTCGGGCAAAACCAAAATGGTGTATGTAGCTCCGGAATCGTTAACGAAAGAAGATAATATCTCATTTCTGAAAAATGTGACCGTTTCGTTTTACGCCATTGATGAGGCTCACTGTATTTCTGAATGGGGGCACGATTTCAGACCTGAATACCGCCGGATCAGGCCAATTATAAACGAAATTGGTACGGCACCGCTCATTGCATTAACGGCAACAGCTACACCTAAGGTTCAGCACGATATTCAAAAGAATCTGGGAATGCTGGATGCGAAGGTCTTTAAATCATCATTCAATCGTCCAAACCTGTACTACGAAATACGGCCTAAGGTTAATACCGAGAAGGAGATCATTAAATTCATAAAGAACAACGAAGGTAAATCAGGAATTATATATTGTCTGAGCCGTAAGAAAGTGGAGCAGCTTGCTGAAACATTGCAGGTAAACGGCATTAAGGCACTTCCTTATCATGCAGGCATTGATCCTGCCACACGTTCCGCTAATCAGGATGCTTTCCTGATGGAGGAAGTGGATGTGATTGTTGCTACCATTGCATTTGGAATGGGAATTGACAAGCCCGATGTACGTTTTGTGATTCATAATGATATTCCAAAAAGTCTGGAAGGTTATTACCAGGAGACAGGTCGAGCAGGCCGTGATGGTGGTGAAGGGCAGTGTATTACATTTTACAGTTACAAGGATATTCAGAAACTGGAGAAGTTCATGCAGGGTAAGCCTGTGGCTGAACAGGAAATTGGGAAGCAGTTACTACTTGAGACGTCTGCATTTGCTGAATCATCGCTTTGCCGCAGAAAAGTTCTTTTGCACTATTTTGGTGAAAAATATGAAGAGGAAAACTGTCATACCTGCGATAACTGTATCAATCCGAAAAAACAGATTGATGGTCAGGGCTATCTGATTCAGGTCATCAATGCCATTATTAAACTGAACGAAAGGTACAAGGCAGAGCATGTCATCAATGTACTGGTAGGGAAAGACGATGCAGCTGTAAAATCATTTAAACACCATAAACTGGATATTTATGGTTCTGCAGGTGACACCGAACCAAAGTTATTCGCGGCAACGATTCGTCAGGCACTTATAGAAGGTATTCTTGATAAGGAAATTGAAAACTACGGCGTGCTAAAGGTTACGCCGAAAGGGAGAGAGTACTTACAGAACCCATATGAATTTAAAATAGTTGAGGATCACGAATATAGCGATGATGACGATGAGCCGGGTATGCGTGGTGCAGGTACTTCATCGGTTGACCCTGTGCTGTTTTCAATGCTGAAGGATCTCAGAAAGCAGATATCCAAGAAACAACAGCTGCCGCCCTTTGTTATTTTCCAGGATCCTTCTCTGGAAGCCATGTCAACCAATTATCCCATCAGCATAGAAGAATTGCAGAATATGCCTGGAGTTGGTGCCGGTAAAGCCAGACGTTACGGAAAGGAGTTTGTGGAACTGATTAAGCGGCATGTAGAGGAGAACGAAATAGAACGTCCCAGCGATCTTGTGGTAAAAAGCGTGGCCAACAAAAGCAAGCTGAAAGTTTACATCATACAAAACATCGACAGAAAACTTCCGCTGGATGAGATAGCAGACGCCAAAGGATTGGAAATGGCAGACCTGCTTGCAGAAATTGAGTCAATCGTTTATTCCGGCACTAAACTGGATATAAACTATTACATAGAGGAAGTCATGGATGAAGATCATGTGGAAGATGCATTTCTTTACTTTAAGGAAGATGCAGAATCGGATGATATTCAGGCTGCGTTGGATGAGTTGGGTGAAGACGAATATTCAGAGGAGGATATTCGCATGATCAGGATAAAATTCCTCTCGGAATTAGGAAACTAAGGATCAAACTGAATTTTTAAGCCAGATAAGCGTGTATGAGGTAACAAGGAAAAGGAGGTATCCCGATTTATCGGACGGAGGATTTGTGTCAGGGGCATACACATCTCTCTTTTAAATCTCCCGATCCTGACGCTTCGGTCAGGACCACCCTCTTTTTCAAAGAGGGACATATCATTCATAATCTTTAGCGGACAATGCAACAGGTGTAATAGTATTAAAAAAATAAAGCCTCCTTTCGGGAGGCTTTGGTTTTCGTTGTAAATTGGATTTTACTGTAAATGTTTGATTAACCCCTTTAGTTCGTTTGCACTCCTGAAAAATTTCGTGTTAGGAGGAAACTTTATTTGTTTGTTTTCAAATTGTAATCCCGAAATAAGCAATATTTTTTTATTAAAAGTCTGACTAATATCATCTACAATTTTCTGAAGTTCCTCTTCAAGGATGTAAGAGGTTTTAGTCGTAAGCAGAAGATCAAAATCGCGGATATGGTGGTATATTTTCAGATCTTCCAGGGGAACAGACTGTCCAAGATAGATAACTTTATATCCCATGTTCCTGAGAATGTAGTTGTAGAATAACAGACCGAGTTCATGAAGTTCCTCATCGGGTAAAAAAAGAATAAATGTATGCTTTTTAGTTGGTGCAGGAAGGCCATCAATAGCGGTTATGATTTTCTGCCGTACAAAGTTCGACAGAAAATGTTCCTGTGTGGTGTCAATGGTGCCGGTTTGCCACAGTACCCCAATCTGTTTCATTACCGGACGTATGATCAGGTTAATGGTTTCTTCCATCCCCATTGCTGAAACGGATCGATTGAATAAAACTTCCAGTAACATGTCATCCTGATCAAGAACTGCACCAATTATCTGGTCAATGGTGTCAATGTCAGAAGAATCCGGTTTGTTGAAGTTCCTGACTTTTTCAGCTATTTCCGTCGTACTCATTCTGGAAATACGGGAAATTTTTGTTCCGCGCTTATTAAGAAACGCGATATTCATTATTTTTTTCAGCTGTTCATCTGAATATCTACGCGAGTTACCCTCTGTTCTGTCAGGATGTACAATTTTATACCTCTGTTCCCATATACGTATGGTATGTGCCTTAATATCGGTTAAGGCCTCAATATCTTTTATGGTATAAGTCTTCGACATTCTTATGCAAATATAAGAATGTTTAATTAAAATGAGAAATAATTAAACAAAATATTTTACTGTAGTTGATATCTGCTTTATTGATAATATTAGTGAAAGTCGACTTTTAAGCTTGTTTTGTATAGTTAGGGCACGGAAAATAAAAGTTTATTTATTTTAATTCCTTTTTGAGTTTATCAGGATTTTGCCTGTTGTCGAATAAAGTTACTACATATATATACTTGTCGTCATACTTGTAATAAATAGTTGTTTGTTTGGTAACAATGCATTTATGCAGACCACTAACAAATTTGGTTTTTTCAAATGAATCAGGATGTTGGTTAATACTATCAAGTGCTTTATCGAGTTTTTTAATAAAGTCATTCTTTACCTTATCAGACCAGTTAATTTCAAGGTAATCAAGTAACTTAGTTAGTTTTAGTGAAGCAAGTTTTGAAAGTTTTATGCTACGATTCATTTTTGTGATTATTCATAAAATCATCATAGTCTATAATTTCTCCATTTTCAATTTGCTTGATGCCTTCAAAAATTTCATCTTTCTGCGATTTAGGAATTGTTTCCCAAAAGTCATTCGATTGCTTTTTGAATATCTTCTTTATGGATGCTAGTATTTTGGGGTTATCTGTTTCAAGAATCATCCGCATTAATTCTAATTTCTCAGCCTGAATATTCATCGCTTATCTTTTTTACAAATTTAGGAAAATACTACCGATAGTCAAGTTTGATCTCTAAACTGCTTTTTAAGACATGTTATAACTGCATTGATATAACTTGAAATAAACTATTATTTAATACGATTTAGAATTGTTTGTGTTGCACCGGCATTTTCTCTGACATAGTTTCCGGCAACTTTTCCTGTCTTTTTGCATCGTTCAGGATCATGTAGTAATTGATCCAGTTTCAGTTTCAGGTCATTGTAATTGGCTATGGAAAACGCAGCATTAAGATTAATCAGATCGCAGGCCTCATTAAATTTCAGGTAGTTCGGACCAAAAATAACCGGCAGGTCATAGACGGCTGCCTCAAGTGTATTATGGATTCCAACACCAAAGCCGCCGCCAATATACGACAGAACGCCGTACCGGTAGATGTAGGATAACTTACCGATGGTATCCACTATCATGACCCGGGATTCTGAAACGTTTACTTTTCCCGGATCTGTGTAACGGCAAACCGGAACGCCTTCCAGCCTTTCCTGTATCTGCTGAATATGCTTATCATGAATCTCATGCGGGGCAATAATGAACTTAACATATCTGTCTTTTACTTCTTCTCTGATGTATTGTGATATCAGTTCTTCATCGGGGGGCCAGGTGCTGCCGCAAACCACCACTTTGGAATCTTTTGCAAAAGTTTCCAGCAGAGGATCGCTAAATTGCGATTTGGGAAGTGATGTGACCCGGTCAAACCTTGTATCTCCGGCTTTAATTACATTTTCTGTTTCGATGGATTCAAGTAACTTAACGGAATCATCGGTTTGTACGAAGATTGTTGTAAACTGTTTTAGCATGTTACGATACCAGCCTCCGTACCGCTTAAAAAACAACTGGTTCTCCCTGAAAATGGCTGAAACAAGATATGTGGGAACAGCTCTTTTTTTCAGTCCGGTCAGAAACCAGAACCAGTAATCGTATTTTACAAAAATCGCTTTCTCTGGTTTAATTGTATCTAGAAAGAAATTCACATTGGATTTGGTATCAAACGGCAGATATAAAATCAGATCAGCTCCGGGATAGTTTTTTCTGATTTCATATCCGGATGGAGAGAAGAAGGTAAGCACAATTTTTTTACCGGGATGCGATAGCTTATACGCTTCAATCAAAGGGCGTCCCTGTTCGAATTCACCCAGTGAGCTGCAATGAAACCAGATGTATTGAACTTTCGGATCAATATCGGCAGTAAGTTTATCTTTCCAGTTTTTTCTGCCATCAATCATTCCGTTCAGTTTTGGATTGAATGGTGAAAGCAGGACAAGGAAAAACCTGAATAAAGCGATTCCCAATGAATAAAGTATTCTCATTCTAATGTAATATATAAGCGAATAAAAATCCCAGATAATTTCCTACAGCATAACCAATAACCCCAACCGTTATTCCCGGTATGAGCAGGTTTTTATTGTTGAGTGTTCCTGCAATAACGGGTACAAATGGTGGAGAACAGATGAGCGCTGTGGAGGTGATCATCATGGTGTCGGCATCTACCCCGAATACCTTTGAAAAAATAAAATGCAACACAAAGGTAGAGAATATTACAAAGGCTACATAGTAGAAGATGGTGCTGCTGAGGTGTGCAATCTCATAAAAATTAGCCCGGGTGGCAATGGCCAGACTGAATACATAAATGAAGTACATACCTGCAGGAAAAGCTTTTTTAAGGCTGGATGCAAAATTAAACATCGATATGGCAATCGCCAGTGTGGTAATCATTAGAATGATTACGATCATCTGGTATTTTTCGTGCAAACTAAGGCCGGTAAAAGCACTTACACCTGCAATACCGATGCTGATAAGAAGTCCCAGAGCCGCATATTTATAATCAAATGTTACAAACCATTCTTTCAGCGTTTTGGGTTTTTGTTCCGTTGTAAGATCCGTAGTCTGTGCATCAGGATAGTGTTTCAGTACTTTTCTGAACCAGACTTTCCCAATGGTCATCAGGAATAAAAGGTAGATGGCACTCAGGATTGTATCCATGGTGTGCACTCCGATATATACATCGTTTGATACATCAAGTCCGGTTTTGATGGAAGCCAGATTCGGTGTTCCTCCTGTATAAACCCCAATGAGCATTGCACCTATTTTCCAGCCCTCTGTAATTTTTGATCCGAACATGGCGTGTCCTACTCCTACTACCAACATCAACGCCAATACAGCAATGATCATGGATTTCAGGGTCACGCCTGCTGTTGCTTTCCAGTGCCTTGGATTGGCGTCAAACAAAAGAATGGGTAGCGCCAGCAGAATGGCTCCGGATGCAATATTGTCCTGAAGCGCATACGTGGATTCGTTGAACATGGGCGTATGCCCCAGCAACATACCAATGGCATAGCAGATAAGCACTGCACCGATTTTATTGAGAACGCGGTACCGTTGAGTTAAATAGGAAATGATTAAGGGAAGAATAAGAAAAAACAGTACTAATAATATGGTCATAACAGTTCACTCCATGTAAGACATCAAACAAAGATGTGAATTTATTTTCAAAAATGCCTGCAGAAGTACTCATTTCATAGATTTTAAATTAAGGGTTTATTTTTCACAGGCTGTTTCTTTGATATTTAAGTCATAATAATCAGTAATATATAACCTGATCCATCCATATTTATAGATGTCGCCTTTCCTGATTCTTATGGCCAGGTACAAATCACCTGAATTCCATACATTATTGGCAATTTCTGCGTTATTTGTCCATTTAGGAGTATAAGAACTCAGTGTAGCTGAAATTACCTTGTGTTCTCCATCTGATTCGGCGCCCAGAATTTTCCAGTCTAATTTGTTGTCTATTGTGTCTCTCAGGTGCAACGGGTTTAGATTTATTTCAATTTCGTTATTGCCGGTATTCAAAACCTTACAGGCTTTTGTTGGTTTAAAGCATCCGGCCATTGAGCAGGCATAACCATAATATGAATAAAATGTTATGTCATTAGTGCCATCAGAATTGAGGTCGAGTGATATTGTGCCGGAATATACTGTTGAAGGATATCCGGCAGCAGTTTCGTTTTCGAAAGTTATCTTTTGTACTGATGGATATGTATGCGTATCAAGTTTCTCTGAATTAATTCCTGCAAGAATAAATTCAGACTGAATATCTTCAGATGTATTTATATACTCACAGCTTAATAGTAATAGAAAGACTAAAAGCCAGATTGAATTCCGTTTTCTCATATTATCAGGAACTTAAGTTTGTAATGTATCGTAGCATTGATATTCTATGTGTTATTTATCTGTCGGATCCCCTGAAATTTAAGCATCTCACCCTCATTCCTGGGACCGAAACATCTTTAGACTTAGGCAATCAGCATGTTTTGTGCCCCTTAATATTTCTATGACATTTGTTTTTAAACAGGTTCATGTCATGATTTTCAGGTTATGTTTTTTCAAACACCATACGAAGATATTCTATAGTTGTTATATTTCCAACTAAAGTGCTCGAAATGTTATATTTAGAGATAACCTTTAATGCAAGATTACTCAATTTGATGCGTCCTTCTTTCTCTGAAGTGCCATATACCTTAAATTCAGAAATAAGATCTCGCTTACCAGAACAATTAGTACACCTGCCAGGTAATACAACCTGTTGATGTGCAAAGTGATAAATGTTGAAATTAGAAATACGGCTGCTGTGATCAGTAATGAAAAATCTATTGGCTTTTTCAGAGGACGCATGCCTTCCGGCAATACTAGAAATAGCATCATCAGTCTGATGCAGACCAGGAATGTGGCAATGGCATAACCAAGCTTTTGAAGCGGAATTTCGTGGTGTGTATCAAAGAATACGGTAAAGCTTACAGCAACCAGACCAAGCGATAAAAGCAAGGGAATAAATAAGTATTCAAGTAACGAGGCTTTTAAAAATCCTTTTTGAGCATCTCTTTGTGCAACGATCGTAAAAAATATCCACCAGAGGGCAAATACAATTGCAATTTCAAGCGTAAAGTTAAGCCAGGTTGAGAACCCTGAGGCGTTTGTCTGGGTAATGCCGTTTACCACACCCAGAACTACTTCACCAAACATAATAATTACCAACAATCCCATGCGCTCAAACATGCTTGATGACAGTGCGATATCCGATCTGTCACGGTTCAGCAACACCACAGAGAACATTGGAGGGGCATAATTGCATATAATGATCAGCGGGAAAAGGAGCTTCTGCCATTCTGAATTTAAAAACAGTGTCAGTGCCATCAAAGCGAGCGAAATCAGGTAAAGAATGGTATACGGCCTGTTGTAGCGCCGATGTGATTTATCGTAAAACCCAACACTCCACCACATATAGGTGATGTACAGCTGCATGATCATCAAAACGACCATGATATTAAAAAAACGGTTCTCCTGGGTTTGATCGATAACAACAGCCAGTGCAGCAATAATAACCATTTGCCAGAGTGTCATCAGGCGGGTTCTTAAGCCATCGTTCCCGTGAATATCGTGGTAAAGGCTTCCGTTCACCCAGCCCCAGTAGATCAGGATGAACATAACAGCATATTCAAAAAAACTTTCGGTGGTGATATGCAAAGAAAAGTGGTGGGTGATCCGTGAAATGGCAATCACATAAACCAGGTCGTAAAACAGCTCCAGCCAGCTGACCCGTCTTTCTTCCTGAGGGCGGTCAAATTTTTTTGGCGGCCCCCACCATGATGCAGAAGTTGTAGGTAATCGCATAATAGTATGTTTGCCGTGGGATGAGATAAATATACGATGAATTGGCGGTAATGCAAATAGGAATTTAATTTGTTAGGCAATTTCTAGGTCCATCATCTAACGAAGTATTCTTGTGATTTCGATACTACTTTCAAATTATTTATGGACTTATATTTAGAAGGCTAATGTGTAATTTTTGTAAGTGGCTAATATACATCAATTTCCTGACCATCGTTTTCAGGTAAAGTTGAATCTATGAAAATAAGTTCTGGCTCGAAATACTTCCATTTGCCTAAATCGAATTCAATATTTAATGGATATACTTTTTTTAGGGAATCTAACATTTGAGAATTTATATCGCATAAACTAATTCCTTCCTGTAGCATTAAACCTTCAATATAATCAGCGTGCGTTTTTGTAATGATGTTTAATACCTTGTCAATAATTGAGCTATCTGAAATGTTTGACCAGATTAATTTATAATTCACTTCACTGTATATTTCGGGAACATTTGGATCATTACCTACACTGTTAAGATAATGTTCTATTTGATAAGATAATGAATCCAATGAACAGGGTTCTTTTTCTGCTAAAAGTTGATTTTGTTGATTGATAATAATATCAAAATAATACCTGCTCCTGAATGAAACAGGACAGTCCTTACAAACAGGAAAGCCATAATCCACAAGAACACCCAGATATCCGTTCTCTTCATTAAACACAAAAGGAACCTTAATTAAAACACGAGTACAAATTTCACAAAGATCTGACCCATAAGCCTCACTAATTTCTTTACGTATGGTTTCTGAATTCTTTGTATAGTCGATTGCAAAGCTCCTCTCTGCCACACGATATCCGATTAAATCCAAATGTTTTACACACTTATTTTCTCCTATACAACTCGTTAAAAGAATTAAAACGAACATATAAAACAGAATTTTCTTCATTGGCTTTAACAAATTGACAATTGAGTATTTAATTGTTCAAATACTATAATTCATCTTTGATTTTTCTTAACTATAGCTAACTTTAAATTACTCTTTGGCTTTTTTTAATTCACGCTAGCGTGCTGAAAATGTTTAGTGCAGGTTTTCGAAGCTCCAAGCTATCAAATCGCAAAATTGGTTATTAAATGCTTTAAGGCTCAAATTTAGTACATCACCCCGCATTACGTATATTTTTTGTTGGCAACCGTTTTTTTATAAATCAAATTTCTTATTATCATAAGTACCCCAACCCTCTGTAATATTTTTATACAATTTATTCGCTCTATCAATGTCCTTAATCCAGTAAAATTGTCCATGATGCCCTTTATTTGGATACTTATTCATTTCTTCACATGTCGATTTTATACCCGATAATCCATCCTTAATTATTAAATTCAGCTCTTTACACTCACCTTCATTAAGATAGCATCTAAAACCAAAATAAGCTTTAGACGAATAATAATATAATTTTGCTGTTAATAATGTTCTTTCATATAAAGAAATCAGTTCTTTATAATCACTTTTAGAGGTAAAATATGGTTTTGCACTTAATATTTTGTTCACAGCCCATTTGGCTTTTTCCACTCCAAATTCCTTTTCACGAATAATATAATTAAGATATTCTTTATTCATCTTTTCGCTAGGACTAACCCAATTGCTATCAATTGCCCAAGGTGCTTCTCTAAATAGAATAGATTGTATTCCAGGGCTTATCTCTTTTGATTTATATCTTGCAGGAGATAAATGCTCAATTATATCTTTCCAGTAGTGAAATTTTTTATTCACATTATGCTCAACTTTAACAGTTGGATTGTCTAACCATTTCCCACTACAATGCCTGGAATAATTGCTTTGGTAATCAAAATCGAGTCTGCTATGAGAATTTGTATGCAGGCCTAAAGTATAAAATATAGAGGTTATTATATCATCTGTCTCAAGGAAGACATCTTTTAAATATGGGACTAGTTTTTCTCCATATTTTTGAGTTATAAATTCTTCTGTTATTACCTCTGCTGAGAGTGAAGTATCTTCAGAAATTCGTTTAAGCGCATAAATGTTTATTTCAGTTGGCCTGCCAATGTTTTGAGATTTATCGTATCTGTCAGTACGAGCAACATATCCAATTACATTTTTTTGTTTCGCATAGTATTTCCATCTATTAATTGTTACCTCAGGCAAGATACTGGCAATAACTCCTTGTCCGTTATATTCATGACCCAAATCAAATTCAATTATCACTTCCTTATCAAATTTTTTTATAAATGTAGAAACAGGATGGGTAAGGAAAAAATCATGAGGGACTTCTTTGGTCATAATTTTAACCTTTGGATTTCTAATCAAATTGACACAATCTATCAAAGCATTCAATTCTTCTTTGTAATACATAAATGTTCTAATATAGAGTTGCATGTTCCGTTCGTCAATTACTACGCTTGCAATTGAGTCTACTAAATTTGCCAGCTTTTCTGAATCTGTTGTCCATTTTGTAGAATATTGATTTTCAATGCGGGCACCGGTCTCTATAAACGTAAGAACTATACCGTTCAAATCAGGTATACAATCCAGCATTGACCTGTAATCATTTTTAAACCATTTCCAAAATTCAGGATCGTCTAAATTGATTAAGCCTTCTTTATTTTTAAATTTATCTGGATAGTAATCAAGATCGTATATGGCATGATCCCAAACTAATACATTTTGAATACCTGACCGATGTGCTTTTTTAATCAATTTACAAGTCGCCTTTAATTTTTTCTTTTTTCTCACATCTTTTAAATCCATTATCAATTCGTGAGAAAGTTGTAAATGATTAATATTATAATATTCTGCAGAGTTGAGGGCTACGTTTCCTTTTTCAACTTCACTTGATAAAATGTTCCAACCTCTAATTTTTAAGTTTTCATAATCATTAGTGGATTCATTATTCTTTTTGGAAGTACAGCTTAAAAATCCCAGAAAGACGAATAAGTAAAGTAATCTATAGAATTTCATATTAATCAGAAAATTATGATCAAATTTGGATTTAACACTATTTTTTAATTTAAAGGGTTGCCAACGTTCCCGCGGTATGGTGTCGTGCGGTTGACTGTCCCACGAAGTGGAGACTGTCAAGCCGAAAACGACGGCATACGGAATAAGGTTTTGCAGATTAAAACAAAACCGCATGCACTATGACTTCTTGTTGGCTGCCGTAGTTTCATTTCGTTTTCAATTTTCAACATATTCTTTAATAAAATCTTCGTAGGTAGTAATAAGTTGATTCTCTGTGCCTAAAACATCCTTTAAATAAAAGCTTACCATCTGCTTACTTTCTTTTGAATTGTTAAACATATTTGGATAAATAAAATCACTAAGTTTTTCTATTTTGGTATCAATCATACCTGATAAATAATTCATAAGGATAAGTTTCGACATCATCTTGAAGTCGATAGAATTAATCTGGTCTTTTTTATAAAAATCTAATCCTGCATTGCTTACTGTGGCAATTGTTAAACCTCCTTTTTCCTGGAATATATCGAGAAGTGTTCTGGAAGATTCTGTGTATTTGGTCAGAGAGTCTAATAAGTTAGTTTGTTTCTCAATTACTCCTTTTAAGTTAGAATAATTGTCTTGCACCTCCATATTTATGGTTCTCATTGATGCGATGTGATATTTTCGCGCATCATTACTTTCTTTAAGGTTATTCAAAAATAATGCAAGCAAAACACCAGCAGTAACTATTGTGAACTCGATTAGATAAGGCTTTATTTTTTTCATTATTAGTATATAAAATCAATAAATTTCTCAATACGTTTTTAAAATAATATTCTTTGCGATAAAACGTTCCCGCGGTATGGTGTTGTGGCAACTATCGCATGTATCATACCTTGTGTTGGCGATCGTTTTTTTATTCCAGCATAAAGTTAATGGGTATCGTATATGAAACCGGAATTAGTTTACCATGTTGTCCCCCTGGTTTCCACTTTGGCATACTTTTAATAAGCCTCAATGCTTCTTTGTCTAATATAGGGTTGACACTTTTCTCGATTTTGCAATCCATAATTTTCCCGTTTTTTGCAACGGTAAATCTAACGAAAACTTTTCCTGCAATTTTCTTTTTGCGTGCCTCTTCAGGATATCTGATGTTATCACTTAAATACTTCATTAATTCAGCGTCCCCTCCTTTAAACTCAGGCTTAGGGTCAACGACGATTATTGTGTCTTTCCCATTGGTTCTGTACTCAATGCCATTTTTCATAAATGCACTGTATTCCTCTTTTTTTTCCTGAGCATAGGTCGCCGAAAAGAATAAGATAAGTAATAAGATTGCTGTAGCCTTTTTCTGTGTCATCATTTATATAAGGTTATGGTTATTGCAACCGTTTTTTATTTAGAATTTTATATCAAAAGTCATTCTTTACACATCTCACCCCATAGCCATATTGATTATAGATATCTATGCTAAAATGACCAGGTTGATTATATACTAAAAAGAAAACTCTGGTAATGTCAGAATGATATCTTGATACAGTTGTACTCCACAATGCACTATTAGTTCCCCATGCAACAAAATGACCATTTTCACCGCGGGCACCTACCGGAAGTGCATTGAATCCACTGGTATTATTTGAAGCTTGATTATTCCCCACATCTCCTTTGTACCCGGATTCTTTCCATCCTGAAGTTGAAGATAATGATTTTCCAATCTCCCATTTATATCCAACGATATCCGACCAGCTATATCCATTTTCAATGAGATAATTATCAAGTTTCAACCAATCATCTTCACTTGGAACATGCCATCCTTCGGGACACAATTTGCTTGTATTAATGGTGAATCCATTATACAGTCTACCATATAACAGGCCAATATTTTCGTCATTATCATAATTGCAATAGGCGGCAGTAGTCAAATTACTCCATATCGTATCAACGGTTACATTTGGAATTGCTGTACCATCATTATATTTGGTTGTTCTTAAGTTTTCAGCCATCCATGCCTGGTCTCCAATTTTTATTATTTTATATATATTACCTTCAATGTCTTCTAGTGAGTCTGTCCAGGCTGTAATAAATGAATATGAGTAACCGTATCCTGTGCCAGCACTATTTGTAGCATATGCCCGAACATAGTATTTTGAATATGCTTTTAGACCTGTGATTGTATTTGAAAATTTACTTATATCCGAATTTTCCAATATAATATTATCATCAATTGTAGGTGAGATTTTAGTATTCCAGCAAAGTCCCCGGGATGTAATATCTGCACCACCGTTTGAAATAATTTCTCCTCCACATAGGGCTGATGTTTGTGTAATTTCACTTGCTCCTATTGTGGTAACTGTTGGTATTTCAACTTTTTCATCGTCATCTTTTGAACAATTGTAAGTGAATAATAAAGTAAACAGGACTAATACTGTTTTCGTTAAGTTTGTTATGTTCTTCATTACCATATTTATATATCCTTTGTTTTTTAGATTATCATTTTTTTTCTGTTATCCTGTTAAAGCTTCAGAGATAGCTCGCTTCACCCGGAATGACAGGCAGTTGCTGGCTGTTGGGCTGGAGGATGGATTGGTTTGCTACGGATTCGAAAACCACCCCATCCTCCAAGCCCATATGAACATAAGAGACTGTCATTCTGAGCGTAATAAAATGAAGCGAAGAATCATTAATTATTACCGGTTTTTTAACCGGACAACAATAGTTTTTTTCATTAATTGGTGAAATTTATTCATCTCTTATCAGTTTAATTGTTCCCTAACGGATTGGTATTTGATACGTTAGGCCTTTCGACACACTTTCCTGTCAGGTTACAACTACCGGAGAAAAGGGCCGGAACGTTCTGTTAACCACTTACTGCCAATGTTATATCTCTGATGTTATCACTCGATCTTTTTTATTCTGTCCACCGTTTTTTTCTTTTTTCTTTGTACCATAAAGCAAGTCCGAGTAGGATTATCATTAGTATTAAACCGGGCTCGCTCATTCTCTGCGTGTCTTCATCAAGGTCTAATGATTTGTTGCCTGCCAAAGTTTGTTCCTGTTTCTTTTTTAACATAGCCTTTTGCGCTTCATTCTCTACAACCAAATAGGATGTTACTGGTGTCATTACTTTTGAGATAAAACTGTATTTTACCAGATTCAACCATTCCCTGTCTGAGTTTTCAGGATGCAATTTTTGCGAATTCCATAGTCCCTGCATGGTCAAGGCCGTTTTCCAATCCCTTTCTTTAACATCCGTTTGCCTGACATCAAATACATCCTTTTTCAAAATGATATCTGGCTCATGGTTGTTTCTTAAATAGGCAATTGAATTGTCTGATAGCTTGTATTCCAAAACTGTTTCGCAAAACATACATTCTCTTAATGTTTCCGGCAGTTCTTTTTTTGGATTTTCCATTAAGGAATGTTCTCTTAAATCTCCGTTCTTATCAAGGCAAAAAAACAAGTCATTTTCAGGATATGTGAATTTGAAGTCTGCAAAATCTCTGTCCAAAACGGCATTTTGAATACTGTCGGTTACGACCACAATTACAGGATATGTTTCTGATTTGTCCTGATAGGCATTAACCAATGTTGTTTTTATTGCTCTTTCCAGGTAAAAACCGCCTTCAAAAGTTTGATTTTTATATTGTTCTTTCCAATCATTACCTAATGTTGTAGTCGTTACGTAAATATTTACAAAGCTGATTTTTGCGTTCTCCGAAAGTGGTTTATTGTTTGCTAAAACCTTTTCAATTCTTTTGATGAAATCTGTTGACTTATTGTTTTGGTTTTCAGATGCGTCAACCAAAAAATGAAAATAGGATTTGCGTTTAACAGACTTCAAATCTTGTTTTTGTTGTGCTGAAACATAAGCCATATTTTCGGTTTCAATGTTTTCATAAATTGTTTCATCAATGTTTCCTAATTCAATGACATTATGGTCAATGTTTAGTTTTACAGGCTCTTTATGTAAGAATTCAATTCCTGTTTTTCTTACTTCATCTTTTGCGAACGGAAATACTCTGAAAGCAACTCTGTTTCCTGTCAGATAATATAGAATTCCCGGATCTCGGTTTTCATTTCGGATGTTTGAAAATATCCACATTGCTGATTTTTTCTCTGCTAAAATACCCGGCTCTTTTACGTCTCCAACATAAAGATAGTAATCGCTGATCCAACAACCATAAGGTAAATCTATCGTTGTGGCATATTCAGATAGCCAGGGGTTTCCGTTTTTGTTGGTTATTTCTAAATCAACCCAACTTTTCCACGTATTTTGAGTTTTGTCGTAAGTGCTTTTTGTGCTGATATTACTGATTTGAACATTGTAATTCTGGATATTTTCAGGCGGTAACTCAAAAGATGGTGTGCCGAAAAATATTTTTTCAATTGTATTAATTTTAGCGTCAGACAAGGTAAGATTGTCCATGACCAGCCAGTTAAAATACGATGACAAATAGGGAATCCCGTTGCCAAAAATTCCACCCGTGCTAACTCTGTGGTCTTTATGACTTTTTATAACATTGAGTGTTTTTTGAAGCGAAACTTTATCAATGTCATAGTGCTTTGAGTAGTCAGGACTATATAAATAAGATAGTGTTTCATTTAAAACGCTTTTATCTTTCAGGTATGTTTTGGTAATTATTGCCGGAATGACCAGAATGCCCAATATCGAAATTCCGATAATAAGTTTTTTTGAAATCTGCGTTTTCAGGAAGGTAAAATCCTTTGAAAGTTCGTTGATGTGAATAACGAAAAGGAGTAAAGGGGATAACATTAAAAAACCTGATCCGATCACAATAATTGCAACTACTGATAGAGGCAGGAAAGGGAGAAACACCAAAAAGAAATAGAATGTGTAAGCAAATGTTATGCTTCGGCCAATAAATACAAGTAATCGGTATAACTTATTTTCAAGGTTGGGTAAACAAAGCATTATAGCATTTACAATGGCCAGAATATAAAACCAGGCATTATTGAAATCTCCAAAAATTCCGGATCCACCCGGGCCGAAACTATTAAACAGGTAACCATTGTTTACTGATAATCCCAGCAATGGTAGTACCAGTGCAATTGGAATTTTCCAGGCTAACTGGTATTTCTGCCAAATTTCCGTCTTTTTAGACGCAAGTATAAAAACACCCCTGATTAAGAAAAAGAGAAAAGCTAATGTGGCAGCAATAACAAGAACCACAATCGTATGAATAAAAAAATCACCCTCAACACGTTGCCATAACGGAAGTATGATTTGTGAAAATAAGTACCCTGAAACAGGAATCCCAATTGCAATTAGAAAATTAACCCAGGCTTTGTGTTCCCTGTTCTCAGGTGTGAAATGAGAAACTAAAACAAATAAAGAATAGACAAGCGTTGGCATCAGGAATGTTCCAACGAATAAATAGATGTTACCCGAAAGCATCCATGACGGAATTGAAAACGGAAAGATATGGTCTAAATGATAGCCGTACAGGTAAATGTAAGGTATATAACAAAGCAGGGCAATTAAACCATACCAAACAGAAATACTCTTCTTTTTTAAAGTCAAATAAACCGCATAAAAAAGATTAAGTAAGCCAAGAATTCCTAACGACAGTCCGAAAGTTTTCCAAAGCTGGATACTGTTATCATCCAATAAAGTTTTAATGATATTGAACTGACCAAAGAAAAGAATAAACAGGACCACTAACGGTAAGGTGTTTATAATAAAAAGCCATTTCGGGTTAAGTAAATTTCGCATGGTTTCGTTTAGTTATAAATTTTTTTTCAATTAGAATATAAGCCAAAATAAGGAATGACAGGTTTGTAATTATTCCAATAGCTTCATGTATGATATGTTGCTGGTTCTGGAAAATATTTTTTGTCTGTGTTTGTACAACAATTGAAGCAATAATCCGCGATGTATTTACAAAAATTGTCAGGATATATGCTCCGGTTAAAGCTGTCGGAATGGAAAGGATTTTAATTATTGCTTTATCAAAATGCCTTACGGTCAGATAAGTAAAGAGCAGAAAACCTAAAACCCAAAAGTTAAAACCTGAACAGGATTTGTCAATAATGATGTTGAGTTGTTCGTGGAAATATCCGCTATCCGAAAGATATACAGAAGGCGAACCTGTTAAAAGTCCAACAAGTTTGTCGGTCGGTTTGAGAAGAAAAATCAAATCGTTATTGTCAGCAAGTGTAAAGGCAAATTTCAGCAAGATGAAAAGGCCTGCTGCTGTCAAATAATACGGTATATTCTTGTTTGTCTGCACTATATTTTTAGTAGAGTGGTAACTAGTATATATCCCGACATTCATTCGGCTTTACGCATTTATTTGGGATGTAAAGCCCAGGTATTATCTGCTTTAATTTTTGTGTCTTATGATGATTCTTTTGCATGACAGGTTATATCAGAGCGCATCAAAACGATACAGGTTCTTTTCATTATGGTGAGACTAAAATACATAAAAAAGTGATATAAAAGACAAAAGGGGATAGGATTAACTCAACAAAAATCACTTTCGTAACCCTGTAGCATTACGTTTAAATAATTTTGGTTTCAGGGCATAATGTACTGGTCTTTAGTTCAGCAAATCTGATAAGGTATCATTTTGGATTATGAGGTATAGTCCGTGCATTGCTTGCCGGACAATCTTGTGTGTATAGCCGGGTGTAAATAATACGCTGTGACGGCAATAAAATTTACAAAACCTTAGGACTGGTCTTTCTTATTATTTTCAATAAACGACCATATTCAATATCCGCTAAATTCCAGTTGTATAATTTAGGGTCTGTTGTATTTGTAAATTGAATGACTACTGCGTCTATGTCTTTGTGGTATTTGGCAATGCTTTGGTATCCCGGAACCCAGCCTTTATGTTCATATTCATAAATGGACGAATAAATTTCCTGTTCTCCTTCATCAAACACTGTTCCATCGTTTAAGGCACGCAAAAATATGCCGACATCTTCGGCTGATGCTACCATTCCCCGGTCGTCGGTTTTTAAATCCAGAGGGTAGCCAACATGGTAGCCGCTCATCACGCTATCGGTATTGACTTCATTAACCGAAGCGAACGTGTTTTTAAGATGAAGCCGGTTTAAAATTCCCTCCTGAATAAACTGATAATGAGGATACCCCAGAACGGTATCCATAATTTCGGAAAGGAGCAAATAGTTCGTATTGCAGTATTCATACTTTTTGCCCGGCTCAAAATCAGCGGGCTGATCAAGAATTAATTCGAGGTTTTCCTGGTTGCTTTTTGGCGGAGTTGCCCAATAACCCGGGGTAGCGGTATAATTGGGTATGCCACTGCGATGCTTAATCATCATTCTCAGTGTAATTTTCTCAGCATTTTCAACCCGCCCTTTAAGCTCAGGTAAATAATCAGCCAATGTTTTATCCAGTGATAAACGTCCGCTGTGTACCAGTTTTGCGACAGCAACCGCATTATAAAGTTTACTAATACTGCCAATCTTGAATAAGGCGTGTGGGTTGGCTGGTGTTTTGTTTTCGCGGTTGTTTAGTCCGGCAGCATAAAACGCAGGTTGCTTACCAGCTTCGTCAACATAGACAATAATGCCATCAAATCCAAGGTCAACAGCTTCATTCAATTGTTCCTGAACTGTGTCAGGTAGTGGTAAAATCCAGGCCTTAACTAAAATCCACGGCACAAAGAACATGGAGGCGATTGTTCCAACCAGCAATGCTATTCTGACGATTCGTTTTATTGGTTTATTCATTGGTTCATTATTAAAAATGTATGCAATTGCAACTAGTTTATTCAGAATCTGTACCCAACATTGAATTGAGTGGCAAGATTAAATCCTAACTCATCAAACAGTTTATTTTTAGCAAAGCCCGGGTAGGGATTTTCGGAGTCTTTGCTGTAAGTGAATGATCCGATACTGATATTCGTTCCTAAGTATACACCCTTAAACGCGTTGATTTCAAAACCATATCCTCCGTTTAGAAAGAGATAATTATAAGTGGTCGGGAAATAGGTGTCTCTCGCATTATAGATGTAAGAAAAACGAGTGATCAGGTACATATTAAATTTGTTAGTGGTTCCGTTTGGAAAGTATTTATAATTCAGGTCACAGCTTAATATTCTTTGATCTTTTCGGGTAAACGGATTAAGTCCAAACCCAAGTTCCAATTGATTATTCCCTTTATTGTAGGTTACGCCCGGACCCAATCGGATTGGATTAATCTCTCCATTCAGGCCTGAATTTATCACAAATCCGAATTTACCGGTTGAGTCACTGTTTTGTGCGTCACTAAATAAAGGGATCATGCTGATCAGAGTTAAAAGGAGATAGTGCTTCATAGTTTGTTTAATGGTGTTTTAATAATCTTTTTCCAGGATCCTCACAATCCTGTTATAAACCCTTTTTAGTTTTAACCAGTACATCTCATTGCTGCTGGTATTTACAAATTGAACAACCACGGCATCTATGTCGCTGTGATATCGGGCAATACTTGTATAACCATCCATCCAGCCGGTATGCTCATATTCGTAAACAGAGGAATAAATGGCCTGTTCTTTCTCATTGAGTAACGTGCCATCGATCAGGGCCCGTAAAAATATTCCAACATCTTCCGCCGAGGCCACCATCGATCCTCCCGGCCTGGTAAAGTCGTTTGATTTCAGATCGGCTTCGTAACCGATGTAATAGCCACTCATCACATCGTTGGAGTCTGCTTCGCTGTATAAACTATATGTGTTGTTTAAGCCCAGCGGAACCAGAATATTGTTTTTAATATAATCGTGATGTGAATACCCTAAGGTTCTGTCGAGTATTTCTCCGATCAGCAAATAGTTTGTGTTGGAATACTTGTATTTTTTATCGGGAGGGAAATCAGCAGGTTCATCATATATTAATGAGGCAGTAGTTAAATAATCCTCTTCGGTATTGCTGTTCCTGAAATCGGGATCGAATAAAAAATCGGGAATACCGCTCCGGTGCTGTAACAGCATTCTCAGCGTGATCTTGTCTGCATATTCAATTCTTCCTTCAACCTCCGGAATGAGCCGGGAGAGTGTGTCATCCAGTGACAGGTACTGACCGGCAACCAGTTTGGTGGTTGCAGCGGCTATGTAAAGCTTACTGATACTCGCTATTTTGAACAGTGCATGAGGATCAGCCGGAATCTGATATTCTCTGTTCTTCCATCCGGCACTGTAAAATGACGATTTACCGGCCTGATTGACGTAAACAATCATGCCGTCAAATCCGTTCTCAACAGCTTTGTTTACTTCTGTTTCAATTGAATCGGGCAGAGCCTGCAAGTCCAGTTCACATCCTGATATCAATAATGCTGTGCTAATTATTGTAACAAGCCTGATCATTATACGAAGTTTTATTCTTTTAATCATTATGCTGAGATTCACTAACAAGCCTAAATTTTAACAACGGAGTAGCCCAAGTGTTTAGGACATGATAGCATATAGTTCTGTGAACCCGTTTTAAATTATGAGTTCTGATGCGACTCTTTCCTTTTTTTGTTCCACATTATTAATCCAAACTGACCTTAATACGGAACACTACTTTGTTTTTGGTGAGTGAACTCCGGACCGCCTTTATAGGCGGTTACTAAACGTGACTCGCAATCTTCCGGTACGTTTTGGTTTGAGCGGAGCAGACTATTTGCTTACAAATAGGAATGGCTATTGTTTTTACTCCATTGAAGAGAATTTTCTAATGCATCTTCCAGGCTGGTATTCCTGACTTTCGGGTACATTTTCTTTAATTTACTGTCATCAAGTATGATACTATTCTCAAACTGATAAAAATTTTCTTTCAGTTCTTTTAATTCGGGAATAAATAAACCCAGGATGTTCAGCATTAGCTTAGGAGCTGTTTTAACATGATCCGGGTTGCCTTGAATTTCGCTGATTTTTTTACTAAACGTTTTCATGCTGTCAACCGTAATCCCTCCATAATTAATCAGGAAGAATTCCTGCAATGTATCTTCCTGCGAAAGCAGATAGAAATATCTGGCCACATCCGGCGTATAGGCAAACTGGTGTGGAATATCGGCGTTTATCATCCATTTTACAGGTTTATTATTTACCGCTTCATTAAAAATGGGTTTTATCAGACCATTTGTAACATTGGGGCCAAAAAAATCAGGTAATCTGATAATAACTACTTTGCATTCTTTTTTATCTGCGGCTGCCTGTAAGCGATTTACCAGATTCAATCTGATTTTCCCCTTTTTAGTACCTGGTTGTGGAACCATGTTTTCTGTAATAGGCGTGCCGATGTTCCCAAAGGCATAGTTATTTTCTGGAAATAAAATGGTTGACCTGTTTTGTCCGGCGGATGCAATAACATTTGAGATGATCCTTTCCATCTGTGTTTCCCACATCTGGTAAGGGGTGTTTATCCCGCAAAAAATAAAATTCTTATTGGATGCAGCTTTCTTAAGCTCCTCACGATTGGTTACATCACCAACTATAATCTCAATCAGAGGATTGTTTCCAAACAATGCTTTTGCTTTTTCTTCATTTCTTACAAATACGGAGGTTCTTATACCATTTGCAATTAATTCATTGGTAAATGCGTAACCTATACCACCTGTTGCTCCTAATACTAAATAACTTTTGTCCATCTGTTTATTGTTTTAAATTATCAATGGATCAAAATTACAGCAAGTGATAATGGTAAGTGATTGACCTGGATCAAGAAATTATTTTGTTGCTATTTTTTTTCGAATCCTGCTCAAAGTTTCTGGTTTAACGTTAAGGTAGGAGGCTATCAGATATTGAGGAACCCTTTGAACCAGGTCCGATCTTTTTGATATTAACTTTAAATACCGCGTTTCCGCATCATCAATCATCATCGATTTTGCCTTTTCCTGGGTATTGATGAAAAGGCCTTCTGCCATAATTCTACCTACTTTTTCAAAGTCAGGATTATTCCCATACTCAGAATTTAACTGATCAAACGGTAATACCAGCAAATCGGTATCTTCAATACACTTTACATTTTTTACAGCCGGCGTATTGGTTAAATAACTGAAATAGTCTGTTATGAATTCATAATCCAAAGAAAACTCATCGATTACCTGTTCGCCATCCTTGTTGTAATAGCAAAGCATGCAGCCTTTAATAATTAACCCCAGCTCTTTTTTTAATTGTCCCTCTTTTATAAAATATTCTCCTTTCTTCAGGTGAACCCTTCTGAACTTATTAATAAAGTCTTCCAGTTCGCTATCCGATAATGGCAATATCTGCTTTAGATGTAATAATAAGTCTTGGTTCATCTTTAATTCTATTCTTTTGTCAAACGACAATTTTCGGTGGCATCTGTGTTTTTCTACTACCGGATACCAGAGCTGTTTTAGCTTACACTCTTACATACAACATATTTTTTATCCTTAAATGTTCATTATGGGTGATATAAATTAGGTACAAGGGGTGGGTTTGCAGAGGTTGGTACTGCTTACCTGGACAGAAGCTAATGCGGAACTAAGCCCCGCAGGCCACTGAAACCATCTGTTTTATGACCGTGCGTTGTGTGTCGTTTTTTTATTCATTTTTTCTATTGTAGCTAAGAACCATTTCAATCGTTTCATAATATGCAGCGTAAAGTATACTGAAAGAATAATTGCAATTTTATCATGAATCTCGATGAAAGCTTTGCGATTCAATTCACTTCCTTCCAATAAATCTATAATCCATGGAATAAATCCGGTAATTGCAACAACAACAAAAATTACCGTTAATGTAAACACTTGCTTATTTTTAGTTACCAATCTTTTTGCAATTACTGTTTTATACCATTTCCAATGCCTTGAAATATGAAAAACAGCCAAAACAGAAAGCATAATAATTGAGATCTTATGAATCACCGACCATGAAGAATAATCCAGTCCTAATGAATATTTATTTGCTATGTCATTACCATGATTACCGATATGATATTGCACTTGAATTAAAAGTCCTGAAAACACTGTTGTGAATCCCCCAAAAAGTAATCCAAGGTTTATAATGAGCCTGATATGATGTTTTTTCATCTGAATCACTTTTAGGACAGTTTAAAAATGGCACTTGCGGTACATATATTAATGCATTTCATACAACCAATGCATTCAGAACGGTTAACAAATTTAACGTGTTTATGCCATGGCAGATTAATACGGCTAATCACATTTTTGGAACATATATTTATGCATTTCCAGCATGCGTTACACTTCCGTGTATTAAGACCTAAAAATGAAGTAGATTTCGATTCTGTTTTGAAGAAGTTTTGTCTCATATTTTTTGAGCAAAGTTCTTCAATGGTTTTCCATTCAACGATAACAATTGTTAATTAATCATTTTGGTTTTCTGTTTCTAATCCGGCTAAGCGAAATGGATGTTATCCCTAAATATGATGCGATATAATGTTGTGGTATTCGTTTAATTATTTCCGGGTGATTATTAATGAGATCCTGATATCGCTCTGTGGGTGTATCCTTTATCCTTGAAAGGAAAAGCTGTCCATAATTTCTGAATCGTTGAAAAATGAAATCCTGAAATCCGGTTTTAAATGCAGGGTAGATATTTAATAATTTTTCAAAGTCTGCTTTGCCAATTGTGTGAATAGTAGTTGGTTCAATACTTTCAATTGTAAAAAGGCTGGGTTCCCGATTCATAAAGCTGTCAATTGATGCAACTGGTTGTCCTTCAAAAAAGAACTGGAATGTTATATCTTTCCCGTCTTTATTGAACCACTCACGTAAACAACCTTTTTTAATAAAATAAATATTGTTTGAAATCTCTCCCTCGTTCAACAGAACAGTTTTCGATGCAACTTCATTTTCTATAAACAAATCATGAAACTGTTTCCAGTTATCCTCATTTTGCTTAATTGTATGTATCAACTTATCTATCATTTTTTCTGAAAGTATTTCTAAGTTCATCCCCAAATTTATATTTTCATAAATCTTATTTTGGGAAAATACTTCACGTTTTTATCGTTATATATCCTTACCGAGTTAATTAAAATTAATATGAAGTTATAAACGTATAATAAAACCAAGCATGCAATTGCTAATAAATCGGAAAAATCAACCATTCCACTGTGGAAAAACAGACCTTTAATTAAAAGAGTAAAAAAGAATAATAAGAAGGGTAGTGCAATTAAGTTCCAGGTAATTTGGTAATTAACAAGTGAACTGCCAATCTTATTGATATCTTTAATTTTATCCTTTTTAGCAGTTAACATGATAAATGGAATTAATACTCCAAGAATCGGAAATAATATAAAACTGAGTGAAGAAAGATTTAGAAAAATTAAATATCCTCGATTCTCCTTAATCGTCCAATCAATCAGTTCATCGGGAGATGCTCCTAAGGATGTTGCTATTTTTTTCAAAGAATCACCTCGTGGTTCAGTTTCTCCGTTTTCAATTCTTTGAATGGTTCTTAAGCTAAGTCCTGTCTCTTCCGATAATTCTTCTTGCGATAATCCTTTACGGATTCTTAATCCTTTAATTCTTTTTGATAGTTCTAGATTTTTCATTGCTTTTGATTTTTAAAATTCGTTTCAAATCTAGATTTTACATTAAGCCACTCTAGCGTCATTATTATGTCATTTTTACGTCATGTCTGTCAAGACATTGATTATCAGATTAAATACTTTCCATTTGACAAATTTTTTTTTAACGTTTCCATTGTAATTCTTTCTTTTTCGGATAATTCAATTAATATATCAGAGGCTTGATTTACGTAAATAATATTTTTTGTATCTCCAATTTTCTCAAATAAATCTGCTACCTGTTTCCATAAAATTGCTATTTCCTCATAGTTTTCGCTAGCTTCTTTTAACTCTTTTGATTCCAAAATCATTGAACTTTCCTTAAGGAAATCGCGATACATATTCCTGAAAAGAGAACCGCCTGTCCCTCCTCGTTCCATTAACGAGGCAGACGTTTTGAAATCCTTTTCACTATTCTCACTATCCTTAAACCACTTTTTGATTTCTGAACTTGTTTTGAGAATTCCTTTATAGCCTATATTTTGTATTGGCGGATTCAGAAAATCAGTTGCATTGTTAAGAATGGCCCTTTTTATTACCTTTTTCAAATCGGGCAGTTCTCCATTTTTTGTAATTGTATAGGAGCGATTTCTTGATGACATCGGACCTCTTTCATTGCGTGCTAATTTTAAATTTTCTAAAGTCGTACGGGCATCTCTTCCTTGTTGATTCGTGTCGTTTAGGTAAGCTAATTTGTCATCATAGCCGTAGATAGATGCGTAATGCCCGGCGAAATGAATTTTATTAGTGAAGTAATCCAGGTGATAACAGTCAAGTTTAAGCCCAACCGCTTTCCCAGTGTCTAAATGGCATTTCACATTATCCCAGGCTTTTTTTATAGAAGAAGTTTCTTTTACATCAAGGTGCAGATTTAAATTTCTGCAGATATTCTCTGTTAAGACATCTGGCTTTATTCTTCCTCCTATAAACGGGAAGTCCATAATTTTCATATTCCAGAAAATGTACCCCAATCCTTCTCCGATTCCAAAGAGCATCGGCTCAGAGAGTTCAATCCCAAGCTGGTAGAGCAGACTTCCGGTTGCTGTAGTTTCGCAATGCTGTCCGTTAAAGGTTTTAAAATTTTGAATAATCATAATTCCAACTGTATGTTCGTATTAAATTGTAGCTGATGGTTTTGTAGATCCGCTATTGTGGACTGTGCCATTTTTCATCAGGTAAATAATACTTAATCCAACGAGAATACCCGAAATAATCAGCAATTCATAAGAGCCCAAATAAATATTGAACCTATCCGGTTCGCTTACTCTTAAATGATCCGACACATACTGATGCGCACTTCCAAACATTACCGCCATCCACCCAAAATGGAGAGCCCAGGAATAACCAATATGTCCGGTTTGAATTATCAGGTTGTTTCTAATAATTCCAACGAAGAATAAGGTAATCAGGGTTGCAACCTGGATAATTCCCCGATCATTAAACAACCACTTATAGAAGACAAAATGAATTACAGAAAATAATAATGCTAAAATCACCGATGCGATAATCGGTTTTAGTTTCCACTTCTGGACGAGTAATATCAGAGGCATTGCTCCAAGAATGATTTCCTCATTCAGAACATAAAATACACCATGATAATAACTTTTCCAATTAGTGAATTTAATTAATATTTCCTCCTTATCAGCGATATATTTCATTATCAGGTATGTTACGACTGTTAAAATAATAGCAGCAACAAGTGATTTAAGAATTATTATTGGTTTCATTTTAAGGCCTGTCTGTCCAAGAAAATCATTGCCCCAAATAAAGAAGCTAAAGGTCAAAATGGCTATTGTACCAATTGATGAGTGCCACCAGCCCCCAAAATAATTGTAGGATAAAAATACATACGATAATCCGAGTAAAGCAAAGAGTGTAAATTTCTTTGATAATCGAATTACTTTGGAGAAGGGATTCATTTCGATCATATTCCGGGAATCATTTGTTTGTAAAGTGTTGTCTGAATGTAGGATCTTCATTATTAATCATGGAACAAAAGAAGTTTGTTTTTTCTATAAATGGTATGTTTTTTCAAATTAATCACTTTGTAGGTTGTTATGTGGTATTGCCTATAATGGTAAATTGTGGTTTCGGATTGTATTGCATTTTCCTGCATCGCCTTTGCCAATCTATGGCGGAGCGAGGTCAAACCTTTACACAATGAGCGTGATACAAGCCTTGATATTTAAAAAATTACCTGCCAATACTTATACAAAATCTCAATTATTACTTTTTACTTTAAGTCTTTCGATTCTTTTCTTGTAGAAATCATTACCACTTAATTTAAAAGCTTTAGTTGCATATTTGATTGCATTATCAAAGTCGCCTTGTGCTTCATAATAATCAGCCATAGAATCATAAGCATTTGCACTTTCAGGATAATATTCAGTGGCAAGTTCAAAGTACATTTTCGCTTTTTCAGGTTGTTGCATGTCCATATTCATATAACCTGACATGTTTAAAAGTTCTTCCGGATAAGGCGGTTCAGGATAACCAAAATGTTCCTTGAGCTTCTTTTCTCTGTGTTTTATGATGCGAAAAAGCTCTTCTTTTGGTGTGTCAAATGAATTTATTTTATCAGTATTTTCCATTTGATACCATTCAAAAAGTGAAATTAAACCGTCCATGATAGACGGAAAAGGAATTGTACCATGTATATCTCGGGGGTAAAATTTCCATTCAAACGACAATCCGTTTTTAGCATTTTGCTTAACCAATTTTGAAAAGGCAATATTTGAACGGGCGAACAATGTGAAATCTGTTGTATCCTGCATTACATTGTCTATCGTTATTTGCGGGTTCTGCATGTGCAATTGTCCGCTTAATGACATAAATAAAGCTTTGTTTTCATATTTCCTGTTAGGAATTATTTCCCGCGCTTCGTTCAATAGTTTTTGGTCATCCCAATCCAGGCTGGGGTCAATGGCTAAATAATTCGCGAATAAATTGGGTTGATTAATTAATGTGGATATAGTGAACAAACCTCCATAGGAATGACCAATTAGTGTTCTGTAATTGGTAACCGGATATTTGTTTTCTATAAAGGGAATAAGTTCTGTTGCGATAAATTTTCTAAAGTTATTAGCTTCTCCATTTTTTTCATTAAAAGGCATCCCGTATTTAGTAGTTATAGATGACGTGGTTAGGTCTCTTAATCTGTTTTTATCATTCGAGATACCGACCAATACCATTTCAGGCGTAAAACCACCGCTGTAATAATTTTGCACATCATTTACCGTAGGAAGAAAAACTTCTCCATCCAAAATATAGGCTACAGGGTATTTTTGATTTTTCTCAGGGGTATAACTTGCAGGCAGTTGCACATAAATCTTTCTTGTCTCGTTTAGTATTTTGGAATAGAGGCTATCTAAAACGCCTACTTTCTGTAAAAACTGTTGGTTTTGATTTTCCTGAGCTTTTACAAATTGCTGAAAGAAAATAATGAGTCCTATTGTCAATACTAGTTTTAATCCTTTAATCATTTTATTGTCCTTGATCATTCTTATTTTGTTTCTCATAACTAAAATTAGCGGTTTTGCGGTATGAAATGGGGAGAACGGGGCGCGTTACTATCTGACGTTACAAAAAGTTGATGCGTGGCAGAATGCTCGAATAACCACCTTACCCCAACTGTTTTATGACCTCATATTAGCAACTTGAATTTAGTAATATGTTCTCATTTTTTTCAATGTATCTTTCGAATAATAAATATCTGAGAATTCAGCTGTAAATTTTTCACCTTTGGAACAATGAGCGGCAAATCCAATCATTAGTTTTTTAGTATCACATTTTAAACTAAAATGCCTGATAAGTTCCCATTTTATTTTATCAGTTGAATAATGAAAGGAAAATTCGTCACCTTTTTTCGCAATCAAAAAATAGACATAATCCTCTGAAATCTTTACAGAGTTACAATCATCTGAAAGGTTTCTTGTAACAACAGACACAACAGTTGTTTCTTTATTTACAGAATTTTCGAAACAGAGTTTTGCCCATAAATTATCATCCTGATATACTACCAATGATGCCACATCATATACTTCTTTTAATTTTGCAGTTATTTTCGCACTTATTATGAAGTTACTATCAGGTTTAAACAATACCATAGGTGCATTTTTTACGGAATAATTGCCGTTTGGGCTATTAAAAAGATTGGTTTTTCCAGTTGATGTTATTTCGATGATTGAGTCTCCTTTAATTTTTAAATCCAAAGGATTATTAAACACTTTTAAGTTATATGGGATTGTTTTTACTATAAGTGGATCTTTCCCCTGGGCGTTGATATTTATACAGACAAATAGTCCAATCAATAAGTAGATTGAGGGTTTAATTAAATTGCTTTTATTTTTCATTGTTTTTAATTTAGCATGGGGCTTAATCATTCTTGTTGCTAACGGTTGGCGGTACAAAATCTTTGCGCACTTAAATGCGTTTCGGTATCAAACCGCTATGCTGTTTATTAAATGTTATTTCGTTCAAATATAGCACTATCCACGCAATGTTTTATGACCGCTTGTTGTGCCGTCGTGCGTTTTTACTTTAGACTATTTAAATAAATTTCTAACATAGTATATCCATCTGAAGATATGCTATTTCTATCATCAGGATTTTTTTTATCAAGATTATTTTTATCCTCCCAATTATCAGGCATACCATCATGGTCAGAATCTTTTGGAGCAGGGATACTATTAAGTTTTGGCCATCCCCCAACGTCACTCTCTGAGTCAATGATCCCACAAATGACGGTTGTATCGGCTACCTGGAGTTCTTTTTTATAGGTTGAACCTTCATAAGTAGCAAAGCCACCCTGAACTTCCTTTATAATGCGTGTATCTATGATATCTCTTTTGGGTAATTTTGCTCCGGCATTCTCAAGTACAAGTTTATAAGCTTCTTCTGCTTTTTGTTGATTAATTGGCATTGATGGCCATGGCTCTTCAAGTTTGATTTTTTCGAAAGATAGTTCAGTTTGCACTCCTCCATTCCAATTATCAGTTGAAACTTCTTTGTTGCCCTCAACTGTATTTTCGGCAATATACCATTTACCGTAATCATCATTACCATCACCTCTGAATGACGGATTTGCAATTCTGTACATTACCTCTCCTGGTTTTGTAGCTGGGCCTGGTTTATAATAGTTAGCCACAATATTTAAGTTTGTAAAATTGAATTTATCATTTCCGCTTTGAAATTTTTCACCACCATAAAGACTTTGATAGCCCCAATTGTAAATTACATTATTTCTGTAATCTGTATTTCCACATCCTGAAGCCATACGTGGATTACGACTTGAATGATGAGCTAATAAATTATGATGATATGTTCCGTAATTACTTCCCCATATTCCACCAAATCCGTGAGAACCTTTGACATGATTGGAATGGCTCAAGCTTTCAGAAACTATACACCATTGCACTGTTATACTATCACAATGATAAATAGACATACACTCATCTACACTCCAACTTGCAGATATATGGTCTAAAATAATATGTTTACAATATCTACTCGACATTGCATCATAATCGTTGCCTGATTCATCCCCTAATCTTACCCGTAAATATCGTATTATCACATTATCTGCTCCAATATTTAGCGGGTGTCTCCGTATGCAAATACCATCTCCGGGTGCAGATTGACCAGCTATTGTAATAAAAGGGTGTCTGATAGTCAAAGCGCTTTCAAGTATAATAGTTCCTGATACTCTAAAAACAACCGTTCGAGGTTCCGAAGCTTCAATTGCAGCTCTCAGGCTACCTTCTCCACTATCATTCAGGTTAGTGACTTCATAAACTACTCCACCTCGTCCGCCTTTTGTATATTTCCCATATCCCTCGGCAGACGGGAATGCCAATTGCTGAGACCATGAATTAATTAAGGTCGTTATTAGAATTAGTCCTGTTAATATTGTTCTTTTCATTGCATTAGTTTAAATAATTGCAGAATGTTTCTCCGTGTGCAACACTATAGGAACCCCCGCAATGCAATTTACAAATTGTTGGCAGCAGTTTTTTTCTGTTCATCAATATATTTTATTATTCCTTTTAGGTCATTAAAATCATTAACACTAAAACTGTCTAACCATAGATTAATCTTCAGTCCTGTAGTCATTTCGTACTCTAATCTGACAAATCCATATTCTTCAGAAAAGTAACTTTTTAATTTTGATATCCCAATTTCTGATTTTGCAGTGCTTTCAACCACGAAACATTCTAATTCTCCTATACCAGTCTTTATGTTAGTCTTTTTAGAAATTTTATAATCATAGAATAATAACAACTTCTTTCTCCAAACGCCCCACAGCTCATTAGACCATTGGCCTCCAATTTTCATTTTATCTTTCCATTCTTTACCAATTTCGATAGGTAATTGAATATATGGAAAAGGACAAGTTTCTAAAGACATAAAAATACCACTTCGGGGAGGATGAATCCAGACATTGTTTTTATTTTCAACAACTCCGGTTCCACTCATAAATGATAAATCAGGAGTATACATATACTTAATCTCTGTCTGATTTTTATTCGTTTTTTCAGATTTTTCAATTTTTGGAATTATGAGATGTATTTTTGAATTATTCGTGTCCTTGCTTTTATTAACAAGTATAAACTTGTTGTCTGGAAGTCCTTCAATATAACTCAACTTATATACCGAATCATTTTTAATGATCTCATAATCATATATAAATGCTTTTCCGGTCTTGAATATTTTATTGTTGCTGTCAATATTTTTCTTTTCAATATTAAGGGTTTTGAATCCTTGTGAAAAGCATACTTGTCCAGTAAGGAGGAATATTAAAAACAGTTTTTGTTTCATCATTTACGTCTATTAAAATTGTTGCCAACGTTCCCGCGATATGGTGTCATGCAGTTGACTGTTCCACGAAGTGGAGGTAGTCAAGCCGAAAGTGACGGCATACACAGGTTTAAACAAAACCGCATGCGCTATGGCCGCGCTCTTGTGCGTTCGTTAGTTATTTCATAGTGTTATTATTACATTTCCTTTTTTATGTCCTTTGTCAACATATCTATGTGCTTCAACTATTTGCTCAATTGGGTATGTACAATCAATAACAGGTTTTATTTTATTTGTTTCTGCCATGTCTTTAAGAATCATTAAACTCTCTTTACAAACTGCATTAGTTCCAGGACTACCGTCATCAACAGAAATAAATTTGCCATTTATTTTCAATGCTCTTTTATATTCTATTCCAGAACTTTTTTTTCTTCCTACTGCATCAAAAATCAAATCATATTTTTCATTCTCAAGTTTGAAGTCTTTGCTTGTATAATCAATTGCGGAATCTGCTCCTAATCCTGTTATAAGTTCTAAATTTCTGCTACTGCATACGCCGTCAACTATGGCTCCATATGTTTTTGCTATTTGTATAGCAAGAGTTCCGATTGCACCTGATGCTCCATAGATTAAAATATTTTGTCCTTTTTGAATTTTTGCCTTTTGTAAAAAATAAAGAGCTAATGTCCCTCCATAAGGAATTGCTGCGCTTTCTTCAAATGAGAGATTTTCCGGCATTGTTATCACTGCTGCTGATTCGGGAAGAGAAATGTATTCTGCATAACTTCCAAATTTCATAAAGCTATGAGCAAATATTTTTTCTCCAATTTTGAATTCCGTTACTTTATCACCAACATTCTCAACAATTCCGGATAAAACAAGTCCAGGTATTGATTTTCTTGGTTTTGTAAATCCTAAAGCTAACAGAGCCGGAATTTTCTTAAATAAGGGTAAATTTAGTCTCCGAACAATGCAATCGCTTGCAGTTACAGATGTCGCAATTATCTTAATCAGAATTTCATTATTCTTCGGAGTCGGTTTTTCGATATCCCTAAGTTCTAGTACTTCCGGTTCTCCATATCTTGTGCAGACCACTGCTTTCATTTTCAAGTATCTCTTTTAATGTCTTGTTGCTATGTTTTATGTATTCACGTCTTATTGTGCTGACTTTTAACTTGTTGCTAACGGTAAATTGTATGAAGTTTTTAAATATTATCTGATTTCGTAAAAAATTCAATTACTTCTTTGTCATTTGACATCAGGTTTTCAATGTATTCGTCCATTTCCTTTGAAGACATAATTGGTGAATTTAACTGTAATGAACGTAGGGTTCCGTCTTGTTGTGGTGCAATTAGAACTATTCGCCCAATTCTTAAATCAAACAGTCTCATATTAACTATTGCATAGTTATTTCTATCTGCTGTTATAAAAGAAATAAAATCTATTTCGTTGAATTTAGTTTTAACAAAACCTTGTCCGACATAATGAGGATGGTTTCTGGATGTAATACTAACATCAGTGTGTGAATATCCTTTCAAATCAACACTATCTGTCAAAACTGCAATTGTAAAAAAAACTTCGTTTGCTTTGTTGTTTATAAATTCTTTGTTTACTGCATTTTTGTTGACATACAATGAATGATATATTACTTTCTTTCCCTTCAATTCAAATCCTTCCCAGTTTCCCGAATTCCCTAATCCATTGAAAGTGCTGTCAATTAAATCATATTCCGGGACAGGAAAAACGCCACTTATTATTGGTTTTCCCCACAATTCAAAATCTGAAGTATCAGATTCCCAGTTTTTCGAACTCCATTTTGTTGAATCATTTCTATTTTCATTATGGATTTTTTCTTTTTCAGGATTCCATTTAAATTCAATCTCTTTTTCTTGTACTTTACAGCCAAAAGTAAGAACTAAAAAAATGTAAGTTATTATTCTATTCATGTTGTTTTTTAAATTAGACAACGGTTTTGCCGTGCGAAACACTTGGTAGAACGGGCCGCGTTACTATCTGCTGTTACAAAGAGTTGATGCGTAGTAGAATGTTAGAATAACCACCTTACCCCAACTGTTTTGTGACCGCATGTTATGCACTGGCAATTATTAATATCCATAAGAATAAAACATAAATATCCTCAATGGTTTCCATTTTTTCAAATATCTATTTACGAAATTTTTCTCCTTTTCTAAATCAGAAATTAAATCAGGCATTCTATCTCGTGCTTCTGTTATCAAGTTATTAAGCTCACTATTTGAAGAAAATAATCCGTAAAAAATTTCATTTGATACATAAATTCCTTTGTTGGCATTGTCAATCAATTCCTTTACTTGAGAATCTTCCAATTTTGGATTTCGAAACTGTCTATTTTTATGATTGATATACAAATTGTAATTGTCAATACCGTAATTTAAAGTATCGATGGCTAAATTGTATTTTCTATTTGTAATTTGAAGAATATTTTCATCAATTTGCTTTTGAATCAGATTGTTCCTAACTCCATTTTTAACTATCCGTTTATTTGAATTTTCCAGTTGTACCAATTCATTTTGACCTTCAAATTGTTGTATTGAATCTTCAAATGCATAAAATCCATTTGTGTCTAGTTTTGAAAAGTCCTTGGATATAAAGTCGTTGTTATTAATCGGATTGTCTATAAACTGCCAAATTGGGTCAAAAGGCATATGATCTTTAATAAAATCTTTCGGTGATTTTAAAAAGTAGTCGTCTCTGAATTTATGGATATACTTACCTTTAAGTTCGTATCCAGCGGCCCAGGTTACATCAATCAGGAAGTAAATAGAATCAATTTTTATCCCATTCCACGCATGACTTAAATCTGCGATCTCACCAAAAACATCTCGTGTATAACCATTAATCAAGTAACTCTTTAATCCAACCGAATTGCTCATTGCGAGAAAAAGCTCTGAGTAATGCTGACAAACACCTTTTCTATTATTAAGAACTTCGTCCATGATTTCCTGGTCAGAATCATAGCGTGTGCCTGAATTAATTTGAGTCAGGTCATATGTGATATTATGAGCAATCCAAATATATATTGCTCGTGCCTTTTCCATATCTGTTTTTAAATCATTAGTTAGATAATCTGCAATTGCTTTGCAATCAGTTAACGAATCAGGAACAGTTTTTGAATTCTTATCAATCGTTGAAAAATCAGTTTGACTAAATCCAAGTGCAGATATTATCAAAAATCCTGAAAGTAAAATCTCTTTTATCATCTATAATTTAATATTTTACAGTTCGCCCTGCTTGCGCATAACGATAACCTGCACCAACACCGCAATGCAATATATAAAATGTTAGCGTTTCGTGTTTTTATTTATTATTTGTCTCTCTCTTTTTATTGTGTAGGTAGCTACTTTATCAGTTATTTTTTCCTTAGATGATAAATCAAGATAACCATAGTTTTTCATCCCATCGTGATTGTTATTTAAATCAAATTGCATTGGATAAATAAATGGAACTGCCTGAAGACTAACACCTATTTTTTCTTTTATACTGTAAGGAATGCATGTTTGAAATGCAAAATTATTATAGGACATAAAGAATATTGAATGTGGAATATTTTTTGGGCAGCAATCTTTTCTCTCTAAGATTGCGCATGCGATCTCCTTTGTTTGGATGTTAAAGGGATACATTGAAAATACCATGAATGGTTTTATGTTAGATTGGATTTCTAAATCCATTAACCATTCTAAAGTTCCTTGATAAATATCTAATTTTTCCTCTGGGATTATACTTAGGACAATTTTAATTAAACAACGATAAATATATTCCGGAATGAAGGAAGGAATTTTAATTTTAATTTCAAGGCTGTCTTTTTGGGATTCATGAATAATTGAATCTGGGACATTTGATAAAAAGATCTTCTCTTGAGTATTAGTTATCTCTGGCTGATTTTTTAGTTTGTACTTTGAAATCTTATTTTTCTTTGACTTAGTCCCTGAAAAAATATTGTGAGGCAACATAAAATTAGCGAATTCGTTTTCAAAAATATTGAAGTATTTTTTATTACATGAATCACATTCAAATTTTGAAATCAAACTTTTATTGCCAATAAACTCGGGAATAGTATGCGACTCTGATTTAAATGTAACTTCTGGGAAGGATTTGCCACAAAATCTACATTTATTAGGATTCGAATCACTTAAATACATTTTAGCATCATTATTCTTGAATCTTCTAGAAACCAAAAAGTCATAGTCTTTTGTTATTTCTGAAATATCTTTTAATGTATTTTCATTTATTGGGTAATCAGAAATAATTTTCATAATGTCCTGTTTTTGTGTAGGATTTTAACATAACTGCTAACGGTCTTGGCTATGGGCAGTGGCGGATTGCGTGCGACTTTCCGTCGGGACGACACGAAAGTCAGTGCGGGAGTCCGACGCTCGAAACACGAGCCTCACCTGTCATTGCCTATGAGCCATTGTTAGCGGCTGCCATTGTTATTAATTCTTACTACAATTTCAATTATAAATCTAGCAAAATCAGGAGATAGTTTTAATTTATCTTTGCCAAAATTAAGTGCACCTAAAGTTTTTCCTCCAACAGCCGTTATTGGGGCATTAGGATTAACTGATAGATATTTATCTTTTAATGGATTTATATGAAGATGATGTTTCCACCAATCTGTACCAAAATTTTGTGTAAGATTTTCTCCTCGAACATACCAAGGCCATCTTTCAAGCCAATCTTCATTTTCAATTTCTTCATCTGTAACATATTCTGGGAATGATAGTACTCTATAAACAGAAATGATTTTAGATGTTCCAACTCCATATGAAATTAAAATATCATTTGGTTTTACACCATTTGGTCTTTGTTTTGAAAAGTGAAGTCTTGTTTCTAATTCATTAAATAAGGTTCCTTCTACTATCGGACTATCGGAAACTCCAATAGGCTTTAACCAATATTCGATTGTATTATCCAATTCATTGGTCCAAATAGAAGAATTAAGAGAATCTGTAAGATTTAATTCAATCTCACGTTCTTCTTTTTTAGGATGTTTCGCTAAATAATCATTAGCTTTTTCTTGCATAGATAATATATCTTTCGATGATAGATTTTCATATTCTATACTATTCATAATTGAATTTTCAACTTCTGATATTTTATCTTTATCTGTAATTTCAATTCCCCATTCGTGATTTCGAACTAAACCACTTTCTGTGAAATTTGCAGATGTAATAATTGCAGAAATGTATTTGTTATTTTTCTTAAATATGTAAATCTTTCCGTGTAATTTATTATTAAGAGAAATTTGATATTTTATTTTTTCTGATTTTATCTCAGGATGGTCAATCAAAGATATTAATGAACTAATTTTTCTAATTTGGTCGAATGATTTAGGTTTTAAAGTTGTTATCAAATGAATTTTAGTAATTACAGATAAAGAAATTTCCTCTAAAAAATCTGAAAAATCAGTCATTAAGAAAGGACTCACCAAAATCACATTATCGCAATTATTAAATAACTCTTTTAATCTTGTCGAATGGTTATTTTCGGTTGTTAGGTTGTTAATTAGTTTATAGTTCATTTGTCTTTAATTTGGTTGCTGCTAACAGATGTGTATATTTCACATATATATACTTTTTTTATATCGATTGATATTAAAGTTATTCATTATTAGTTATTTAATTGTGTTTTTGCTTGTTGTGAACGATTGATATTTGCCAGGCATTACTTTCAACAATTTTATGCTCAGAGCCTTTCTGTTAGGAAAAGGAACTTTTTCAGTTTGAAATATAAAATTAATGAAAATATTAAAACGATTACATTTATTATGAATTACATCGATGATTAGGTTAAATATAATGCACTGGTTTATATCATGAAAAATCTTAGTCGGCATTTGGAAAATTTGTCCTCTGTATTCGGAGAAATACATTTAAGCCAGCCTTTATTCAAAGAGTTTTTAAACATTTTATTGTTTTTAGTCTGTTCTTTTATTCCGGTTGATTCAATTTTGTTAAATTTGGTTTGTTAACTCTTAGAGATGCAAAAATTAACGTTACAACAAAAGCTTCAGCAAAAATTATCACCGCTGCAAATTCAGGTGATAAAACTTCTTGAGGTGCCGGCTATGGAGCTGGAGCAGCGTATAAAGAAGGAACTGGAAGAAAATCCGGTGCTGGAGGAGGGAAAAGACGAGGACCTTTCGGTGAAGGAAGAGGATCCGTATGAGGAGAGTGGCGTTGATGACGACTTCTCTTTGGATGAATACATTAACCAGGATGATATTCCCGCGTATAAATTGCGGTCAAGGAATTATTCCAAAGACGATAAGAAGACGGAGATTCCGTTTTCAGTAGGGAAATCATTTCATGAATTTCTGCTGAATCAGCTGGGTGAGATTGACCTCAGCGAAGAGGATCATCAACTGGCTGAATACGTCATTGGTAACATTGATGAAGACGGATATATTCGGCGCGATGTGGAGGCCATGTCAGACGATCTGGCATTTATCATGAACCTGGATGTTCAGGATGCCCATCTGTTGAAGATTCTCAAGAGGATTCAGAAATTCGATCCTCCGGGAGTTGCAGCCAGGGATTTGAGGGAATGCCTGATACTGCAAATTCGCCGCAAGGATCGGTCACGGGATGTGATTTTGCGTGCCGAGGAGATTGTGGATGAGCATTTTGATGCCTTTACTAAAAAGCATTATGAAAAGATTCTCAAGAAAACCGGATGGACACAGGAGCAGTTTAAGGAAGCACTGGACGAGATTCAGAAGCTGAATCCAAAACCGGGCAGCTCCTACAGCAACCAGCAGGTTAAATCGGTTCAGCAAATTGTACCCGATTTTATACTTGATCTGAAAGATGACGAACTGGTTTTATCTTTAAATAACAGAAACGTTCCTGATTTAAAGGTGAGTCAGACGTATGCCGATATGCTTGAAACCTATGCATCATCCAAAGGCAAGCAGTCGCGCGAACAGAAAGATGCCGTGTTATTTGTAAAACAGAAACTGGATTCTGCCAAGTGGTTTATCGAAGCCATAAAACAGCGTCATAATACGCTGATGACCACCATGCAGGCCATTGTTGATCTGCAGCACGATTACTTTGCCGATGGCGATGAAACCAGGCTGAAACCCATGCATCTTAAGGATATTGCAGCCGTTACCGGCTACGATATATCAACCATTTCAAGGGTTAGTAACAGCAAATACATTCAGACGCATTTTGGGATTTTTCCCGTTAAATATTTCTTTTCTGATGCGATGCAAACGGATTCGGGGGAGGAAGTTTCTACCAAAGAGATAAAGACAATTTTAAGTGAAGCGATAGAGGCGGAGAATAAACGCAGACCTTTGACCGACGATAAGCTGGCTCAGCTGCTGAACGATAAAGGTTACCACATTGCCCGCAGAACAGTTGCTAAATACAGGGAACAACTGGGGGTACCGGTGGCCCGTTTAAGGAAGGAATTATAATGAAGGAGAAGTTAGCTAAGACCCTGTCCGTTTTGTTTCACCCGCTTTTTATGCCGACGTTTGGGTTGATACTGTTATTTAGTTTTGATAACCTGTACGGTTTTTTTCCGCCGGTTTACAAATGGTTTAATATTCTGGTTATTGTTGTATTTACCTTACTGATCCCCTTGATCTCATTCTGGATCCTGATGAAAACCGGCCAGATCTCTGATATTAACATCCGTGATAAAAATGAACGGCTTGTTCCGATGATCCTGACATTTCTGTCGTATACAGCTGCTTATATATTGCTGCTACGGTTTAAAGTGCCGCAGATTGTAACCCGGTTTGTACTGGGAGGTGTGCTAACCCTGTTGATTTCCGGAAGCATTACACCATTCTGGAAAATCAGTGCACACATGACCGGAATTGGTGGTTTTGCCGGTGCTGTTTTTATGTTTGCCCTGGTACTGAATCAGAATTTGTCGCCAATGGTCAGCTTTATCATTCTGATGGGAGGGAGCCTTGGATGGGCCCGGATGCAACTTAAAGCGCACACCCTGATGCAGGTTACGGCCGGATTCTGGCTTGGATTTCTTACAATGATAGCCGTATTCTGGAGTATTACATAAACCCCAAAATGTCAATAAACATTTTTGAACTTTGTGCTGGCGTTGAAGATTAAGTAATTACAATATTTTCGAATTTTAAGTAGCCTTTTCGAAATTATCCCAAATCCCATTAGGAATTATAGCCTTCCGTCAGCTGACGGAGAGGTTTGGAGGGGTAAAAAAAGAGCTACCCATAAAGAATAGCCCTTGTCCGTATTGTAATGGTTAAATGGTTTGTTTTATTGCTCTACGAACCGGTAACCCACGCCTTTAATGGTTTTGATGAAGTCATCACCGATTTTTTCACGCAATTTTCTAATGTGCACGTCAATAGTACGATCGCCGACAACAATTTTGTTGCCCCATACCGTACGGTAAATTTCTTCTCTTGTAAATACTTTTTCCGGTTTTGATGCAAGCAGCATTAACAATTCGAACTCTTTCTTAGGAAGAATAAGTTCTTCTCCATCGTGTATAACAAGATATCTTTCGCGGTCAATAATCAGATCGCCAATTTCAAGTTTTGTAGCGGTTGTTCCACCTGCTTCTGAATGATGATGACGTTTTAATAAAGCAGATACTTTGCTTTTAAGCACTTTAGGTTTAATTGGTTTGGTGATGTAATCATCTGCACCTGCTTCATAACCTGCAACCTGTGAATAATCTTCTCCACGGGCAGTGAAAAATACAACAATCGTGTCATCCAGTTCCGGTGTTTTCCTCAATTCCTCACATGTTTCAATACCATCCATCTCCGGCATCATCACGTCAAGAATAATTAATTGCGGATGTTCACGTTTTGCAATTTCAACTGCCTCTAATCCATTTCCGGCAGCAAAGATCTGATATCCCTCCTTAATTAAGTTGTATTTTAAGAATTCCAGGATATCTGGTTCGTCATCTACAATCAGGACTTTAAAGTTTGTTTCACTCATGGCCTATGTATTTTGGGGCTAAATTTATATAATTTTTTTTATATCTGTTAATTTTTTATTAAATATTTTGAACTTTCTTAGTAAATATGGGGAATTCTACCCATATGGTATGTTTATTTTAGTTCATATTTACATTATAATCTCTAATAATAGTTAATTAATCTTTGAATGATTTTAATTATAGATTAGCCGTGATTATGTAAATTTTTCTTGTGCGCCTGTTATTCAAATTTGCTTATTATCTTTGTGGCTCAAATTAAGAATTATGAATTTTATTGAAGAGTTGAAATGGCGTGGCATGTTGCATGACATGATGCCAGGAACAGACGATCAGTTAAACAAGGAGATGACGACAGCATACATCGGTTTTGACCCGACAGCTGATTCTCTGCATGTGGGAAGTTTTGCACAAATCATGCTGTTGAAACGCTTTCAGCTGGCGGGACACAAGCCTGTGGCACTTGTGGGTGGAGCAACCGGAATGATCGGTGATCCGTCAGGAAAAAGCCAGGAACGAAACCTTCTGAATGAGGAAACCCTTCAGAAAAATCTGGATGGAATTAAGAAGCAGTTGATGAAGTTTATCGACTTTGATTCGGATGAACCGAACGCTGCATTGATGGTGAATAATTACGACTGGATGAAGGAATTCAGCTTCCTGGATTTTATCCGCGATATCGGAAAACATATCACCGTGAACTACATGATGGCCAAAGACAGTGTTAAGAAAAGACTGGGAGAAGAGTCAAAATCGGGCATGTCTTTTACGGAATTTACCTATCAACTGGTGCAGGGGTTTGATTTTCTGTGGCTTAACGAAAATATGAACTGCAAATTGCAGATGGGTGGTTCGGATCAATGGGGTAATATTACTACCGGTACTGAGCTGATCCGGAGAAAAACCGGAAACGAAGCCTTCGCATTGACTATTCCGTTGGTGACAAAGGCCGACGGAGGTAAATTCGGCAAAACTGAATCAGGCAATGTTTGGCTCGATCCCGACAGGACAACACCCTATGAGTTCTATCAGTTCTGGCTGAATACTTCGGACGAGGATGCTGAAAAATACATTAAGATATTTACGCTTTTAGGCAAGGATGAGATCGATGCATTAATAGCTGAACAAAGGGAAGCACCACATTTAAGGGTATTGCAAAAACGTTTGGCTCAGGAGATTACCGTTATGGTTCATTCCGAAGATGACTACAACATGGCCGTGGAGGCGTCGCAGATTCTGTTTGGAAAAGGAACGACCGATTCATTAAAGAAACTGAATGAGAAGACTTTCCTGTCAATTTTTGATGGCGTGCCTACTTTTGAGGTGGACAAAGCATTGTTTGATAACGGAGTAGCTATTCCTGAACTGTTGGTTGAAAAGGCATCTGTCTTTGCATCAAAGGGAGAATTGAGGCGTCTGGTACAGGGAGGAGGTGCGAGCATTAACAAAGAGAAGATAACGGATAGTGAATTAGTGGTCAATGCTAATTCTCTGTTAAATGATAAATATTTGTTAATTCAAAAAGGGAAGAAAAATTATTTTATTCTCATCGCAAAATAGAAACATCAATATAAAAAGGCTGTTCAAAAAGACAAACAAAAATATTTTGAACTTGTAAATTGTAAGCAATCTTTATTTTACCCTCCAAACCTCTTCGTCAGCTGACGGGAGGCTTTAAGTCCCCTTCAGGGGATTTAGGGGTAATTTTGTAAGAACTACTTACAATCCCGTAAGGAAAGATAATTCTGATATCACTTTTTGGACAGCCTTTTCTTTTATGCATCTACACCAAAGAAAATTCTTAGTATATAACCGATCAGAAAGCTCAGGGCGCCCACCCCGAAACAGATCCCGATCATCTCAAGGAACCTCCGTTTAAAATTTACTTCTTTAACTATGGAGATGTAATAGTTGAAGGCAGCGACAATAAGTACTGCAGCAATGAATGTTTGTGCCAGTGAAAAGTAAATATCGCTGAAAACAAGGAAAGGGCTTACAAGAGCAATCACCGTAAATATGTAAGCTATACCGGTATAAATTGACGCTTTACCGGCATGCTTATCAGTTTCTTCCGATTTGGTGGATAAATATTCTGATGCAGCCATTGAAAGTGCTGCGGCAATTCCGGTAACGGCCCCGGTCAGTGCAATAAGTTTTGGATCCCGCAACGCAAGGGTTAAGCCGGCCAAAACACCAGTCAGTTCCACCAGGGCATCATTCAGCCCAAGAACGATGGAGCCCATATACTTAAGATGCTCCTCATCGATCATATCGATAAGGGCCTTTTCATGAATGTTTTCTTCTTTTTGAATGGTTGCAGCTTCGGGAATGTTGTCAATGGTGGAATATGAATCCTGTGCATTCTCTTCACCGCGTTCCATCAGCTTGATGGCAAATGTGATACCGAACAGTTTGAAGATCCAATAGAACAGCTTCACCTTAAACATGTTTGGAGTAGCCTGCTTTTTCAGATACTTTCCCCATATGATGGCATGTCGTTGCTCATCTTCTGCAATCTGCGATAAAACCTGGCTGTTTCCCTGGCTTTTGGTATGCGCAGCCAGTTTCTTATAAATCAGATATTCAGTAAGTTCATTGCGCTGAAAGGAATGGATAATACCTTCCTGTTCCCGGGTTAGTTCCATTGCTACAAATTTTATGTAAATAAAACTATTTTTTCCCGGATTTCATTATTAAAATGAATTATCCATATCCATGCCGTTACCATTTTCCTGTTGCTGATTCTGTTTTCTGTCAGGCATAAAATTATTCAGCTTGTAGGACAGCTGTAACTGAACAATAGGTGATTGCATATCCCATGTTCTTTCACTTTTGAAGTTACTGCCTGAAGAGCGCATATGGAATTTAGCCGTATTCAGCACGTCGTTAACAGATAAAGTAACGCTGAGTTTTCGTTTCATCAGATCCTGACGTACAGCAATATTGGTAAAGGCAAAACCGTCGCGTTCACCCTGAGCTGAAACAGAAGGGCTGCGGTACATGATATCCATCTGAACTCTGTTGTTTTTGAAAGGCTTAAATGTGTTACTCATACGCATACCCCAGTTTTGGCTTTCCCTTGTAACTGGTATCCCTTCAATATTGGTTTCAATTTTGTAGTTGAACAGGCTACCGTTCAGGTTCAGGCTATACCATTTAGCAACGTCATAATTCAGCATTCCTTCTACACCAAGAGCAAAGTCCTTGCCTGAATTTTCTGTTTTCATCAGGATGATGTTCGTGGCAGTATCCATGGTTACAGGATTAACATAAACACTTTGAATCCGGTCGATCCTGTTTTCTGTCATCCTGTAAAATCCTTCCAGCGAAAAGAATCCTTTCTTGAATGTTTTCTGGAAGCCCAGCTCATAAGAATCAATATATTCGGGTTGAATATTCGGGTTCCCCTGGCGGACATTATAAGCGTTCATCCATGTTTCAAACGGTTCAAGATACCAGCTTCTCGGACGTTCAATACGTTTGGAGTAACTGGCCATAAGCTGAAAGTCTGCCGGTAGTGAATATGAAAAATGGATACTCGGGAAAAGATCAAGTCTGTTAATGGTGAAGCTTGAATCTGTGGGTAATCTTGAAGCATTCTTAAAGTTGAAGTCCATGGAACGGTCGGTATATTCTCCGCGAAGTCCGGCTTTATATCCCAATCTTCCGAATTCACCTCCCAGGGTAACATATAAGGAATGGATTTGCCTGAAAAATTCTGACGTTTTATAGTTGGGAGACGATGGGGTCGGATCATAAGAATAGTTAGCCTGTGTATAATCTACACGATCGTACCATTCATTTTGCTTGTCATAACGCCACTGATATCCGGCTTCGATGCTGAACCTGGTTGAAACCGGAAGGGTGTAGTCCGTTTTGAATCGCATTTCGGTTCCATCTCCAACTTCCCAGGATTTAAGTCCGTTTAAAAAGTTGGCACCTACCTGTTCGTTAATATTTTCTTCATCTGATTTTTGATACTGATAGAAAAAGGTGGATATGAGTTTGTGACCATCACCTTTAAATTTCTTGTCATAAGTTAAATCACCACTCACATATTTCCCGTTTCCCTTGTTCAGACTTGTGCTCGTGGATCTTTCATAGTTAAATAAAGAGTCGTGTACTGTTTCCCATGTTTCGTAATCCACGTCATTTGTAAACTTACGTTGGTTAATTCCACCGTTCAGGTTAAAAGCCAGCGATGATGTTGTATCGGGTGAAAGTGTAAAACCGGTTTTAAGATTGTTGGAAGAGAAGCCACGTCCACCATCACCAATCTGTGTGTTAAAGAAGGTGGTATCGTCTTTATAGGTCTCTGTAAGTCCTTCGAAATGCCCCTTGCGTTTGCGGTCAGAACGGCTGCCACCAACATAAAAGCTGTATTTCTCGCGTTGAAAATTCAGCAAAAAGTCGCCGCCTACACTTCCGATGGAATTAGCATCAAGATTCACAATACCGTTCAAACCTTTTAATCTGGTCTTTTTGGTTATGATGTTAATAATACCTGCTGTTCCGTCCGGGTCATATTTTACCGATGGGTTAGTGATGATCTCAATATTTTCAATCTGGCTGGCAGGAACCTGTTCCAGTGCATCGGTAGCTTCGAATGGTGTTGGTTTTCCGTCAATCAGAACCGTAAAGTTTGAGCTTCCACGTAAGGTTACATTGCCTTCCACATCAACCGTAATGGAAGGTGTGTTCGCAAGGATGTCTACTGCTGAACCACCGGCAGATGTAAGATACTGGCTTGGGTTCACTATTTTTTTATCTATTTTGTATTGAATAGCCTTCTTCTCCGCTACAACATCCACACTTTCAAGATTCGAAACCGATGGGGTGAGTTTGATCACGCCGGCATTAAACCTGCGTGAATTCGGGGAGATCACAAAATTTTCGATGCGGGTTTCATTGAATCCAATGAATTTAACTTCGATGTAATATTCGCCGGGATCCAGATTTTTGATGGAAAAATTACCATTGGCATCCGTAATACCACCGGTTATTAGTTCGCCGTTCTTATTGTAAATTGCCACATTAGCATATTCGATGGGCTGGTTATTGGATTCATCTACAATTTTTCCGGTTAAGACACCCGCTGTCTCCACCTCTGTCATTTCCGGTGCGGGTTGTGAGTAGGTTTTCAGCTGAAGACCTGACATGGTGATCAGCAAAAGCAACAATTTATAACGCATATTGATTCTTATTCAGTTTCACACTTGACAACCATAAAACAATGGTTATTCCATTAATGTTACAATTTTTAAGTTTTTTGGGAAATTTTTACAATTTGGCCAGGAAAAGGAGGTGTAAAAAAAGCCGCATTAGCGGCTCATCTTAATATTCATCTTCATTAAAGAAAAAATCATCTTTGCTCGGATAGTCGGGCCATATATCTTCGATACTCTCGTATATTTCACCTTCATCTTCGATTTCCTGCAGGTTTTCAATAACCTCAAGTGGTGCACCCGAACGCATGGCGAAATCGATAAGTTCGTCTTTAGTAGCCGGCCATGGAGCATCTTCAAGTTTCGAAGCTAATTCTAGAGTCCAGTACATAATAGTTGGTTTAGCTAGTTAAATCCTGTTTATATTTTGCGCAAAAGTAAAATAAAATTCCATATAATCAAGAGGGGATCCAAGATAATTCGTCAAAATTATGATCCTGTGATAATTTTCTTCCTAATACAAACAAATAGTCAGAAACTCTATTGAAAAATATGGTGATGTGTTCGTCGATTTCGTCAATTTCTGACAGTCTGACAATAGCTCTCTCACATCTTCTCGTTACGGTTCTTGCAATGTGGCATGCACTGATTTGCGGATCACCGCCCGGGATAATAAAATGATTCAGAGGAGGCAGTAAATTATCAAGACGATCAATTTCATCTTCTATACTTTCAATATCTTCTTCAGTGATGATGGTCGCATCTTTTAAAGGAAATACCGATTGATCTGTGGCAAGGTTTCCTGCAGCAGAAAAAAACTTTTTCTGGATAAAAATAATGAAATCGTGGTCCTGTGCATCCATCGGATACGAACGAATCATTCCCAAATGACAGTTCAGTTCATCAATGGTGCCATAAGCTTCCAGCCTAATATCACCTTTTGAAACCCGTGTGCCTCCAATAAGCGAAGTCTTTCCTGAATCACCGGTTTTTGTATATATGTTACTTTTCTTCATTAATACTTTTTATGCTAAACCTGATTTTAGCCAAAATGTTCCCGAAGGTACAGAATTCTCAGATTATGAAGTAATTTTTTCAGGTGAATTATACTGATTCGTGGCATCTTTTTTGCTTCAGTTTGTAACTGAAATACATACTTCATTATTGTAATAACTTATGACCGCCTCAACAAAACAATATCTCAGGAATTACCTGATGTTTTTTGTTATGACCTTTTGTGTTAGTCTGATTGCACACTCCCAAAACAGTATGAACGGAACAGTTTTAGATGCTGTGACTCAAAGGCCAGTCCCTTTTGCAACGGTATACATTAGTGGCACAACATATGGTACCACTACAGGCTTAGATGGGACATTCACGCTTAATAATATCCCTTTTTCATCGACCCTTATTGTTAGTCATGCAAGTTATGAGCCGAAGGCATTAGAGATAGAAGGGAAAATTCCCACCGGCCTTGTCATTTTGCTGAGAGAGAAAAAAATTGATTTATCTGAAGTTAAAGTTCAGGCGGAAAATCAAAGGAACAAAAACCTTGCGATGTTTAAATCATATTTTTTAGGATCTGACCGCTGGGGAAGTATGGTTACTTTATATAACGACAGTACTTTGCTCTTTTATAATGTGTATGATACGGTTAAGGTCAGGCTGACAGATTCGGTCAGGAATGAAATAGATATGGGGCGTATGTTGAATACCTCTGAGATAAGTGAGGATAGTGCATTCCTGAAAATACCTGAATTATATTCTTTTAAGGCAGTTGCAGGAACTCCGCTTCTTTTGGATATGCCGCTTTTGGGTTATAAACTACAGGTTGACCTTGTGGCCTTTGATCTTGACCTCAGCTCACCCGGAAAGAAATGCAGTTTTCTTGGGTATTATTTTTTTCAACCATATGATTCCCTCAGGAAGTCAAAAGTCAGAAAATACAAAAGAAACAGACGGTCAGTTTATTATAATTCAGGTCTTCATTTTCTGAGGTCGCTTTATGAAAGAACGCTGGCTGAAAATGGTTATGAGATAGAGATCCTGGTTTATGATAAGGAATCCGGTATTGGGGTTAAAACACCGTTTGAACCTGATACCTGCACAACGTATATATCAGGAAACAGGATGCGGATTACAGGATTAAAAAACAGGAAACTGACTATCAACTATTATTCAAAGATTAATGGTTCACCTGTTGATCTTACAAAACAGTCAAAAAACGGGATTTGCCAGAGATCAACACTTTATTTTCTGAGAGATACGTGTTTTATTAACCGTGAAGGAACGGTTTCGAATAATGATGTTATGTTTGGGGGAGCAATCGCTACAAAAAAAGTCGGAAGTTTTCTGCCGGAAAATTATGAGCTGGAAGATCAGCATTTTTCTCCGGAACCTGTTGCTAAAAAGCTTGCAGACTATAATCGCAAAACACATCCTGAGAAACTTTTTCTTGCTACAGACAGGGATATTTATCTCTCCGGAGATACCCTTTGGTTCAGTTCCTGGGTATTGAATTCAACTGATTTTACACCGGAAAAACTTGAAAAGATATTGTATGTTGATCTGATTGGTCCCGATGGGAAAACGGTGTCAAATCATTTATTTGAAATTCAGAATGGGAGGGCATTCGGACAGTTTGTGCTGGAAGAGGCATTTAAAACCGGCCATTTCAGGTTAAGAGCGTATACAAATTTTTTGCGTAATAGTGGACCTGAATTTCTGTTTGAGAAACCAGTATTAATTTACTCGTCATTTTATAAACCCCAAACAGACCAGCAAAATGAATCAGTTTCCTCTTCCGGCCTTTATAAACAAACTGGTAATATCTTTGGTGCCACCGATTCAGACGGTATTAATGTTATACCGTTAGACGTTCAGTTTTTACCCGAAGGGGGCAACTGGGTGGAAAGCATACCTTGCAGAATGGCCTTTGCTGCAACATGTCCTGGTGATAAGCCGCCTGAATTTAACGGTATTATTTATGACCAGAACAACAATTACATTACCGTTTTTAAACCTCAGAATAAGGGGAAAGGTGTGTTTTTTATTCGGCCTGAACCCAATACCCTTTATCATGCTATTATTGAAGATGAATATGGCAATAAAACCAGGTTTGATTTGCCTGTGGCACAGAAACAAGGTTATACTCTATTTGTTAAAGACGGCATCCATTCAAATCAGCTTAAGATTGAGATTAACAGATCGGATGCCACACAAAACTATGACTTTCTATACTTTACGATAACCCAACATCACAATATTGTGCAAACAGTTTCATTCGTTCCGGATGAACAAAAAAATACGGTGTTGTTAAATAAATCTTTGCTAACCACAGGAATTGCTATCATTACACTCTTTAATCATAGAAATGTGCCGCTATGTGAACGCCTTGTTTTTATTAATAACAATGATTATTTACATTTTTCTGCAGATTCAATCCATAGCAGTAACGATTCAATTTGCTACACAGTCAGGGTTCAGGATAAAAACAGCAAACCTGTCAGCGGTTGCTTTGCTGTATCAGTAACCGGAAATTCACTTCTAGGTTCTGAGCAGGCAGGTTCAACTTCGAATATGGTTAATTATCTTTTGTTGAAGTCTGAGCTTCCGGGCATTGATGGCGATTGCAGTTACTTTTATAAAACCGACCCGGTGTCGAAATGGATCACCGATCTGACAATGATGACCAATGGCTGGCGCCGGTTTACCTGGCAGGAAGTACTGGCCGATTCAATTCACAAACCTATCTTTCCCTTAGAACAGAGATTCTATATTTCGGGAAAGATAACCAGATCAGGAAAAAATAACCCGGCAAAAAAAATTGATGTCACTATGGTTGGAATAGGTTCAGACACAATTGGCGGTCAAACCAAAACCAACATACAGGGCGAGTTCATGTTCATGGTGGATTTTTTTACAGATACCATGGATTTCTTCATCCAAACCAAAAACCGGGCTAATGTACGATGGAATTATAATATTAGTTTAACCACAAACATGGGCGATGCACAAAGCAACAGACTCAAATTTATGCACGATCAGTTGACCATGCGATCCACAAATGAACCGATACGAACCATTCCTATGAATAAGAGGAATTTTAAGTTTGAAAAAAATCCGGAATTAAATGCATTAGCATATTTATCCGGTAACGGAACGGGAATAGTTGATTCTATAGGACAACAGGTGTCTTCTGTTATGAAAGAAAGGCAAATGCCCGATAAGCTACAGCCATTGCCTGATACAACAGATGTTGTTCTGGAAGAGATCAGTGTACATGCAGAACGTATTCTGACCCCGATGGAAAAAATGCGTAAAAAGTACGGGATAGCTTCAAGGAAGATGGGTGCAGAACAATTGCATATGGTGGAGGAAAGTAACTTGTGGGGCACAGGCTTATGGAGTTATATCTTTAAACTTATACCGGATTACAGATACTTAAGCGATATTGGCAGGATATATATATTTGTTGATGGGAAGTTACATTATTTTACGCACAGGCCACGCATCCCATTTTGCGTTCCAAGTAGATCCCCGTCACCCTGGTTGGAGTGGTATATTGAAATTTTAGGTGAACTGGATATAAGCGAAATAAAAAGTGTTGAGGTTATTGAAAACCCAAAGTCAAGTCCGATTGCTTTGGCAATGGATTTGGACCCAGGGGTTGAATGTGAGGAAAAATCCGGTCCGGAATATATTATTTCCATACAAACGATAACAGGTAAAGAACTCAGACCAAATCATTATTTTATTGGTATAGCAGAAACGAATATGATTGGTTTCGCGCCCACAAGAAAATTTTATACACCTAAATATACCAATACCTCAGGTAACCGTAACAGATTTTCAACTGTGTACTGGTCTCCGGACCGATCAACCAATATTCATGGAGAGATAATGATTAAATTACCCAAAGATATTCCGCTGGAGGATTATAAGCTTCAGGTTAGTGGTTTGTCGGACGGTTTTATCCCTGGTTTTTTTAGTCATGATTTCAAAACAGGGGCATATGCTTTACTTCCTGGTTCAGATGAATTTGATACTATTCCGAATGCGGTAAAATATGCAGAATTAGGATCAGACAACAAAAATATGGATGTCAGGCAAACCGATACTTTAATCAAAGTTACTGTAGTAACAGAAAATGGACAACGGGTGGATTTTGCAACAATCAGTTCACTCAAAAACAGCTTTCCTGATCAGGCTGTAACAAACGGATCAGTAACTTTGCTTAGAAAGAATTTAATAGAAAGCGACACATTTTTAATATCTGTGCCCGGATGGGGAAACCTGTTTGTAACACCGGACGAAATGAAAGGAAAAGATTACAGGCTGACTATACCTCATCAGGTTTTTGCTGTCGATTCTGCATTTATTACATCAGAATTCATGAACAGTGTTTTTCTGAAAGTTCCGCGGAATATTAAATTAACAGGATACGATGTAGAAGGTGTTTTTCGCCAATTGATTCATAAAGAGAATAAGCTGGTACGATTAACCGATTTTGGATTCACCCATCGGTTTGAAGGTATGGATAATGTAGTCAGAAAATTCAGGCAATCTGTATCTGAACTACATCAGTATCATATCACTGATTTTAAAGAAGAGGTGCCATTCAGTCTGAAGTATGATTCTGTAAATATCATACCTGAATTAAATCCTATGGCAGCATACCTCACATTTATGTATCGTACAAGTGGGTATGAATGGAAATATGCAGGTCAGCAGTATTTCAAGGGACGTCTCTCGACAATTATTGAATTTGAAGCTGTTAGCCGTTATTCCCAGAGTTTGTATTCCGGTATAATGCTTATCGATGAAGAAACCAAAGGTATTGCGCACGTTCAGTGGCATGTGGCATCCGATAAAAAGAAACTGGCTGTTGCAGGTTATTATCTGTTTCCTCAAAAAGATCCCGGACAGTTTTCGTTAGTTCAGGATCAGCATTTTGCAACCTTTGTTCTTAAAGATGAAGACTGGAAATTAAATTGTGCTACGCAAAATCTGGTTTTTACATACAATGATGAAGAGTTTTCGGTTGTAAGTGAAATGGTTAGTACGGATTTCCCGGAAAGAAAAACAAAACGGTTTAAAGCAATAAACTTTCGTGATTTGTTAAAAGAGGAAAAAAATCTGAACGAGATCAATTATGATCCTTCCGGATGGAGAAACAGCGATGTGCTTCTGCCGGATGTTAAATTGCAGGATCAGATTAAACAACTTCACTTACAGACTGTATATAAACATAGGTAGTTAAAGAATTAGAATTGACTTTTTGTACTGATACAATTATCTTACTAATTTCAGGGTAAAGATACCTTCGTAAATTGTGTTTTGAGGTTCAAATTATAAGCATGAACAAAAAAAATATTTCAAAACTTCGTTTAATTAATCAGCAGGTTGTGGATCCGCGGTTCCCTTCGGCCAGCGAACTGGTGAAATGGATGGGTATGATGCAGGCTCAGGATCTGAGCATGGCAAAATGGGCACTTGGAGTGCGATTGCCCGGTTCAACTGAAAATGATGTTACTGCTGCCATTGATAATGGAGATATCCTTCGGACGCATGTATTGCGGTCTACCTGGCATTTTGTGTCTCCAAAAGACATTTATTGGATGCTTGATCTTTCAGCAGAGCACATCAAGACAGCGATGCGTTCACGCGATAAGCAACTGGAGTTGGATGATGCTGTTTTCGCTAAAAGCAATGCAGTAATTGAAAAGGTATTAAGTGGAGGCAACCATTTAACCCGTTTTGAGCTGGGAGACGAAATTGAAAAGTCAGGAATACCTCTTGATAGCAGCAGGTTAGGACATATGCTGGTCCGGGCAGAAGTTGATAAAATTATTTGTAGTGGTAAAATTAAGGGAAAACAGCCATCCTATGCCCTGCTTTCTGAGCGGGCAGAAAAACCAGATATTATGACCCGGGATGAAGCACTGGCAGAACTGGCACTAAAATATTTTACCAGCCATGGACCTGCAACATTAAAGGATTTTATCTGGTGGTCAGGTCTTGCTGTAAAAGAAGCAAAACGGGCGCTTGAAAGTGTGAAATCAGAGTTTATTTTTGATAAAATTGAAGATGAACACTATTGGTTTTCAAATGTCACGACACCCTATAAGACAAGTAAGCAAAGCATTCATTTACTGCCGGCATTTGATGAATTTATAATCAGTTACCGGGACAGGACTGCGGCAATACTGAGCACGGATCATACAAAAGCAGTATCAAATAATGGTGTGTTCAGACCTGTTATTGTGCAGAATGGAGCAGTCATCGGAATATGGAAGCGCATGCTGAAGAAGGATAAGGTTTCATTGAAAACTGAATTTTTTACTTCCGCTCACAAAAATTTGCAAAAGAAAACAGAGAAGTCATTTGGGGCATATGCTAAGTTTTTAGGATTGAGCAGCTTTAATATATCAAGTTGATAAGGTATTACAACTGCAAGGTAGAGTTTGACTTAAATTCTGTATGACTAAATTATTATTAACAATCCGTTATTTCCTTTTTGTGCCTCTTACATTATCTTTATTTTTGAAGGATTTTTAATTCAGACTTAAGATTTCAGACACAAGACTTAAGATTAAATTTGTCTTGGTTCTTATGTCTTACGTCTTACATCTAAAAAGATGATCGTTTGTATAGCAGAGAAACCCAGCGTAGCACGTGACCTGGCCCGCATTTTAGGAGCCGGATCACGAAAGGATGGCTATTTTGAAGGCAGCGGATACCAGGTTACCTGGACATTCGGTCATTTGTGTGGTTTGAAAGAGCCGCATGAATATAATCCCGGCTGGAAACGATGGAGCCTTTACGATTTGCCCATTGTGCCACAACGATTTGGCATCAGGCTGATTGATGATGAAGGCATTAAAAAGCAGTTTTCTGTTATCGAATCCCTGGTTCAGAATGCGGAAGAGGTTATCAATTGTGGTGATGCCGGGCAGGAAGGAGAACTGATTCAACGCTGGGTGCTACAGAAAGCGCAGTGTAAATGTCCGGTTAAACGACTCTGGATTTCATCTCTTACCGATGAGGCCATCAGGGAAGGTTTTGAAAAGCTTTACGATCAGAAAGAGTTTGAAAGTGTATATTATGCGGGATTGTCACGGGCTACAGGCGACTGGCTTCTCGGAATCAATGCCACGCGTTTATACACCTTGAAATATGGTCAGCGCAATCAGCTGTTATCTGTAGGTCGTGTGCAAACGCCTACACTGGCGCTGATTGTGGAACGGCAAAAGGAGATTGACAATTTTAAACCGGAACCGTACTGGGAATTGCGAACCCTTTACCGCGAAGTATGGTTCAGCTATGTAGATGGCAGGTTCAGCAAAAAGGAAGATGCTGATCAAATGTTGGTCGACATCACCGGAAAGCCATTTGTCATTGATTCATCAGAAACCAAAGAAGGCAACGAGTTCGCTCCAAAACTATTCGATCTTACCTCGCTTCAGGTGGAATGTAACACGCGTTACGGATTTACAGCCGATAAAACGCTAAAACTCATCCAGTCGCTTTACGAGAAAAAGGTAACTACTTATCCCAGGGTTGATACTACGTTTTTGAGCGATGATATTTATCCGAAAATTCCGTCCATATTAAAAGGTTTAAAGCAATACGAAGAGTTTACAGCTTCGCTTCTGGAGCAAAAAAACCGGAAAACAAAACGGGTTTTTGATAATAAAAAAGTGACCGATCACCATGCTATTATTCCGACCGGCATACCGGCAATTAACCTTTCTCCGGATGAAAAACTGGTGTACGACCAGGTGACGCTGCGATTCATAGCGGCATTTTATCCCGATTGTAAGGTGTTGAAAACAACTGTGACGGGGCAGGTGGAGCAATACGGTTTTAAAGCAACCGGAAAACAGATTGTTGAACCGGGATGGAGGTTGGTACTCAAAACCAGTGCCTCCGATAATACCGATGAAGATCAGATAATGCCCGAATTTAATGAAGGAGAATCAGGGCCACATGAACCTGATTTGCAGGAAAAGGAAACCAAACCGCCACGCTATTTTACAGAGGCTTCTCTGTTGCGCTCCATGGAAACGGCAGGCAAGCAAATTGATGATGATGATTTGCGTGATGCGTTGAAGGAAAATGGTATTGGCCGTCCTTCCACACGAGCCGGAATTATAGAGACTTTGTTTAAACGGCATTACATAATTCGGGATAAAAAGCGTATTCTGGCTACAGAAACAGGAAAAGAGCTAATCAATACCATTCAGAATGAACTGCTGAAATCGGCTGAGCTTACCGGAATGTGGGAAAAGAAACTACGGCAGATTGAAGACGGAACCTATGATGTGACCGGCTTTATCAATGAACTGAAAGAAATGGTAGGCGATGTGGTTCGGGAAGTCAAGCAGGACAGATCAAATATCCAAATCCCGGTTCACGAAGAACAACCGGCACAAAAAGCCGAAAGCAAACCGGATGAGTTGAAATGTCCGAAGTGTAAAAAAGGTAAAATACTTAAAGGCAAGGGAGCATATGGTTGCTCACGCTGGAATGAAGGGTGCGATTTCAGATTGCCGTTTATTTTATCGGGTAAGAAACTGACCGAAAAACAGGCTGAAACACTCATCGAAAAAGGTAAGTCGCCACTTATAAAAGGAATTACGCTGGGCGAAGAATCTACCGAAGGACATTTTATTCTGAATAAAGAATTTGTGCCGGAATTTGTGGAAAAGGAACCTGAAAAGCTGGTGTGTCCGGCCTGTAAAAAGGGAGAGATTATAAAAGGTAACAAGGCCTGGGGATGCTCTGCATTTAGGGATGGATGCCGGTTTGTGATTCCGTTCATTATTCATGAAAAAGAGATTCAGGAAAGCAGCATGCAACAAATAGTGCTGAAAGGAAAAACCAGAAAGATGAAAGGATTTGTAATTAACGGATCCGAAACGGAGGGTTATCTGTATGTGAATGATAGCGGACAATTGCAATTCGGATCATCATAAATTGTTCTCGCAGATTAACGCAGATGATTTCGCAGAGTATCGCAGAAATTCAGGAATACTGGTGGGGAGCAATAGCAATCTTCAATGGCAGTGAAAAGCTGTTTCAAATATTTTTATTTTACTGTATAGCTTTGATTAAATTATCATTTTACCACGGATTTGTTATAAGGGCAGAAAAAATATCATTCACTGAGAGTTAATATCAGCGATAATAAGTGAGAAACATGTAGCCTTGCAGAGGCGACATTATGATAAAATAAAGGTCACCAATACGGGTACCAGAAAGGTAATCACCACACCACTGTAAATAGAAATCATCACATATTCTTTCCCTGAAAACCGGATAACCACCGGAAGTGTGGTGTCCATGGAAGTTGCTCCTCCTGCAGCAATGGGTGTTAGTTTTCCGGTGTATTTTATCATGAATGGAGTAATAACTAAAGTGAAAATTTCCCGGATAAGATTGGCTACCAACGCAATGGTTCCAAGCGTTTCACCATGAAGTTTTGAGATCAGGATGGAAGATAAACTGTAATACCCCATTCCAGCACTGACAGCAAGTACTTCTCTCAGGTTCAGATCACTAAAAAAGGGTAAGGCAAGAAGTGCAAAAAGTAACGATCCGATAACAGATACAACCGGAATTAAGATAAGCCAGCCGCGCATGCGTTTTAATGCCATCAGCGATTCTTTATCGCTGCCAATGCCAATGCCGACAAATAAAAGCAAGGCATATAAAGCATATTCTGACCAGCTTCCGGCATTAAAACCTTCCGGTAAAATGTTAAATATGCCAAGAATGATCCCGGTTATAAAAATGAGTACTATGATGATGATGTCTCTCATTTTTTCAGGATCAACCGGTTAAATATTACAATGAAGATAATGCTGCCGGCTACAGAAAAAAGACTGATAACCAGTGCTTTTATGCCTATTGTGTCGAAGTGAGCCTGCACCTGGGGATTATGTCCTGCCTCGTAACCTAAGAGAAAAAGAAGAGCCAGCACACTGATAAAGGTCAGCCAGTTACTGGTTTTAATGATCTTCTTCCGTTTTTTTACAAAGTGGCCTGTTAAAATTCCTGCAACAAATATCAGTAGAATAGTCAGCATGGTTAAATAATCTAAAATCTGCAATAAAAGTCGAGCTTTAGCCCTCAAAAGTACCAAAATTATATTTTTATTGTACTTTTGTTGCATTGCAAAAAAGGCTGTATTAATTAACCGGTTTTTAGAAACATCAGAAATGTCGATTGAGATTATCCGAAATAATTTTGTTGAAGCGCAGAAGGTGTTAAACAATTTTATTTCAGAACCTAAAAATTTTGAATCCATATTAAATGCAGGTGAGATCATCGCAGAATCCATTCAGAAGGGCCATAAGGTTTTGTCGTGTGGGAATGGAGGTTCTATGTGTGATTCCATGCATTTTGCAGAAGAAATGACTGGTCGTTTCCGGCGAAACAGGGAGGCATTGCCTGCGTTTGCAATGGCTGATGCATCGCATATTACCTGTGCGGCCAACGATTACGGTTACGATGCCATATTTTCGCGTTATGTGGATGCGTTTGGTAGCAATGGTGATATTTTACTGGCCTTGAGCACAAGCGGAAATTCTCCGAATATTTTAAATGCAGCTAAAGCAGCCAAAGACAAAGGCATGAAGATCATTGGTCTTACAGGAAAAGGTGGAGGAGAACTGGCCGGCATTTGCGATGTGGAGATCAGGGTGGATCATTTGGGGTGGTCCGACAGAATTCAGGAAATACATATTAAAATAATTCATACACTCATCGATTATGTCGAGACAAAGCTCGGCGTTGGTCAGGAGTGAGATGTTCAGAAAATCCTAGAGAGATGAAGAATTATAAAATCTGGAACATTGGTTTAGGCTGGGTCGCATTTGCCATTGCAGCTTTTACTTATTTGTCAACAGTAGAACCTACAGCCAGTTTCTGGGACTGTGGTGAATTTATTGCATCGTCATATAAGTTGCTTGTGGGTCATCCTCCAGGAGCACCTGTATTTATGATGATCGGAAGAATCTTTACGCTTTTTGCGCCGGATCCGTCCAAAGTAGCCGTGATGATGAACTCAATGTCAGCACTGGCCAGCGCATTCACCATATTATTCCTGTTTTGGACTATCACCCATCTGGCTAAAAAGCTGATCGTTGATAACGGATCCGAAATTACAACCGGACAGAGTATTGCTGTTCTGGGAGCCGGACTTGTTGGATCACTGGCTTACACATTTTCAGATACCTTCTGGTTTTCTGCTGTTGAGGGAGAGGTTTATGCTATGTCATCCCTGTTTACTGCTGTGGTTTTCTGGGCAATTCTGAAATGGGAAAACGAAGCAGATAAACCATTTGCCAACCGTTGGATAATTCTCATTGGGTTTTTAATCGGTCTGTCTGTTGGCGTTCACCTGTTGAACCTGCTGGCTATACCGGCCATAATTTTGGTTTACTATTTCAAGAAATATACGCCAACCATAAAGGGAACACTCGTAGCCTTGGTTATTTCCTTTTTCGTGCTCATGGTTATCATGTACGGTATCATACCGGGCATAGTTAAACTGGCATCTGTTTTTGAACTGATTTTTGTAAACGGCATTGGGTTGCCATACCATAGCGGAATGATTTTCTTTATGATTCTGCTGGCAGCCGGTCTGGCATATGGCATATATTATACCTATATTAAAGTGAAGGTACTGTGGAATACGATCCTGACATTTTTGGCGGTGATTATCATTGGCTATTCCGCTTTTGCCATGGTGTTGATCCGTAGTAATGCCAATCCTCCGATGAACCAGAATGATCCGAACGATGCGTTTTCCCTTCTTTCATATCTTAACAGGGAACAGTATGGTGATCGCCCCCTGGTTTACGGGCAATATTACGATACTCCGATCATTGATACAAAACAGACTTCAGCCGTTCGCGATCAGATTAACGGACGTTACGAAATAATTGACCATAGATTACAATATGTATATGATCCTACGTTCGAGGGCGTATTCCCCCGTATGTGGTCGAATCAGCCAAGTCACATCAGCGCATATAAATCATGGGCAAAGATTAAAGGTATTAAAATGAAAGGCCGTGACGGTCAGATGCATGTAAAACCTACTTTCACTGAGAATTTGAGATTTTTGTTCCGTTATCAGCTGGGGCATATGTACTGGCGTTATTTCATGTGGAATTTTTCAGGGCGTCAGAACGAAATCCAGGGGAACGGAGGTTCACAGGAAGGTAACTGGGTGTCGGGAATTAACTTTATAGATAATCCGCGTATAGGAAATCAGGAAAAACTGCCTGAATACATGAAAAATGATAAGGCACGTAATGAGTATTACATGCTTCCCTTGCTTCTTGGGTTATTTGGAATTGCTTTCCAGTTGTTTGGCAGCGATAAGAATAAAAAGAATACCAAAGGATTTGAAAATTTTGCCGTTGTGGCCATGCTGTTTATCCTTACTGGTATTGCCATTGTGATTTATTTGAACCAGTATCCCTATCAGCCCAGGGAGCGTGATTATGCCTATGCCGGTTCGTTCTATGCTTTCAGTATATGGATTGGTATTGGTGTGCTCTTTATATGGGATATGCTGAAAAAATTAACAGGTTCACCTGCTGCGGGAGCTATTGCAACCATTGCAGGTCTGGCTATACCAACTATCATGGGAGCAGAAAACTGGAACGATCATGACCGTTCTGGTCGCTATGCAGCCAGAGATTTTGCGTGGAATTATCTGCAGTCTACAGATAAGGAGGCTGTGCTGTTTACCAACGGTGATAACGATACATTCCCCTTATGGTATGTGCAGGAGGTTGAAGGTACAAGGACCGATGTGCGTGTGTGTAACCTGAGTTATCTGCAGACAGGTTGGTATATAGATCAGATGCGAAAACGGGCTTATGATTCCAATCCGGTGAAATTTACACTTGATGCAGATCAAACCAGGGAAGGACAGCGTAACCTGGCTCTGATAGATAAAGTGCATAATAAGGATAAGGTCATAGATTTAAAACGGGCGATTGAATTTGTTGGAAGCAATAATTCTGAAACCAAAGAAAGCAGATCAGGATATGATTATTTCCCGGGAACCAAATTTTCTATTCCGGTGGATTCAGCTTATGTCGTTGATAACGGAACGGTTCGTCCTCAGGATGCCAATCGCATTGATAAGGAATTTATCGTGGACCTGAGTGGTATCAACCGATGGGTTGGTAAAAATTCAATAATGGTATTGGATATGCTGGCTACGAACCAGTGGCAGCGCCCGGTTTACTTTGCAGTTACTGTTCCGGATGAAAACTATATTGATATGAATGACCATTTCCAGGTTGAAGGACTGGCTTACCGTGTTGTTCCTGTTACCAACAGTAAAGATGACATCCAGGGGCGTGTGGCAACCGACATTATGTACGATAACATGATGAATAAATTCAAGTGGGGAGGCGTTGATACACCGGGAATCTGGATGGATCAGACCATTCTGAGGATGTGTTATAATTACCGGAATAACTTCACACGCCTGGCTGGAGATCTTTTGAAAGAGGGAGATACGGAAAAGGCCCGGAAGGTACTTTTGAAAGCCAAGGAAGTGTTGCCGGAAGAAAATGTTCCTTATAATATGTATTCAATTGTATATGCTCAAATGATGTTGAAGGCAGGAATGGATGATGATGGAGAATATGTACTAAATAGGATTTTGGATCGCACTACTCAAACATTAGATTATTATCTGTCTATGCAGCCAAGGTTTCGCAGAGAGTTAATGCGGGATATTAATCAAGAGGTTGACGTGATCAAGCAGATTTACTTTATTTCCACTCAGTATAAGAAAACTGATTTGACCAAAAAAACAGAGGATACGTTTAATGCATTTCGTGACAGACTTGGATCACTTGATTGATGTTAAATGCTGATTGAGAGGTCACCGTTATTATTGCAATGGGTAACTCCATCTTTGTTGTGGAGAGTAAATACAGCAGATAAGGATGTTTATCTGACATTTGACGATGGTCCTGTTCCGGAAGTAACACCATGGGTGTTGGATGTTTTGGATCAGTATGATGTAAAGGCTACCTTTTTTTGTGTGGGAGAGAATGTGACAAAATATCCGGAGTTATTTAAGAAGCTCCAGGAATGTGGCCATTCGGTGGGAAATCATACATATAACCATTTGAAGCTGTATAAAACAGAGCCGGAAGTATACAGAAAGAATATTCAAAAGGCGGCACTAACCAATAAAAGCTCTTTGTTTCGTCCGCCGCATGGACAGGTTAACAGGTCAATGATTCAATGGTTGCATGCCCATAAATACAGAGTTGTGATGTGGGATGTGTTACCGGCGGACTATGATAAAGACAGAACCGGACAACAATGTTTTGATACGGTGAAGCGTAAAACAAGGCCAGGTTCAATCATAGTCTTTCACGATTCTATAAAAGCGCAAAAAAATCTGATGGAAGCCCTGCCGCTCTCCATCGAATATCTGTTAAATCAGGGATGGAAATTTAAAACACTTATATAAGCAATGGGATTAAATATTTTACTGTTAGGTTCAGGAGGAAGAGAACATGCTATGGCATGGAAGATCAGTCAGAGTGATAACACTGACGAGCTTTATATCTTACCGGGTAATGCCGGAACATCAGAAGTTGGTACGAATGTATCCATGCAGATGAATGATTTTGCCGGCATTAAAGAACTGGTTCTGACTAGAAATATTAATTTGGTTGTGGTTGGCCCCGAAGCTCCTTTAGTAGACGGTATTGCCGATTTTTTTGCATCGGACAATGACCTGAAATCCATTGGTATTGTTGGTCCCGGAACAACGGGTGCTACTCTGGAAGGCAGTAAGGAGTTTGCCAAAGAATTTATGATACGGCACAATATTCCAACTGCTGCATATAAAAGTTTTACCAAAGAAACGCTGAATGATGGCGTGGCATTTTTGAAAACACTTAAGTCACCCTATGTTTTAAAAGCAGATGGTTTGGCTGCAGGCAAAGGTGTTTTGATCCTGAATTCACTGGAAGAGGCCACTCAGGAACTTGAAGAAATGTTGTCAGGTAAATTCGGTGATGCCAGTTCTACCGTTGTCGTCGAAGAGTTTTTGTCGGGGGTTGAACTATCCGTGTTTGTAATGACAGATGGGGAATCGTATAAAATTCTGCCGGAAGCTAAGGATTATAAACGCATTGGCGAAGGTGACACAGGGCTGAATACAGGTGGTATGGGAGCTATCTCGCCTGTTCCGTTTGCCGACAAAGCGTTTATGGCAAAAATAGAAGACCAAATTGTAAAGCCTACCGTTGAAGGGTTGAAAAAGGATAATATTTCTTACAGGGGTTTTATCTTTTTAGGTCTTATTAACTGCGATGGCGAGCCGAAAGTTATTGAATATAATGTTCGTATGGGTGACCCGGAAACTGAAGCCGTAATGCTGCGTATTAAATCCGATTTTGTGGAACTGCTGCAGGGTGTTGCTGAAGGTAATCTTGGAGAGAAAAAGCTGGAATTTGATGAGCGTACAGCAGTAACTGTGATGATGGTGGCCGGTGGTTACCCCGAAGCTTATAATAAAGGTGATGAGATTTCAGGAATTGATGACGTTGAGGAAAGCGTTGTTTTCCATGCCGGAACAAAATTCGATGGTGATAAGGTGGTTACCAACGGTGGTAGGGTGATTGCTGTTAGCTCCTATGGAACAGATATGAAGTCTGCACTTGCAGTATCATACAAGAATGCCGGGAAAATAAATTTCCAGGGGAAATACTACCGAAAGGATCTGGGATTCGATCTTTAAAAAAGACTTAAGAATCAAGACGCAAGACTTAAGACAAAGGATTGTTCTAATTTATTTTAAAGGAGACGGCCTTAGTTATTTTGTCTTGGGACGGAGGATTTGGAAAACCGTATATTACTGTTTTTACTCCAAAATTAAGATATTAAACAGATAACGGTTTCATTGCAATGAAACAAAATCTTAAGTCTTATATCTTATATCTTGTGTCTTGATTCTTGATACCTGATACTATAACTTAAACAGCTTAAATTTTATTTTTTCGTGCATAAGTTCTTCGCCAACCTGACGGGTAATAGTAAGTTTGATTTTGCCTGAAGGTTTACGAAGCATGTCTTTAACCTGTATCAGCGATAAGTTGGATACGGACTGTCCGTCGATACTTTCTATTTTGTCGCCTACTTTAAGACCGGCATCGGCAGCAGGTGACTTGTCCCATAACTCTGCAATTTCGAAAAATGGCAGATGCTGATAAGGCTGCACAATCTCTATACCGGTGGTATTATACGTAAAACGTTGGTGATAGTGTGCGTTACGTTTAATGTACATGGACGAGTCAGGATAATCCAGAATCACATGAAAACGGCGTAGCAGTTCTGAACCTACCGTTCCGTCCCGTTCATTGCTTGAGATGATCATTTCAATAGCAACTGAATCAGGAAATGCTACAATCGGATTTTTAAAGTGGTAGCTTCCAATCTCTGCCTGATCAATTCTGGCAACCGAACCGAAAATTTCACCATTCAATCCCTGACCGATATATGTATAAACTGATTTTTCAGGTATTTCATAGTGTTTAAAATTTGTGTTTACGAGCCACAGTGCCAATTCTGCCCCTGTATCAACAAGAAGTTTAACTTTGTGTTTCTCCTCGTTCAGGGTAACATCGGCTGTCATGTAAGCTTTATGATCTTCAATCGTAAGTGGTACTTCTCTGAAAGAAGAGGGGATTTTGTATGTGTCAGGATTGTAGAAGTACATAAGCTTTTTAATGTAATCGATTTTAACAACATGATTTTTGATCATATCATAACCAATCATTCCGTTAATTTTTGATCCAAGGTGTTTCGATAGTTGAAATATATTTTGCTTAAGGGCATAAAGAGAAACCGTATCTACTCTCAGAGACTCTATTTTCATACTGTTCAATGTACTCAGGTAGGTAGATAATGGTTCACCGTCACCCAATCCGTGTAAAACGACTTCGCGTGCATAATGTAAATCCAGTGAATCTTCCTCATACAATTCTGTTATAATAGTATGCCTGATGCCGGTATCAAATATGAAATTGAGAGGTGAAGAGTTATTGATCACAACGGGAACAATGATATTAGTTCCTATCATTTCAAATTTTATTACGTGTTCAGGTTGATTGTTTTTGCACTGAACGGGCTCATAAAAAAGGAGCAGAAGCAGTAGTATAACAGCAAGGTTTCTCATGACATAAATATAGTAAAATATTTATCACGTTAACAAAAGGTTCAAAATGAAGTTGTTGTGTCTGTTTTTTTTGAGGCTAAAAAATCCTGTGAATTCTTAATGAATGCTTTAGTCCTGTCATAACTTTGTACTACATTTGCGCCAAAATACAGAATATGTCAGACGATAAGAAAGTCATCTTTTCAATGGTCGGGGTTTCAAAAACTTTCCCGCCACAAAAAAAAGTACTGAATAATATCTACCTGTCGTTTTTTTACGGAGCGAAGATCGGATTTATCGGATTAAACGGATCCGGAAAATCTACGCTGATGAAAATAATCGCCGGTGTAGAAAAGGAATACCAGGGTGAGGTCGTGTGGTCTCAGGGATATTCTGTAGGTTATCTGGAGCAGGAACCGCATCTGGATGAGTCGAAAACTGTAAAGGAGGTAGTTAAAGAAGGTGTAAAAGAGATAACCGATGTTCTGGAGGCCTTTGAACAGATTAATAAAAAATTTGAGGATCCGGCAGTTTATGAGAATCCGGATAAAATGGATAAACTGTTGGAAGAACAGGCCCGTTTGCAGGAAAAAATTGATCAACTGGATGCCTGGAATCTAGATACCAAACTGGAACGGGCAATGGATGCACTTCGTTGTCCTCCCGAAGATACAAACGTAAAGGTGCTGAGTGGAGGTGAACGACGTCGTGTGGCTTTATGTCGTCTGTTGTTACAGCAGCCGGATGTGCTGTTACTCGATGAACCTACTAACCATTTGGATGCTGAGTCAGTACAGTGGCTTGAGATGCATTTACAGCAGTATGAAGGTACCGTTATCGCCATTACGCACGACCGTTATTTTCTGGATAATGTGGCTGGCTGGATTTTGGAGCTGGACCGTGGCGAAGGAATCCCGTGGAAAGGAAACTACAGCAGTTGGCTGGAGCAAAAGGCCAAACGACTGGAATCAGAAGAGAAGCAGGCAAGTAAACGCCGTAAAACTTTAGAACGTGAGTTGGAGTGGGTACGGATGTCGCCTAAGGCACGGCAGGCAAAATCGAAAGCGCGTTTATCGGCCTATGATAAATTATTGAATGAGGATGTTAAGGAGAAAGAACAAAAATTAGAGATATTTATTCCCAATGGCCCGAGACTAGGTGATAAAGTGATAGAGGCCAATGACGTCTCGAAGGCCTTCGGGGATAAATTGTTATTCGAAAACCTGGAATTCACCCTTCCGCCAAATGGTATTGTGGGTGTAATAGGGCCTAACGGAGCTGGAAAAACAACACTATTCAGAATGATTATGGGACAGCAAACAGCAGATCAGGGATCATTCAGTGTGGGCGAAACGGTAAAAATCGGTTATGTGGATCAGGCTCATGCAGATATTGATCCGGCTAAGTCTGTATTTCAGGTTGTTTCCGGTGGAGCCGAATTTATTCGTATGGGTGGACGTGAGATCAATGCACGTGCTTATCTGTCCAGGTTCAACTTTACCGGTGCGGATCAGGAGAAAAAGTGTGGTGTGCTATCCGGCGGTGAACGCAACAGGTTGCATCTTGCACTGACCCTGAAATCTGAAGCCAATGTGTTACTTCTTGATGAGCCAACCAATGATATTGATGTAAATACCTTACGTGCCCTGGAAGAAGGCCTGGAGGATTTTGCCGGTTGTGCAGTGGTTATTTCTCACGACAGATGGTTTCTGGATCGTATTGCAACACATATTCTTGCTTTTGAAGGGAATTCGACAGTTGTATATTTTGAAGGTGGTTATTCCGATTACGAGGTCAACCGTAAAAAACGTTTGGGCGACGAAGGTCCGAAACGCATTAAGTATAAAAAACTTACCAAATAAAAAAACAGGCTTTAAAGCCTGTTTTTTTGTCATAAATAAATTCTCATTTACATTTTATTCATTTCTTTCATGGATATGTAACTGGTTGAATTGGTTACATACGAGGAGTACTCTTTATTGAGTTCTTCTGCTTTTTCTTTAGAACCTGCAACCTCTATAAAGGCTTTCCACCATTTAATACCATCTTCGGTACGCTTCCATTCCAGATCAGCTGGTCCGTTTTTGAGGTGCCAGATAAACATGGCATCATATTCCCCGGACATCATCCAATAAATTTTTGGCCCTTCACTCATGGACTTTTTACCGGCTTCCTTAAACATGTCCAGAATTTCATTGACACGTTTAAATGTTCCGGCCTGGTATTTAACCATAACTACTTCGTGCCAGGTTACATCTTTCCATTTTTCGGGTTTGGGTGGTTCATCCTGAGAGTACGCGAGAGAGAGGGTAAACATGAAGACTAATGAGAGAACGATAGTTTTCATGATGAAAGATTTTAATTAATAATGTGTTAAATTTAGGAATAAAAATTATCTTAAAAAAGAATAAATAAAAATAAGACGTGTGAAATACTGTTTGGATGTATGTTAAGCAGCTTAAATAAGGCTTTAGAGTAAGTAAATAAAAAAAAGGACGGCGGGAGCCATCCTTTTTACCACAACATTAATTAACTAAATTACCAATACCTATGAAAAAAACCTCACTGCAAAGATAAGTCGAAAATATGTTATAAAACAAGTTTTTGATGTTAAAAATATGTTACAAAACATATAATTATGCTAAAATAAGCGATAAATTCAGATTTATTGCATCGTAATGTGCAGTATCACAGATTTTTATAGGGAAAAGAAATTGCATAAAAAAATTATAAAAAATTGCTATTTTTTAGTTAGGTTCATTGTTTTAATAATGAGTGACAATTTTGTCCGAAAAAATGGATTTTCAATTGAATTTGTAATTATTCTGTTTTAACTAATCTTCCCGTCCATGTTTTTAGGATCGGCATATTTAAGCGGCACTTCTGTTGCAGGGCTTTAATAATTCTTATCTTTGAGGAAATTTTTTTTAGCATGAATTTGACACAATTCCCTTCGGCATTGTTGGAAGAGGCAGTGAATGAGTTTGCACAGTTACCCGGAATAGGCCGGAAAACTGCGTTGCGGCTTGTGCTATTTCTGCTTAAGCGTGATTCAGAACAGGTTAAGGCTTTTAGCCATGCCATGGTCCGGTTAAAAGATGAAGTTTGTTACTGCAAACACTGTCATAATATTTCGGATACAGAAGTGTGTGGCATCTGTGCACATCCAAAGAGAGACCATTCTATTGTTTGTGTGGTGGAAAACATAAAGGATGTGATGGCCATTGAAAATACGATGCAGTATTTTGGCGTTTATCATGTGCTGGGTGGTATCATATCTCCGGTTGACGGAATAGGTCCGAATGATATAGAACTGGGGTCATTGTTACAAAGGGTAGAGGAAGGAAGTATTAGCGAGTTAATTCTGGCTTTACCAACCACAATGGAAGGGGATACGACCAATTTTTACATCTACAAGAAGTTGAAAGAAAGTGGCGTAAAGATAACAACACTGGCCAGAGGAGTCTCAATAGGTGATGAACTGGAATATACTGATGAGGTTACTCTGGGACGTTCATTAAAGAACAGAACCCTTTTTGAGGATAATTTTAATTGAAACACATCAACTAAAGATAATGAATGAGATTGTAGAATTTACCAGTACTGACATAAAACCTCTCAGGCGTTTTTTTAATCTGTTGTGGCTTATACTTCTTGGATATACGGCAGTATTGCTTTTGACAGTTTTTGACGGAACTGCAATTTTCGTTAGTCCGGTGAGTGATTATATCAAAACGGCGGTTACAATTTTATTGCTGGCAACAATTCCAGCGGTTTTTGGATGGTATACCATGAAGATCAGGAAATTTAAAACCGTGAAAGAGAAAGAAGAAAAACTTAAAAATTATAAAAAAGTTTGGAAGATTAGGGCTTTGGTTGTTTTTATTGTGCTTGTATTTGTTGTTACTGCATATATATTGATTATTGATAAGTCTATGGCGTTTATGGTAGCCATTGCAGCATTTGTTTTTATGTACTGTCGTCCATCGGCAAATACATTAAAGAATGAATTAAACGATTTTCCAAAACTGTAAGTATGCTGATTGCTGTTGATTTTGACGGAACCATTGTTGAACACGATTATCCTGCCATAGGTAAGGAGATCCCATTTGCCATTGAAACCTTAAAAAAGTTGCAGGAAGAGGGGCATGATCTGGTATTATGGACCTACAGGGCAGGAAAGGAGCTGGATGAAGCAGTGGACTACTGCAAAAGCGAGGGATTAGAATTTTATGCTGTTAATGCAGCTTATCCGGGCGATGAAGTGGATGCATATAACAGTCGGAAAATATTAGCAGATATTTATATTGACGACCGTAATGTAGGCGGCCTTCCGGACTGGGGCGTTATTTACCAGCTCATTACAGGGAAAGGTGAGATGGATTTTGAAATGCGTCAGGCTGTTGAGCGTAAAAACTGGCTCATCCGGTTGGGAGAAAAAATGGAGCGTTTAAAGGGTGATGTAAATACCGAAAGAGAACAATAATAAAGATTCATCCGTTAGATAAATCTATAAAAACAAAAATACGTGAAACTCTCCGTAATCATTGTGAACTACAACGCCAGATATTTTCTGGATCTTTGTCTTCAGTCTGTAAAAAGGGCAATGCAGGGCATAGATACGGAAGTTATAGTGGTAGATAATGCGTCAACAGACACATCTGTGAGCATGGTTAAGGAGAAATTTCCCTGGGTAAACCTGATCGAGAATAAGGAGAATTGCGGCTTTTCAAAGGCCAATAATATTGCTATAAAAAAAGCAAAGGGACAGTTTGTTTTGCTTCAGAATCCTGATACCATTGTGGCTGAAGATACGTATGAACAATGTTTGCTGTACCTTGATGAAAATGATTATGTGGGAGCACTCGGAATTCGTATGGTTGATGGGAGTGGTGAATACCTGAGGGAATCTAAACGTGGCTTGCCAACACCAATGACGGCTATATTCAGGGCTGCCGGATTATCATATATCTTTCCAAAATCCAAAATATTTGCGCGCTATTATGTGGGGCATCTTGTAAACAACCGGAATGCAGAAGTGCCTATTCTGGCCGGAGCTTTTATGATGATCCGAAAAACTGCACTCGACACCTGTGGATTGCTGGACGAGGATTATTTCATGTATGGAGAAGATATTGACCTTTCGTACCGGATTGACAGAGGAGGTTTTACCAACAGCTATTTTGGCCTGGCTTCCATTATTCATTTTAAAGGAGAAAGTACCAGCAAGCAAAGCGATAAATATCTAAACAGCTTTTTTGGCGCTATGGAGATTTTTTATCAGAAACATTTTTCAGGTAGTATGTCAGTCTGGATCAACGGTTTGATTCATTGGGGCATTAAAACAAAAAAGGTTTTGAAAAAGCTGATTATCCGGCGGTCTGAGCCGGTTAGTTCCGAATTGCCGAAGAGTCTGGTTATATGTGGCGGGAGCCCCGGAGAAATTGAATTAATAAAAAATACATTTTCAAAAGATCATACTTTTGAAGAAGTGCAATCTGTTGATGGATTAAAACTTAAGGATGAAGGGAAAGGCATCATATTTTCACCTCGTCTGGCCTATAAGGATGTGATCAACTGGGTATCGAACAATGCTACCAAAGCTAAATTCTTTTTCATGTCGGGCGACAGAAGTTTTATTCTTGATAGTCCGAATAAAGATTTCCCAGGGAAAGTCTGGCAGTTAAAAGATACTGAATCATAAAGGCAAATACACTTTTGCCAGCATTTCGTTGTATTCGTCTTCGCAATTACTCATATGAGTAATGCCGCCACCGCTACGGTAATACATTTTCCCCTCGTTGTCTTCTATAAACCGGATCATTACAGAACTTACCAGTTCTTCTCCTGTAAAGATTCCCATAACGCCCGTGTAATATCCTCGCGGACCAAGTTCAGCTTTTCTGATAATTTCAACCGTCTGTCTCTTTGGTGCGCCACTCACTGAGCCCGCAGGGAGCATCGGGAGCAATATATCACCAACATTGTCTTTCCAGTCTGATGGCAGTTTGCCGGTAATTTCAGAACTGATCTGCAGAAGGTCATGTGTCCAGGTATTTATTTCATCCACGTATCGGTATTTTGTAACGGTAACTTCACTGGCAACCATACTCAAATCGTTTCGGATAAGGTCTACAATAGTAGCATGTTCAGCTTCTTCTTTTTTATTGCTCATGATCCGGTGCAACGCGTCCGGAACCTTCGCATCAATGGTTCCCTTCATTGGGTGGGAATGAATGTAGCCATCCTTAACCGTTACAAAGATTTCGGGCGAAAAGACCACAAAGTTACGGTTCATCCATAACCTGAATTTTTGCCTGTTTTTAAAAAAAATATTTCTCAGACTGATATCTGTTGAAACAGCGGTTGCCATTGTAAGGTTGCACAGATAAGAATTTCCGTATTCCAGATTCTGCATCACAATATCGAAAGCACTTCTGTATTTTTCATACGAAATCGGTGCTCTGTGGAATGAGTGATTAGGCTTAACCTCTTCCTCTTCAGGATAATTTTTAATGCCATCAAAATTATACAGAAGCTGGTCTTTGTCTATCTCGTCAAGATAAAACATGACGGGCTTTTCAAGTTCAAAATCTAAAATAAACAGGAAAGGAGCTGTTCGACCCATCTCATTCATTTTCGATCTTATCTCATCGTACTTTCGAAACATGGCGTAAAATTATATAAAAAGATTAATTTTGTACGGATCAGACTAATTAACATCATCCATGTTTATCGTAAATATCACATTTAACGCTTCAATTCAGGTATTTGAAACCTGGAGAAAATATGTGACAAAGTATTTTATTCCCCAGTCCATGAAAGATGGTGGATTTTCCGAATACAAAATTATAAAGGTTCTTGTGGATGAGGAAATGGGCGCACAAACATACAGTGTTCAGTTCATGTCAGAGAATCCTATTAAAGTTGATAATTACCTCAGAGAAATTTTCCCCGATTTTCAGGATGAGCTTATTCATACATTTGGGGAGCAGGTAGTTGTATTTGCCACCCCGTTAAAAGAGACAACACTGGATTAATTGAACAGCGAAGAACGCATCATATTAGGCATTGATCCCGGAACCACCATCATGGGATACGGCATTATTAAGGTAAATGGCCGAAAAGCGGAATGCCTTACACTAGGAGTACTGGACCTGAAAAAGCTTTCAGATCATTATGTAAAACTCAGGCGCATTTTTGAACGTACGGTTCAGCTAATTGATCAGTATAAGCCCGATGAGCTTGCTATTGAGGCACCTTTTTACGGGAAGAACGTACAAAGTATGCTCAAGCTTGGCCGGGCCCAGGGGGTGGCTATGGCAGCCGCATTATCGCGTGATATACCAATTTTTGAATATGCGCCTCTGAAAATTAAAATGGCACTTACAGGGAACGGTAAAGCCAGCAAGGAACAGGTAGCTTATATGGTAAAAAATTATCTTAGTCTCACCGATGTGCCGGAATACCTTGATGCTACAGATGGTCTGGCTGCAGCGGTTTGTCACTTTTTTCAGAATCAGGGGTTAAAAAAGGACAAGTCCTATAACAGCTGGAAAGACTTCATGAATAAAAACCCGAACCGGGTTAAAAAGTAGCTGGATAATAAAGACGCGCGAATCAAGACAAAAGATTCTTGTTTGTAACGATATCAGCGAGTGAGTGCGTGGCTTATATCCGCGCTCTCACTAAAGTTTCAAATGCGTTATTTTACAACGGATCACGCAGTACCGGCATACTCATACAACGTGCACCGCCACCACCACGGGCAAGTTCACTGCCTTCGAGCGCTACCATACATTTCTTATAATCCGTTGGATACTGACTGCTTGAAATTACTTTCTCGGCACTCAGGATTTCAAAACCATCGTTGCTCAGTTCTTCCATTGTATAGGAATTTCTGGCATAACCGATGACTTTCCCTGGTGCAAAGGCAAAGAAGTTGGCCCCACTGTGCCACTGTTCACGCTCCATGATCCATGAGTTTTTCCGTCCTCCGCAGTACAGTGGTTTAAGGTCAAAATCGATGGAATTCAATGCGGAAACCAGGTTTTCTACGGTTTCTATTTTTTTGGAACCATCCGGATCTATTTTTATATGGATAGTCTGGTATTTATTGCGCTTCAGGATCAACGGTTCATATACCATACACCTGTCTTCATCTAAAAAGGTAAATGCCATATCAAGATGGATAAAAGATTCTGGACTATCCGGTAGCTCCTGAACAATAACATGCCATGTGCGGTCTTTTGATGCCGTCAGCTGACTGATCAGGTTATCCACACCTGTTGTGGAAGTTCGCTTTCCTATGCCGATCACCAGAACATTATCGGAAGCTATAAGTACGTCACCGCCTTCAATATTCATACAGTAATTCGGGGTAATGCCTTTGGCTGAATTAACAACCCGTGCTGAAAAGGAATGGTTAAAAATAGAGTTCATGATATGCGTTTCACGTTCACGAACCTTATTGGCCATCTTAGAGATTAGCACATTGTTCCAGATACTCACGGAAGCATCGCGGGTGAAAAAGAAATTGTGTAGTGGCTGCAATGCAAATTTCTCTTTACTCAGGTAGTTTGTCAGGCTGTTATCTTTTAACGGTAATCCTTCAATCAGCGTGTTGCATAAATTTTGCGGGGTCATATCCAGTAATTCATCGCGGTACTGAGGTGCCCGTTCTGCAGTGAGAATATCATTAACAAGATCCTTTCTTATGGCATCTTCCTGCAAAAGGTCGCATAGCAAATCTTTTACGTAATATACGTCGGTCACATGATTCAGTACATCTTCGAACTGCTTGTATTCTTCGTTAACCACAGTAAGGTTCAGAATGTCACTGTATAAAGCACGTTGTGCATTTTCAGGCGTCATGTTTTCCACTTCATGACCCGGCTTATGAAGGATAACCCCGCGTAATTTCCCAATTTCAGAGTTGACGTTTATTGTCAGGCGTTTGTTCATTTGCATTTAATTTTTGATTTTGTTCAAAGATCCGAAACATCAGATGCAAGCATAAGTTTTGTCTGTGATCCTGAGTATTGTTATTGTTTTGTGTGTCTAATAAATCGGTTATCAAATATACGGAAAAGGCAAGACATAAATGCTAAACTTAATCATGTCATAATCCGGATTTATACCTGCACCAAAGTTTAAAACGTATAGGACAGTTGAAAGCCTTGTGACTGAGGAGTGAAAACCGGAACAAAGCTAAGATTTGCTGAGTGATAACTTTTAACGATCATTTTTCCAATAACGGTTCCAACCACGGCGCCGAAGAAAACATCAGAGGGCCAGTGTTTCCCGTCATGGATTCTTGACAATCCAGTGAGCGTAGCACTTGTATATGCGATGATCGGAATCGCTTTATGATCCTTGTACATTTCTGCAATTACAGATGCTACACCAAATACCGTGGCGGTATGCCCTGACCAGAACGAGCGACCTCCCAAAGGACCATTCCATACATTTGGGTTCAGGGGATCGGTATGATAGGGTCTGACGCGACCTGCCAGTGTTTTGGGGATCAACGTAAAAACACCTGTTATCAGATAACTCTCTGTAGCAAGGACTGCAGCTGTTACAGGCTTTTCCTTATGAAATGCCAGTCCGTAACCGGCCATTCCGGCCAGCAATGCAAATGTGGCATAGTTACCCTGTGGCTCAAGAAGATATTTGGATGTAAATTCTGTAAATGGTGTTTTGTTTCGGTTAATGAAGGTATAAATCGGTTCATCAAGTTTGTAAATTGTAACGCCTGTTGCCAGAATAATACCTGCTTTTAGGAACTGACTTTTATTCCATTGAAACGGTGAGGCAAAGATTTGCCCCAAATCAGAAAGTGATTTACGATAAATATTCAGGGGAGAGTGAAGGTCATTGAGCCGGAATGATAAGCTATTATTAAAACAAACGTCTGCCTTTACATTAACTGTGGTGTCATTACGTGTTGGATCTTCGGAAAGTACATTAACAGAAAACCAGAGTAATACGATAGCTAAAATTCCTCTTGTCATAGTCAGCAAAATTGTGGCTTAAAAGTATGGAATATATCATTTAAAACAAATCAAATACCGCATGAACCGGATTGAGTTACAATAAATTCAAGGTTTATATAGTCGGTTTTCGTTGTGATAAAAATCATGGAATTGATCGTTTTTTTGTGAGAATTCTCATTTTTTCAAGGTCATATCGTGCCGTATTTTAGCCTATGCTAAATCATAAAAGCAATGATAAACAAACTCATAGCAAATATAATTCCATGGTTCCCGAAACCATTTATATGGCAATTTTCTAAAAAATACGTGGCAGGTGAAACACTTGAAACAGCTATGCAGGTTTCCCGGGAATTAAATGAAAAAGGCATGATGGTAACCATTGATATGCTGGGAGAGTTTATCAAAAATATGAATGAGGCGAGAGACCACGAAACATCGTATTACGGTATTATTGACGCAATAACGACCAATAAGATTAAAGGTGGTGTTTCACTGAAACCAACATTTTTCGGACTTACAATTGATGAGAATGAAAGCTATGCGCTTATAAGGAATGTCGTCAAATATGCCGCGGACCGATCGTGTTTTGTCAGGATCGATATGGAAGATTCTGAATGTACAACAGATGAAATAGAATTATTCAGAAAACTAAAGGCTGAGTTTCCAAAAGATGTGGGACTGGTATTGCAGGCTTATCTGAAACGTACCACAAATGATGTCCTTTCGTTACAGGATATACAAATGAACGGCACGCCTTTAAATTTTCGTTTGTGTAAAGGCATTTATGTTGAACCGGAAAAAATAGCTTACAAGGATTATCAGAGAGTGCGTGATAATTATCTGGCTCTGCTGGAACAGATGATAAAAGCAGGCAATTATGTGGCAATTGCAACACACGACCGTTTCCTGGTGGAAGGGGCATTTAATCTGATTGACAAATATAAACTTCCTAAAACTGCATATGAGTTTCAGATGCTGTATGGTGTGACACCAAATTTAAGGGACGAAATTGTGGCAAACGGACACCGAATGCGGATCTATGTTCCGTATGGTCAGGATTGGTTTGGCTATTGTACGAGGCGTCTGAAGGAAAATCCCAAAATGACAAGCGACATTATAAAGGGAATTTTTGTAAAAGGGTAGTAAAAAATACAGACACAAGATTCAGGACAAAAGAATCAAGATACATTTTTCACTGTTCATTATTCATTTAATGTCACCCGTAATTGCTTATCTGGCCGATGTGTTTCTAGTGAATTCCGTTTAAAATATCCTGCAGTGCATCCGGATTATTTTCGAACAATGTGCCTATCACAGCAATATCAGCTCCGGCATTAAAGAGGGATTTAAGCTGATCCGCTGTTTTTATGCCTCCGCCAACTATTAAAGGAAGATCTACTGTTGATTTTACTTTTTTTACCAATTCGGGAGATGCCGTATGTGTGGCGCCACTTCCTGTTTCCAGATAGATCATTTTCAATCCTAGGTATTTCCCTGCAAGGGCAGTAGCCACAATAATATCGTGTTGTTCCGAAGGGATTGGATTCGTATTACTGATATAGGAAACAGCAGTTTTTTTACCGCCATTTAATACAATGTACCCGGTCGGTATAGGTTCCAGGCCATACTCCATGATGCGGGGCGCGGCCAGTACATGGTTGCCGATGAGATATTCAGGATTCCTGCCAGAGATAAGGCTGAGCATTAGCATGGCATCGGCGTTGGCAGAAAGCTGGGTGACGTCTCCCGGGAAAAGTATAACCGGAATGCTGACCATTTCTTTTATACGGGCAATCACATCTCCAATATGCTTGAATGTGAAGCTGCCTCCCACAAAGATCAGATCGATCCGTTTTTCATGACACTGCAGCGCATTAAGCTGTTCCCCTGAGAATTTGTCAGGATCAACCAGCACTGCAACCTGCTTTTTGCCGGCTTTTATTTTATCATTTATCAGTTCAAATATCATTATTATTAACTCCCCAAACCAGTACGATATCTTCAAATATTTTATAGGACAGAGCAATGTCTGCTTCCTGATCTTCTTTTTTAATGGCAGTTTTTAACGTGCCTGAATCCGTGATGTTATCCGATTCAATAGAAAGGTTAGTTTTAAAGTTGATGCCTTGTCGGATACACATTTTAAACAGTGCTTCTTTGGCACTCCATAAGAGAGTCAGCAACTTATCGTCGTTTCCTGCCAGTTCCAGTTCTTTTATGCTCAGGAATTTCGATTTTACCCTTCCGGCACGCGGAGATATCATTTCCACATCCATACCGGGCTGTCCTTCTTCGGTCAGCATAACTGCAATATACCCTTCGCAGTGAGAAATACTGATTTGATTTCCTGTATTTAAAACAGGCCGGCCAGACTCTTCATACAGCAGTGGCTCCCTTTTGCCAGTCATCACGCGAAGTAAAAAGCGCGCAGCAGCATACTCCAGTTTCCTTCTGTCACTTTGCAGACTAAGGAACAGTTCAACTTCACTTGGGAAAAGAATAATCCGTTCCAGAAAATACTGGACCGGTTCTTCAATCTTCCAGAGCGTCAGATTGATATGGTCGTCCTTATGTTTGAAACAAAGAGCCATCAGTTTTCCCAGTTAAGGGTTTCTATCAGATGAAGCACGTCCTGTCTCACGTAATTTATGACAGGATTCAGACTGTCGCGGTCCGGTACCGCATTAAAATAGAGTGAGCCCAGTAAAAAATTATTGGTACTGTCGGTAGCAAAAAACTGCACTGCTGATGCGGCATTTCCCCCGATATCGTACAACATGCCGTATACATTTTTATCGGCGAATCCAAAAACTGATTCATCAATGGATGTGGCTAATACAGCATGCTTGTATGCAAAACGCCTTGCATCCTCGGTCAGAGGTTGAAGGCTGGTATCATTCAAAGTAAAATAGGTCAGATAGATCCGTCCTTTCCACTCCGGATAATTGATGTTGAGCCATGTACCGGATCCTTTCTTTTTAGGATCAGTGACTGATGCATAATCCGATGATTCAAATGAAAAGAGCGAAGGAACCGTAGTTTCCTTGTACACATGATCCGAAGGAACATCGATCCGAAGAATCCCCCTTTGACGTGGTACAGGATTATCCTTGCAGGACGCCATGACTGTCAAAAGTAAAAGAATAAAAATACTAATCTTCGTTCTTCTCATCCTCTTCCTCCAGTTCAATATAGACCCTGATTTTTTTGATTCTCCTGTCATCAGCTGACAATATTTTAAACCTGCAGTGTGCAATACTTATTTCTTCATTTTTATCAGGGATCTCACCTCTTACTTCCAGGATCAGACCCGCCAGGGTATCGGCTTCACCACGAACATCTTCAAAATAACTTTCATCGACACCTGTAATCTTAAAGAAATCATTCAGCAGGGTTTTGGCTTCAAAAATATACGACCCGTCACTTTCCTTAGTGAATGATGTTTCATCTTCATCGTATTCGTCACTGATCTCACCCACTATCTCTTCCAGAATATCTTCCAGTGTTACCAAGCCGGAAGTTCCACCGTATTCATCAATAACGATGGCCATGTGAATTTTATTGGTCTGAAATTCCTCCAGCAAATCGTTTATTTTTTTGGTTTCCGGAACAAAATAGGGCGCCCGGATCAGTGACTGCCAACGGAAATTTTCATTTTTACTTAAGTGAGGCAGCAGGTCCTTAATGTAAAGAATCCCCTTTATTTTATCCGGAGAATTATGATAAACCGGAATACGGGAAAACCCTGATTCCACAATGACTGCCAGTACTTTATTATAGTTGCTTTTTATGTCGAGGTCAATCATATCGATCCGGGAAGTCATGATCTCTTCTACCGATATATTTCCGAACTTTATAATGCCTTCCAGCATCTCCTTGTCTTCCGTCAGTTCTTCAGAGGTAAGCTCCAGTACCGAAGACAGATCATCCATGGAGATGTTTCCCGATTTGCGGGCCATGCGTTTATTGACAAAATTTGTTGAATTTACCAGAAAGGAGACAAAAGGACCGAATCCTTTTTCGGTATACCTGAGAGGAAGAGCCATAAATCTTGCCATCTTCATACCATGTTTGGTGGCGTAGATTTTGGGCATAATCTCTCCAAACAATAACAGTAAAAAGGTGATGACCACTACCTCGAGTATAAATCCAAGGATGGGTGCCGATGAAAAATCGAACACTCTGTTGCTAAAGTAGGAGAGCAGAATAACGATGCCTACGTTTATAAAATTATTGGCGATAAGTATGGTTGCCAGCAATCGGTCCTGCAGTTTCAGAAAATCAAGAATCTGCCTGTTTTTAGAATCTGTATCGTTTACTCTCAGCTTTTCAATATCTCTTGGTTCAAGTGAAAAAAAAGCTACTTCAGAACCCGAAATGAGTGCTGACATGCCAAGAAGAACAATGGATAGCAAAAGACTAATAACAGCGCTGACTGTCAGCGGGTGCAGATGAATGGTTCCCGTAAGTAGTAAAATTGAATGGCAACTAAAAGGGTCTGGTTCCAACGGTTATCAATTTAAATTCAACATATGCCCTTAAACATTAAAAGGGCAAATCATCTTCAGAGGAATCGTCAGCCTCGAAAGGCTGGGAATTTTCCTGCTGAGAAGAATTTCCGGCTGTCTGTTTGGCCTGTGCCGGCGCAGATGTTGATCCTGAGTCTGTGGCAGGATTATCAGCCTTACGACCCAGAAGCTGAATGGTATCTGCTACAATCTCAGTCGTATATTTCTTTACACCGTTCTGATCGTCATACGAACGGGTACGTAATTTACCTTCTATGTAAAGTTGGGTTCCTTTAACAATATAACTTTCCGCCAGCTTTGCCAGTCCACGCCAGGCTACAATATTGTGCCATTCGGTGGAATCAGGTACCTGTGTACCGTCTCTCCTTGTAAAACCGCGTTCGGTAGTAGCCAGTGAAAATGATGCAACAGCAAGGTCCTGATCGATGTATCTGATATCAGGGTCTTTACCTACGTTTCCTACAAGAATAACTTTATTAACTGACATAATCTGAGGTTTAAAATGATTGGTTGTAAAAATACGTATTTTTTAATGGCTTTGAAATTTTTTAAAGTTTAAAAAACGTTATTGAAGGTTTTAGCGAGAGTACAGGAGGAAGTCGCAATGGCAATCCAGAGTGAGTTGAATAGAATTATTGACCCACCCTGGTTTTTATCAAACCTGCAGGTTTCGCATTTACTTCCCTCCCTAAACACTCTCTTCGGTCGTGTTCATGGAGGGTGTTTGTACAAGCGATTTTTGTTGGGATGCGGGAAATAATTTGCCTGAAGGGCAAACAGCAATTCAGTCCATGGCGCGCAGCCATGGGTTTATAAGTCATGTAAATCCAAAGCCGCGCACAGCAGTTGAAAAAATTGAAGATCGTTCTTGTCGGCTTTTTGTAGCATGTTGAAATAATATTTTGAGTCAATTTATCTGACCCACCCTGGCTTTTGGCAAACCTGCAAGTTTCATGTTTACTTCCCTCCCTAATACTGACGCTTCGGTCAGTACCATGGAGGGTGATCTGACACGTTGTTTTCGTTGGGATTCGGGAACTATATTGCCTGAAAGGCAAACAGCAATTCAGCCCAAGGCATGGCCTTGGGTTTATAAGTCATGTAAATCCAAAGCCGCGCAGAGCAGTTGAAAAATTGAAGATCGTTCTTGTCGGCTTTTGTAGCATGTTGAAATATCATTTTAGTTACAATTCTCCTTATTGCTACCGAGGATCAGTTCTAATTCTTAAGAAATATCCTGGTTGTGGTTTTTCCACTGAAAAGTTTAATATGTGCCAGGTACATCCCCGTATCCAGATTATCAAGATTAATTGTATTGGTTTGGCTGAGATCAAATACCTGGACCTGCCTGCCATTCAGTTTAGTCAGTGTGACTGAAACAACGCGTTCGGGTGCCAGAATGTAAAGTTGATCGTACGTCGGATTAGGGTAGAGGCATACATTTTCAGTTCCTGGATGGAGCGTGATAGTTCTTATTGCTTTTAAAGCCGGTTGTATAATCATGTTCCTGGTGACCTTCAGTTTCAGGGTCATGACATTGCTGTAATACACTCCGTTAATTTCCCAGTGATCGAAGGTATCCACCAACGCAGAATCAATTGTTAGCTCCATTTCAGATCCCATTTCATAAAGCCCTTCAAATGTATTTCCGCTGAACGGTTTCCCATTGATATAAAGCGCGAGAGGATGAAGAGAATCATTTTTTAAAGCTAATTCAAAGAGTTGGTAGTCTGCCATAAATTCACGGTACTGTTGTGTGACGAAGTCTGCCCTTTTTTCGGCAAAATAATTCATGCGGTTAATATCGTTTTCCCAGGTTGCATAATCCATGTTCCAACGACCGGCATGCCATTGCATTTCATCCGCAATTGATGCAGCTGTGGCTGTGATCACAGATTGCACATGTGATGCTGAAAACCGGGTATTCAGCTCGTAAAAGAGACGGTCGGTGAACTGTTCCCGGAATGTCCGGATCTTCATCAGCTTCATAAACAGCAAAACGGTGTTGGACGTATTGATATCCGGATCATCATATATGGACTGAAGTTTTGTAAACAGGTTGTTGCCTTCGCCGCCCGGACGGAAGGCAAAGCCGAAGTCGGTATCGTACAAAATCCAGCGCCACCGGCCATCCGAAGAACGTTCCCGCCAGTACCGTACATTGTTGACGGGCCAGTCGGTGTTTCCACTATAGATCTCCGCCACCATGTACCTGATAAACTCATCCACATCCATTTGCTGCTCCAGGTTTTGCCAGTTCAGGGAATCATTTAGGTCAGATGATTTAACCAGACCGATCAGTTGAGTAATGTTGATGGTATCACCGTGTTTCACTTCATCCAGATTTTCCAGCATGTCGATGTTATCCGAATCTGTACCGTGATTTTCAGCCGTATAGTGCTCGTTAAGCTTTTCCCGCATGTTATACAGGCCCCAGTATGCTCCGTTCAGATAGACGGTCACGGGTTCGTAAGCCTGGTAATCAACACCCGAATCATCTTCCATGAGACGGCTCATCAGACCATCGCGCATCATGGAATGTCCGTTATCATTGCCGGAGTTTCGTAAAATGAATGCTTCGAATTTTCCGATGGTTTTGGATGTGAAGAACGGATATTTAAAATTCTTATCGCCGTATTTTTTACGTGCATACAGCGCAAAGGATTTTTGCGGAAAGTTCCGGCTGCAGTTGCCGTGGATTTTCAGGCCCGCATTGGCTTTATACAAAAATGAGCCATCCGGTGCAAAATATTCAAAGAACGCCGCCCTTTCCCAATCCCGGCAAAAATTTCGTTTGATCTGGTTATTGCAATACCCCGTGATGCCGTTTTTGCCAACTACATAAATTCCGGTGGAATCGCCGAACAGATCTTCCGGATCAGCAGAAAGAGAAAGGATCGGAATCGTATGGTGCCTGCCGGTAAACAGATAGGAGTTGGTTGTAACTGAAGAATGTATTCCTTCGGTACTTACTGTAACAGACTTCAAAATTACAGTACTGTCAATAGTTAAAGGCGAGGTGTAAAGCTTGTCTGTTTCATCGGGTTTTGATCCGTCTGTGGTATAATAAATGGTTCCTTCCGGATCGGAGGAAGTCAGACTGACGCTTACCGGTTCGGCGTAGATTCCCCCATTGACAGAGCATACCACGGTTTGGGTAGATGCTGTAAAGCTCCACAATGCAAATAGAAAAGTTGATATGAGAATTTTAAGTTTCACTGCATAAAAGGATGAAATTTGATGTTGATCTCTTACTCTTTGCCGGAGGTTTTCTTTAAAATTGGCCGTCCCGGAGGGACGTAATATAGGTAACTGATGTCGAACATTACACATTGAAGTCCCTTTGGGGACGCAATACACAGGGATTATTTTCATTTTAAATTGAAAAAAGCTTTTTTAAAACGCCATTGCAACCCTCCTGACGGAGCACCCTGAATAAGGTCGTTAATCCGGCCCGCAAGCAGCAGTTTACAGCAGTCATTATACGGCTTTACTGCCAAGGATTGCAATGACGTAAAAGTTATCCGGTATTTTTCTTAACCATCAGAATACATCTCCCCTGCGTTCAGGGGAGATGTAAGGGACCCTTAGTTTGTATACAGATTGTCAGGATGATGTGTTATTCCGTTTTAACTAATCTGCCGGTCTCGGTGAATTCCGCTGTTTTAACCTTGTAAAGGTACATGCCTGCACCTAGGTCATTCAACGGTAACTGTAAATCATGATCACCCGCAACCACTGCTGATTGTGTAGTTGTATAGACCATTTGTCCCTGTAAATCGTATATGCTGACCCGGACATCCGACGATCTTTCCAGGCTATAGTTCAATGCAACGGTATTGCTGAACGGATTCGGATACATAACTATTCGCGTTCCGGTGTTGTATTGCAGATACTGAACCGGAGTAGAACCGCCTTCTTCCGATTTTCCGAGGATGGCCCAACCGATGTTGTTCTCTTCATGAACCTCGGTCAGTACATTCTGCGGATCGATGTAGGCATAAATCCTTGGGAATGATGTCAGTCCTGACGGTACTTTCCATTTCATGCTAACCGTTTTAAAGGATTGCTCAGTGATAAGATCGTCAGTGTAAAACAGCGATTCTCCGTTGATATCTTTAATTAGCTGACCGCCATTCATCGGATCACCTACATAAAAACTGACCGGTATCTTTCCAGCCGTTGGATACGGACTGAAATCGTTGATAACCGCTTTTACGGTAATTACATCACCGGCTTTCGGGTCAGACGGAGAGAAGGTAATGGATTTGGTCCGTGTGCGTTTGGTTTCATCTTCAAGCTTAAGTCCTTTTTCAGGATCAAGGCGCCATGGCAATATGAATGCAGGATCAGGAATGTCGTAGTTGGAACTCCACCAGGTATCTGTTCCACCCGGCTCTGGCATAATGGGGCGTGCTGCATAGTCAACGACAAGCGCACCATTTTTAGACCAGTAAATATATGGTGTTACATTATAACCGGTTTCACCGATGGAACGGTTCACGCCACCAAGATGGACAGTAATATCCAGGGCTTTTCCCACAGATACCGAATGCGTGCTCAGATCATTGCGATCATAACTGGCTGTACCACTTAACTCAATACCCCAGTTACTGATGCTGCCTCCGACTTCCACGCCCACCTCGCGTTCTTCGACTACTTCATCGTTGAAGGTATTACTCAGGTTCACAGAAAAGGTGACATCGGTGTTGCCATCCAGATCGTAACTGTCACTTCCGTATGAACCGCGAACCTTGTCTTCCCCGTCGGGATTAATAAGATCTTTATACGGGGTGTAGGACAGGATGTTGCCCACTTCGTGTTTGGGGATGTATCCGGATGCGCTCTGTTCCTTACTCGGGAACCAACGGTTTTCTGTCAGTTTTGGTTTCAGGGTAATGATATTGCCAGTAGGTTTATTCTGCACATTGTAAACCACATATTCCCACATTTCGTAATCACATACGGTGGCATAGATCTGGTCATCGTAGGTAGCCGTAACGGACTGTGTGATCATTACCGTCTGTGAACTTCCTGCAGTTTTCTCAAAATGCTTACCGTATTTGCCTTCCACATAACCTTCTACTCCGGCGCCAAAAATCTTGCCTCCGGCTTTTGCCTTGGCACTGACAGCCCAACTTTGTTGCACTGTGGTGCTTACAGCCACTTCGGTGGATGAGGAGGTCGTGTAATTGGCATAACTTTCACAGCCATCTCCTTCGTGACAATTGTTCACATCGTACGGTATTTCATCGAACATATCGAAATGGGTGGGCGGTGCATTAAGGATCACCAAAGGCTGAACCACATCTGTTTTGGTGTATTTTTTACCCGGACCGATCCGGAACATGTCCCCATCGAAATCTCCCACTGCCAGGTAGGCTGATCCAGGATTTTTACCCCACAGGTTCAGATAGTGTTCCACGATCATGGTCGGATTGTTATTTTCATCCACCTTGTAGACTGACAACACAAAATCGCTGGAAATATCGTGCAGTAATACGATTTCTTTTCCATCGGCTGTATTGTTATTGATCTCTGCAATGTTCACGTATCTGGCTACATTTCCCCAGATATAATCCAGATAAGTGGCGGTGAACATCAATGAAGTGTCATTGTCAAGATGCAGAATCTGGCATTCGGTTCCGGTGGTTACAATTTCATCTTTCCCGTTACCGCTTAAATCTCCGGAAACCATATTCAGTTTCATACCGTTCCAGTTCTGTTCCATGTAAAACATATTTTTTACATCGTACATGATGGCTTCAAACGGATCATCGAAATCTGTATCCGGATCATCACCCACCTCAGCAGGAAATACATACAGCGCTCCGGGTTCGTTGTATACCGAAAGACCTGCAGCTACCTCCTGAATGGAATCACCATCGAAGTCACCTGATGTGACATCCACTGTCATATCGATCTCGTTGTCGACATAGTTTTTTGTAACAGCAGTATCCAGTAGCTGACGGGCATGGGGCGTTACCATCAGATCGGGATCAGCCATGAATGAGTAAATCTTCAGGTATAATCCGGGCTTGGGATCTTCTGAATAAAACAGGGAAAGCAATTCTGAGTTTCCATCTATATTCAGATCTGCCAGTTTGCTGCTGAGCATTTCGGAATTCATATTCATGCTGAGCTTTTCATCCGAAAATGTGAGCAGTAATTCCGGTTCATACATGGCATTAATTGTATAGACAGAATTGATGATGTTATTATCCTTATCAGCATAGGTGATCACAAACTCTGCTTTACCATCACCATCCAGATCACCGGATGAGGCGTAAATATGATTTTTAAAATCATCACCCAGGTTACTTACCGGTCCCTCGTTCAATGTACCGGTGACTACGGTGTCGAACTTTAGACCTGTAAGACCGGGCAGTGTATAGTGAATGGTATCGCCTTCACCGTGACTGAACACGATATACTCAATATCGCCGTCACCATCAAAATCACCTTCCGTACCGGTGATGATGGCGTTCCCCAGGTTATCCATCACATTGGAGGTGTCCCCTTCGTTAAGGCGCAGATTAACATCACTAATCAGCTCGTAGTCATCTTTCAGGCGGTACGCACTGTGCGTGAATGTAATGCCTTTACCATTGTTATTGTACCCGCTGTTTTCCCATATAACAGCCATTTCGCTCTTACCTATAAATCCGTCCGTAGGTGTGATGGGTCCCTGAGCACTTGAGGTTCCCTCGGCCATAAATCCCAGACAGATGAACAATGTTGTAAAACGTAAAAAAATTTTCATGATATATTGTTTTTAACGACCTGTTACAAATTTAGAATGAGATTAAATAAAGGGGTTAATCATATGTTGCATTGTGTTGTACTTATGTTGCAATTTTGGTTACTTTGTTGCATTTTCAGCGAGGGGAGCTGGTTTTTATGACCCTCCCTGGTTTCTTACAAACCTGCAAGTTTCGAATTTACTGCCCTCCCTAAACTCTCTCTTCGGTCGTGTTCATGGAGGGTGATCGGACAAGTGGTTTTTGTTGGGATGAACCTGAATCATTTTGGCTGGTCCAATCTGTCCCTCTTTGTCACGAAATGCAGTGTAGTGATAGAGAGGGTTGTCTTGCGATTGACGATAAAGAAGTGAGGTCCGGGGTGAGTCATTTTAGTATTTAACCGGAATTGTAAATTTCTTACCATTGCATCCTCGTTGTAAACGAGGCTGAGTCATTTACACCGGGTGGGCGAGTTCGCCGGGGGTGATGCCGAAATAGGCCTTGAAGCATTTATTAAAGTAGGCGGGACTGCTGAAGCCAACCATATAGGCCACTTCAGAAACGGTTCCGGCTTTGTTGGACAGAAATTCCCTGGAGCGTTTCAGCCGGTAATTGCGCACATACTGACTGGCAGAGAGGCCGGTGAGGTTATGCAGTTTGCGGTGCAACTGACTGCGGCTCATGCCAACGGCACTACTCAGTTCTTCGATGCTTAAGGCCTCATTGGAAATATTCTCTTCTATGATGTGGGTCAGCTTTTGGAAGAAGCGGTCATCAACCGAGCTCACGCTGTTTTCGCCGGGTTTGTAAAACAGGTCTTTGGAAAATTTCTCGCGGAGTTGAGCCCGGATGGCGATCAGGTTCTGCATGCGTTGTACCAGCTCATCGGGCTGAAAGGGCTTCAGCAGGTAATCGTCCGCTGCGGCTTTTAAGCCCTCCAGTTTGCTCTCCTGAGATGCCTTGGCGGTCAGCAGGATGATCGGAATGTGCGAGGTCTTTTCGTTGTTCTTCAGGGTGGAACAGACCTCCATGCCGTCTATGCCGGGCATCATCACATCCGACACAATGATATCGGGAATCTGCTCCAGTGCTGTGGCCACACCCTTTACACCGTCTTCTGCAGCGATGACTTTAAACGAAGGAGTCAGGCACGACTTAATGAAAGATCGCAGTTCGTGGTTATCTTCGATGATGAGCGCCGTTTCAGCATGTTCCGGTGTTTTGGAATTTTCCAGAATAGTGGCCGGGCCAACCAGTTCCTGCCGTTCTTGTGCAGAGACTTCAACCGGTGAATCTTCGGTTACGGCATTGAGCGGCAGAACCAGGATAAACGTCGTGCCATCGGCTTCGCTGCTTTCCACGGTAATCTTTCCTTTGGCCAGGTTCACCAGTTCGCTGGTCAGTGCTAGTCCGATGCCGGTGCCGCTGCTGTGACTGCCATTGTCGGTTTCGGTTCCGGTATAAAAGCGGTTAAAGATCTGAGTGATGCGTTCCGGCGGAATGTACGATCCGGTATTTCTTACCCGGAAAGTTGCTTTCTGTGCGTCGCCCGGAACAGCTGCACTGAAAATGACTTTCCCGTTGTCCGGTTCATTTTTAAAGGCATTGGACAGCAGGTTATTCAGAATCACCTCCAGGTTTTCCGGATCATAATTGAACAGTATTTTGTCTTTCGGTGTGTCGGTTTCAAAAGCGATATTCCGCGATTCGGCCAGGGAACGGAACGATGCCGTAATGCGGTTCAGGAACACGGAAAGATCCTGACGGACCACTCTTGTGCTCACACCTCCGGATTCCAGCCGTGCCAGGTCCAGGATCTGGTTGATAAGGCTCAGCAGGCGCCGCGCGTTGTGTTCAATCACCGACAGCAGCGGTTTGAATTTCTTTAGCTCTTTTTCCTTGTTCAGTTCGTACAGCGGACTCAGGATCAGGCTTAACGGGGTACGGAACTCGTGCGATATGTTGGCAAAAAAACGGGTCTTCATGCGGTCCACCTCGGCGCTTTTCTGCACCAACTGACGGTTTTTCCGGTTCCGCATAAACAGCATTACCACCACAGCCAGGGTCAGGGTCACCACTAAAATGGCAATAAGCAGCAGGTTACGGCGGTTTTTACCGGCCAGTTCGTTTTCGGTCTGAAGCTGTTGAATGACGGCCCTGTTCTTTTCGGATTCATATTTCGCGGTAACCTCGGCCAGCTCTTTCGACTTCTCATCGCTAGTCACCGAATCGCTGTATGCCGCATACAGTTTGTACCACGACAGCGCATTTTTAAAATCGTTCTCAGCTTCGTAAACCTTTGCCAGGTAACCGGTGATGTCCTTCATGTAGCTGTCCTCATCGAACTCCTTCATAATGGCATTAGCCTCCGTCAGGTTGGCTTTGGCCTCACGCAGCTTCCCCTGTTCGTACTCCGATTTTCCCATGCCCAGCAGGTTGGTTCCGGTATAATAGCGGTCCTTCTGTTCACGGTTGATCCGGAGGGCCTGCCGGTAGTCCTTTTCGGCCTGCACATAATCTTTCATGTTGAACCGGAGGTTTCCCCGCGACAACAGCGTCTTGGCCTGTTCGGGCACAAAGTTGCCATCCAGGGCTATCCGGTACGAGTGGTTCAGTACCGTATCGGCTTCATCGTAGCGTTTGAGGTCATTCAGAATATCGCCCTTATAACGGTAGGCCACGGCCAGAAACTTCTGGTTGTCGGATCGCTCATAGTTGGCGATCACGGTATTGATCATCTCCAGCGCCTTCTCTTTTTCGCCCTTCAGACTGTAAATATCCACCAGGTTATTCAGGGTGAACATCTCCCACTGTTGCACATGGTGCCGCTGAAAGATGCGCAGTGCCTCCAGTCCGGTTTCCATGGCTTTGGTGTACTGACCCAGATCGGCATACATGCCAATAATAAGGTAGCGCGTGGCCGCGTACCCGATGGAATCACCGTGGCTTAAAAAGAGGGCGGCAGCCTTATCGGCGTAATACAGGGTGGAATCGAACTTGCTGAGTTCGTAATAGATGTTGCCCAGGTTATAGTACACCGATCCGAAAATTTCGTAGTTCTGCGGGGTTTGATTGGCTTCGTAGGCTTTCAGATAACTCTGGCGGGCTTCGTCCTTTTTGCCCATGTGAAACAGGGCACTGCCCTCGCGCTCCCAGGTGCGGGCCAGGGCCAGATCAAAGTTGTTTTTTATGGCCAGGTAGCGGGCCCGGCGACAGTATCCCAGCGCTTCCTCACCATTGGTATAGGTGGTATGATCGCAAAGGGCCATCAGGTAGACAATACGCATGGAATCGGTTTTGGCATGCTGCAATCCGGTCTTCAGGCTGTCGGTAATGGCAGACTGCCCGAATGCGCTGAATCCCAGTGCCAGAAACAGATATACAATACTAATCCGTAACGCTTTATGCATGTCCTAATGGTGATGATTTTTATTAACCTGTGGAGAGTATCATTAAAACAACTGGCAGGTATGGGTTGTTTAGATTAATTATGAATTAACAATGAATAGTGAACAATGAATAATGAACTATGAGAATGAAAGACTTGAGATGTTTTTTGAATTTGTTGGGATAAAGTTACGGGTTACGGGTTACAGGTGACAATTGATGAATAATGAACAATGAATGATTAACCACGAGGGGTGGTATTTGTAGCCCGGGGTAAATAATAGAAGAGAATGCAAAATCAATTACGAATTATGAATTGCAATCTGGACATATGAAATATTTATTCCTCTTCAGAATTTGCATTCATACTATCTACAACTTCTTTTGGGTTAAGTAATGGAAGTGGGAAACAATCCCAATCGGTTCGTTTGGTATTTGAGCTTAATAGACCTCTTGTTGTTCCTATACAAATGCCCGCTAGCATTACCACAAATTCATCTTTAATTTCCAAACCATTATTTTCTTTTTCTGTAACTACCTCTTTAAGGTTTTTTACATTAAAAGTAATTTCATTTGTAAATTCTAACGATGGGTCCTCCTCATTTTTAAAGATATAATTTACTGTTGTTTGCATGAAAAAAAGCTCAGCTTCCTTATCAATCTTAAATGAGAAACTTAATCCTAAACTAAGATTATCTCCAAGTGTTATTTCTTCCATAGGTAGCGGAAAAGGTTTAAAAGAAAATGAAACTTCTTTTATCTTTTCAATACTCACATATACTTCCTGAGATTTTTCCATTCTAATTCAGAATTTTTCCTTGTGTTAAAGAATGAGAAACATATTTCATATTTGTACGAGGATGCACCCAGGCTGAATCTGGTTCTGATTCAAAAGTTATCCCTCGCTCCCTGATATAAATGACAGTAGATTGCCCCGCTTTTTTATGATTTGATACATTTAGTATAGATTCTCCCAACACTGATTCTATTTTACTTATTGTTTTGATTGTAAAATTGTGTGTTCCTGTCATCCATTTACTAATCTCACTTTCTTTTTTCCCTAATGCAAAAGCAAGATCTTTTTGTTCTTTACCTTGTTTTTCGAGAATCTCATAGATTCTGTCAACAATATCAAAAGATCTTTTAACGAAGATATCAATATCCTTTGATATCTTCTTTCTTCTCTCTTCGAGACGTCTGTTTTTCATTTTATTTTTGACTTAGGTAAAATGATAGATTTCCACTTAAAGTTGTATTGTGGATGACTATCTTTTTATTAATCAATCTGTTTCTAATATAACCGCTAATTTCTTGTAATAGTTCGACATGAGTGTTTAATTCATTATCCTCATTATATGTATTAGTAGTTTTAATTCCACCATTTCCAAGAATTACCACATTCTCTGAAAGTCTAATCACGTATAGTCTTAAATTACAGGTTTCAATTGGAATTGCATATACATAATCTGTGTATTTCCCCTCAGGTCTGAAATATCGTTCTAAAGCTCCTTTTCCTCCGATTTGATCAATCCATTTAATTAAAATATCGATGTCTTCGTCATATTCACAACCTTCCGGGAATTTATTTAAAAACTTATCAACCTCAGTTTCATCTTTTTCAAAACGTAAAGTATAAAAGTTTACTTCATCATGTTGTTCAAAAAGCTCTATTTTAAGTTCTAACTTCACTTATAAGTTAATTACAAATTAAACGGATTTTTTTTTCCTGCCAAAATATTTCAAAACTTATTAACAAAGTTTGTAATAAGGATTTTGACTAAAACATTTATTTCGAATTTATTACTGTGTTTTTCTCATAATGTTCAAGTAGTATTCTGAATACTTCGGGCAGATTCAAAGATACGTAATTTTTAATTGATTATTGGATTTCGTCTGTTTTGCGTAGTAATACCGATTAGCAATTGAATTGAGTCTTAAAATCGTTTCACTCTTTAAGCCTTGTCAATTGTCTATCGGCATTAACCATTGTAATCTCAAAATATCGCTTAAGGCTCATTTTGAAAAACAATTGGTGTAATACTCCCCGAATACGATGTGTTTTGGAAAATTGGCGCGTTGTATTGTGATTCCTGTTGTGGCTACTTTTTTTATCCCATCCTTTTACTTCTGAAACCTCCCTGCTATAAAATTTTAATCTCCTGCTGCACAGAATTGCAAAACCGACCCGCTGACCGGCGAAAAATGCTGCAAAATCGAAAAAATTTTCCCGCAGTCCGGGATTTAACAGGCTCAGAAAGTTGAAAATCTGGCACTGGGAGGGGAGAAAAGGGGCAGAGCTATAATTTTACTCAAATCCAAATCGTTTTCTGTGGGTTTTTAGATGAACCTGTGAAGGATAAAACCTTTCTTCGGTTGGTAAATGTATCTCTATATTCTCATATTTTCTAAGCCCTGAATCCGGGTTGAAATCTCTTAAGCCAGGATTGACCAGGACTTTATAACTATCAGAAATAGATATTAATCCTTTGTCAAATGCTCTGTGGAATGTTGGAGACATAGCAATTCCATTTCGAATTGTATCTATGTATGATTCAGCAAAGGGAGTGATGTGACAAGCATCTACTAAAGGATTATTCTTTAAGTCTAATACTTTTAATCCACTGATTGAGCATTGATTGTCATATATTTCAAGAATCGCCTTTCTAAAAATTGATCCTCTTAAAACGATTAATTCTTCTTTTTCTTCCTTAGGAACTTCAGAATATTGTTTTATGATTTTACGAGAATAATTCTCATCCGGGTCGTAAAGAATTTCTTTTTTTATCACTGCAGAATATCTCAGTTTATCAAATTTTCGATAATCGTCTTTAACTCCAAGATATTTTTCAAGAATTGCATCTTTTAATTCTTCTCGTGTTAATGGTGATAGCAGGCTGGAAAAGAATTCGTTTGATAACTGAACAGCTTGTACCGTATCATTTAAAGCTTTGAAACTTTTTATAGATTTACTTTTAGTTGTCGGTATTTGTTTCCCTGGAATTGTAATTAATTTCCAAAAATCACCCTTTTCATTTTTAAGGTGATAAAAAGGCAAAGAGAAGTTAGGTGTATGAGGGGTTTTTACTAATAATCTCCATATATCATGAAAATGTTGAAATAAATCATCTGTAATTTCTATCCAATTATCTGTAATTTCTCCATTTTCAAAAGATTCAATAACCGCCAGTAATAAAATAGGTTTGTGAGGTGCCGGACCATATTTGGTTACACCTCTATTTAATGACAATATGTTTTGAATAATAGAATTCATATTAAATCGAAACCAATTTCCTTAAGATAATTGTATGTGGAATTATAATATTCGGGTAGTCTCGTTGGATCATCTTTGTCTCCTTCTGGTATAACTATTACCATTCCTTGTCTAGCTCTAGTAAGTAACACACGATAAGCATTCTTTAGATAATGTTTCCGAGTTTCATTTTTTATATTCTGCCATTTCTTTCCCTTAAAAGACTTAAATATCCAGCCATTTTCATTAAATCTTAAATCACCATCCCATGCAATACAGGCCCAATCTAATTCAAGTCCTTGTACATGAAATTCAGTTGCTACGTCTTCTAAATAATATGAAGATCGTATGTCGTCTTTACCATTTAAAAACCAGTTAACTGGATCAATTGGTGATTTTACGTCTATAGCATACGGTTTTAATCTTTGCGCCTGGGAAGATACAACAATACCATACCTCTCAGATCCTCGCGCTTTTTCTTTTAGCCATTGCTTAGCATTTTGAAAATCCCGAGTCAAAACAATCGGATATTTTTCTTTGATATCTATTAAAGTTTGGTGAGCTTTTTTCTTATCTAGATCAAGTAATTGTTTGATTAAAAGTGAAACTTTCTCTGCTCTAAATGATCGCATAGAAACGGATAAATGAAGTGAATCGGAATGAATAATATTTGTCCTAAGTTTGATTCTTTTAAATATTTGACTTGTATTATATTCACTATCAGTTAATTTTGTTGACATGTATATTTTCCATTCAGGAAATGAGCGTTCAAGCGCTTCAATCCATTCTGAAATGCCAGCTTCTCCCGTATTGATCTCTTGACCTCCACCAACCAAACAGACAACTACAGCCCAGTCAGGATGTCGATCCAAACACGAAATAAGAAATTCAGGTTCAGACATATTAAAATTGTGTACTCCTTTCTTTTGACGCATAAAATTGCATGTCTGTTCAAGCGTCCATGCACGTTGTGCTTCATCAAATAATGTTACATGTTCAATTGGAGGGGCACTATCTCGTAGTCCTTCATCTCTAAAATGATGAACATTTTGTATGAAAGCTTTAACTTCACTACTCGCTACCTTTTTAGTTATTTTTTCTCCGTTAGCTTTTTTCTGTTTTACCTTATCTCTTGCCAGTGCTTCCTGAAGGATCTTTACTAAAGGGCCATTTCCAGATAAGAAAACGCTATATAATTCACTTTCTTTATCAAAATGAGTTGTTGCAATGTTAAGCCCAACCAAAGTTTTACCAGCTCCGGGTACTCCAGTAACAAAGCAGATTGCCTTTTCCGAGTTGTCCTTGGATTCTTGAATTATAGCTGAAATTTCATCAGAAGTTTCAGTTAAATTAATTGCATTTGCATCACTTCTAGAAATATCTTTAACTGAATGATTTGAGTATAAACAAGTTGCTGCTTCAATGATTGTCGGTGTTGGTTGATATCTTCCATCTTCCCAAATTTTAATATCAAATTGTGCTTGTCCATTTAAAAATTTCAGCGCATACGAAATAATATCTCCAAGATTTTCAGTATTTGATTTAACAGGATCAAAAAGATTGTCATCATGTTTTGATGCAGTAAGAAATATATCAGAGTTTTTAGCTTTGGTTGCTAGTAGTATAGGGACAATTATCTTATCATGACTTGTTTCATGAAAATTTCTCAGGTCCAAAGCATAATCCCAAACCTGATCAATGGAATGGGAATGATAATCCGTTTCTCCAACCTTAAATTCTATAACAAAGATTATCGACTTGATGATGAGAAGGACATCAATTCTTTTACCCATTCTGGGTATAGCATATTCAAAATAAATTGATCCTGAATATCCAACTAGTAATATTTGGAGATATTTTATTTGAAATATCCATGCATCCCTCTGTGTTTGCTCTGTAGAAAACTCATTTTCAAGAGTAAGTGCGCCTAATATCTCAGTTTCAGATTTATGAAGAAAGTTATTAATAATATCAGAATAGTATGCACGATTCATAAGTTAATACTATAATGTTTTGCCAATAAAATTATTATGTTCAATTATAATCCTCAGTTGGTGTATTGTGCTTTATAAAATTTAATTCAGGTAATATTATTAGAATCTCGTATTCTAATTCTTCTTTTTGCCAATATACAATATAGTTTACTTTCGATTCTGAAACAATATACCCAATATTCTTATATTCCATTATTTTTTCTTTAAAACTATTGGAAAATTTGATGACACATGTTCCATTTTTATCGTAACAACCATCATTGTCAACTTTTAGTATATCTCCACTTTTGAGATTTGATATTATTCTTTGCTTAGACAAGAAGTAGTCTAACCATATATCTTTATGAGTAAGATGTACAACTAATAAATTGGGAAGTTCATATTGTGTATTATCAACTTTTCGTTGTATTCCTTGGCAAGAAATATTGTCAAGGAAATTAGTATTTATGTGAATATCAAGGTTTTGTTTTGCTCTGGTCATGGCAACATATAACTCACGTTTCTTTGCATCCTTATCAGGGTTGATATTATCCAGCATTAAAAATACGGTATCAAATTCTTTACCTTTTGATTTGTGAATAGTTGATACAAAAATTGTTTCTCCATTTGTATTACTAAAATCTTCAAATTTTGATTCTCTGACAAAGACTTCAAAATCAGAATGGTATTTTGTTTTTGGATTACTCAACTCGAAATCTTTTATGAGATTAATACAAATTTCAACTTTACTACTTTCCTTATATTTGTTCCATATTTTACGTTTGGCAGCTTTCCAGTTTTCTTCTGAAATGATGTACCTATTTTCATTAAAATTCAATTGGTGTATGAAGTATCTGACCTCAGCTAAATCATATAAACAAAACCCATCATTAGTTTGAATTAATTTGGCAGGTAAACCTTTATGAAGTAAAAGTCCTGTTATTTGTATAGCTTCTGAGTTTTTATGCGTTAATACACATGTAGTTCCTTTCAGACTTGTCGATAATATGCTTTTAACCAATGGGTCAAAAAGGTTGGCACTGGAATACTTTGATAATCTAACTAAGCCCATTTCATTCGAATGTGGGATAATAGGAGTTTCTTTGAGACGATGAGAAATATTTTTAACAAATTGATTAGTAAATTCCACAAGATTTGCCTTGCTTCTATAATTTTCAGTTAACTCAAATTTTTTAGCTTCTTGTTCAGTTATAAATTGCTCCAGATATTGTGAACTTGCCCCCCTGAATTCATATATATTTTGATCGTCATCACCAACTGCAATTACCCTCATATCTTCATTCTGCTCCATTAAAGTTTTTATTAACTCAAATTCATGGACATCCATATCCTGAGCCTCGTCAATAACCAAAACAGTCTTTGTGATACGATTAATTTCAATATCCTTAGTTTTTATTTTATCAATAGTGTTGCATATAATTGTTTGTGACTTCTCAATTGAACCAACTTTTCCTAATAAATCAAAACAAAATGAATGAAATGTTTTTATTTCGATAAAACTAGCTGCATTCCCAATTAATTGATGTAAACGTTGCTTGAATTCAGTTGCTGCTGCTCTTGAAAAGGTGACCATTAGTAATTGATCATGCTTCACATCTTCCATAAGCAGCAAAGATGCAAGCTTATGCACTAATACTCGCGTTTTCCCACTGCCAGGGCCAGCTGCAACTGCAATGTATTTTGAATTATTATCTTTTATAATACCTAACTGGGAAGGTGATAACTCTCCAAAAAGTTGTCTGAATTTCGTTGGAGTAATATTTCTTTTTATTTCATTTTGCCTACTACCTTTAAAATATTTATTTAGGAAGGAAGTGTAGTTAAGCTGAAAGTAATCTTCAACAAACTGGAGTGCTTCTTTATAATCCCGAATCATTTTACTGGCATATTCACCAACTATGTGTATTTGTTGTATTTTATTTTCATAAAACTGATTTAACTTTTTATAGTCTTCTGCTTTATATCTTTTTTTATTATCTTGTTCTAGCCTCTCTATGGTAAGTTTATTATAAACTACAAGGAATCCTCCTTCTATTTTTATTGCGTCAATTCTGGATAAATAAAATAACGCATCTTCAATATCTGATAGTTTTATATCAAGTTTGAAAAAAGCATTTTGGTTTTCATATTCTTCTTTGAGCTGATAAACTGAGAATTCAACCAAAACTTGTTCTTTTTTTATGTCAATAGATGAGAGATTTTGAGTACTTTTAATGTAAAGATAATCAACGATAAATCGGGCTAATTCATGTCTTTTCTCTAGTCTATTTTTTAATTCAGTTTTCGAATAATTTGATAATATAATTAGATGGTTTTTTATAAAGTCCTGCTGTTTCCGTTTTATCCAGTTCTTGATAGTCCAAAAGTTGATGATTGTTCTTATTTTATTTGGTGACACATCAGTACATCCATTTTCCTCTGCTAGTTCGTTAAGTTCTTTTATGTGAAAAGTCTTTTCTTCTTCTTCAAACTGAGAGAGCAAAAACATCTCGATTCCACCAATTGAGTTTAGAATGCCAAGCGAACGATTTTTATTTTCTCCTTGTTTGATAAATGCTGTTAAGTCTTTAGTATCTGCTAATATTTTTTCTTCGCGCAGTAAATTAACAACATTAATAACCTCCTCTGTAACAATGCCCAAATGGTCTGATATATAGTCTATCCTTGATTCTGCTGTTTCATCAGTTACCTGATTCTTACTTTTACTAGAGAACAATTTCCTGATAATGCGAACGGCTTGTTGTTTTTGTTTCTCATTGAATTTTTCTGATAAATTTATTTTCTCAATGGCTTCCTGTGCATTTTTTGAAAGAATACTATTGGCAAAAATGCGAGGTGCATTCTGTCCTCTTTTAATGTATCCTGCTTCCTCAAGTGCTGATATAGCTGTAATTACCCTAGTTTCGATTTCAACTACACTATCATCCCAACCAGCTTTACGTGCAATTTCTAATGCGGAATTGGAAACTCTTGATCTAAAACGTGTTATGTCTTTAATGGCTTTCCAGACTTGTTGAATTTCTTTAATGTGCAACTTTGTTTGATTGAGTAATATAAAATGCTTGCTTAAATCTTCTTCATTGAAAAGAACATAACATTCAGCAGTAATATTCTCATCTCTTCCTGCTCTTCCTGCTTCTTGGACATAATTTTCAAGAGAATCTGATAATTCATAATGAACCACCATACCAACATCCTTTTTATCAACTCCCATTCCAAATGCTGAAGTCGCAACCATAATATCCACATCGCCACGAATAAATGCATCTTGATTTTCCGATTTTTCTTGCTTATCCATTTTCCCATGGTATGGTTTTGCCATATATCCATCACTTGTAAGTCTTTCAGCAATTTTATATGCTCTTCGTGTTCTTGCAACATAGATGATTGTCGGACATTTTTTCCCATCAATCAAATTACGCAAAGTATTGTATTTATCCTCATCGTTTTCTTTAGGGATTACCTTATAACTTAGGTTTGTACGAGATCCTTTAGCGTTGAAAAATTCTAATTGAACTGATAATTTTTCCTGAAAATAATCTTTAATATCCTGAATTACATTTTGTTTAGCAGTTGCAGTAAAACAAGAAATTGGAATTGCACTTTCAAGGTTTTTCTTTTCTTGCAACGCTTTTATAAAATCTCCAATATAAAGATAATCAACCCTGAAATCCTGTCCCCAAGATGAAAAACAGTGGGCCTCATCAATAACGAATCGTACTACATTTCGCCCTAGTAATAATCGTTCAATTGATTTTGACCTTAACGATTCAGGTGAAATATATAAAATAGATGCATCTCCATTTTCGATTCTAGTGAAAGATTTTGATCTTTCAATTGGATCTAATAGTCCATTTATTGTTACAGCTTCCGTGATGTTTGATTTTTCCAGATTATCTACCTGATCTTTCATAAGAGATTGTAGAGGTGAGATAACAACTGTCAGTCCTTTTACACTTTCACCGCTCATTAAAGCTGGTACTTGAAATGTGATTGACTTACCACCCCCAGTAGGAAAAACTGCTAAGATAGATTTATTGTTAATTGCCGCTTTAACTGCATTTTCTTGCAAGGCTAAACCGTCAAACGTTCTATAAGAATCAAAACCAAAGTATTTCTTTAATCCATACCTTGAATTGAGAGATTTGTTGCAATAAGCACATCCTTCCAAACAAGGATTATTTCTTAATAAATACATAACTCTTTCTACTTCGGGATAATTCTTAGTTACCCATGGAGGTGTAATTGAGCGGCGATCATTAGCATTTATTAATGCTAAACAATAGGCAAGTTCAATTGGATTATTTTCTATAAGTATTTCAATGTTAGTGTCCTGACAAATAATTCCATAAAACCTATTTTGAATGAGTCTGGCAACATTAAATGCAAAAAATGAATAGCTTAAAAATTCAAAAAATGCTTTAAATTCATTTATATTCTTAAGTAACGAATAATAAATCTGTTTTAAATCATTATCTAGTTCCTGAAATGTCGATAATTCAGAATAAAACAAGTCTTTAGCTTTTAAAGCATCATTAAGAGGATTATTTAACTCTTCAGTTTGTAGTTTATCATCTTTTAGTAGCGCATGATATGGCCTTTTAGGAAATAAAAGTGGAGATAAATATAGAGTGTCAATGGGTTTGAATTCTGCCATACTCTTATTTGAAGATTTTTCAATGTATAGTAAGTCATGTTTAATGATGTTATGGCCGCAAATATATTTTTTGTGACTAATAAAACTTAAAAGTTCCGAAACCGAATGAGAATGCAAGTTTAATCCATTTTCTGTAGTACATCCAACATCAAGGATTTTCTTACTTTTGACATCTATCTCTGTATCGATAAAAGCGATATTATTCATTAATTTTAATTCGATTTCTAATTTGATAAATGGCTATCGAATTAGCCCTAGCTACAATATTCAGTTACAATTATTTTGCATTATATATTTAATATAACAACGGATTTTAGGTTGCTTTATACTTATCTATAAATGAGTTACTTTTTTTGAACTTCACCTTTTATTAAATTTTCTGATGACAGTATCAAAAATATCTTAAAACAGGTCAAAAACTCAGCTAATTTACAAAATATTCGCATTTGTAAAACAGCAAAATCAATTTAAACGCAATCAAAACAACTCCACCTCAAAATGCAAAGCCGCAACTTATTCCCGGCCAGATTAAAGATGATTTACCGTTAAAGCTAAAGTCGCCAAAGCGGTTGGTCAGGTAGAGCAGTCCGGCACGGAATACCATTCCGCCGTCGGTTCTCTGGTAGCGGTAGCCCAGCCGGAAGGTCAGAATGCCGCCATTGTCTTTCATATTGGTCCGGCCAAAAATAAGCAGGTAGGTATAACCGGGTCCCAGCTCAAAATAATGGCTACGCCCGGATACCGGAATAAGAGCATTCAGCTCAAACGGAAAAGAGCTTATGCCGTATTGCTTATCAAGTAAATTGGGTGTGTAACTAAATCCAATGCGTGGTGCAATGGCAAATGTTGGGTTAATGCGAAACATGTGATCCACATTGATGGAATAGGAATAGGCATTTCCACCGGCTTCAAGATAGTACGCCGAATTGGTTTCATAAATGCGGGGTTGCGCCATGGTATAGGCAGAGCCAATGATGTAAAGTAAAGCAAGTAAAAGTTTGTGTTTTTTCATAAAGGTGTTTTGTTTTTTATTTATTATGAAAACTCAGATTTAAAAAGCATAGCCAAAGCTAAGTCCGACCCAGGGTTGCCAGTTGCTTCGGCCTGAGCTGCCGGTATAAAAATTGTAAATACCAAGCAGGCCTGCCCTGAAAAGAAATCCGCCTTCCGGTTTTTGATAGCGGTACCCCGCCCGTATGGTCAGGGCTTTCATTTTATCGTTGGTCAGGTACTCTCCAAAGGCTCTTATAAATGTAATTCCGGGACTTACATCCAGGTAATTGTTGTAGTTCTTAAAGGGCATTAAAAAGGACAGCTCAAACGGGAACGCAAAGAAGCTGTCTTCACCGTTAAATAGTTTTGATGGTGTGTAACCATAGCCTGCACGTGGCGCAATGGCTACTCCGGATTCCATCCTGAACCAGTGGTCCATATTAAATGTGTAGGTCATGCCGTTTCCGCCAAGTTCCACGTAAATACTGTTGTTACTTTCTGGAAGCGATGATTGGGCATGCAGATATGACCCTGTTGCAGAAATTGCACTGATCAGTAGATATAGTATAAGTCTTTTCATTTGTTGTGTTTTAAATCCGTTATTACTCCATCCTTTCTGTTTTCATAGTGCTACACCTACACTTAGTCCGGCCATCAGGTTCCATGAATGATGTGGATTTATTATATCGGGACGACTGGAATAGAAGTCCAGCATCGGAATGATACCGGCACGAAATACAAACCAGCTTCTCTCGGGTTGATACCGGTATCCTGCACGAACTGTCATAAATCCAACGTTTGTACCATCCATATTTGCCAGGGTAAGACCGGGCCCTACTTCCAGAAAATGCCGGGTTTTATACAGGTTCATCATGGCTGTAAATTCCATAGGCACAGATATAATAGTATAGCCCCTGCCCAGAAAATTATCTTTGGTGCCAATACCTATACGGGGCACAATAACAAGGTCGTGATCCATCCGGAACAGCAGGTCCATATTAATGGTACTGGTCAGTCCATTGCCCCACAATTCATAATATAATGTCATATTACTGCGTGAAGGTTTTGTTTGTGCATTTAACCATACAGATGAAAGAAAGAGACCTGATAATACCAGGATAAATAAGAATTGCTTTTTCATACAGGTAAAATTAAAGGTTTAATTATCCCGACGCTACGGTCGGGATCAGTTCGTCTGAATAATTACAGTTGAATAGTTCCTGTAATTATAGTCTCACTGATCAAACAACATGCTAAAGTAAGAAAAAGCGGGTAATAAAATCCGGGGAGGTGTTATTTATACGGAATTTATATTGTGACCCACCCGGCTTCATGACCCACCCTGGCTTTTGGTAAACCTGCAAGCTACTGATTTACGGCCCTCCCTATCCCGACGCTACGGTCGGGACATGGAGGGTGCTTTGAACAGGTTTTTGTAACTGGGATTAATCGGTTTACATGTCTGAACTGGCCCTCTTTGTCACGCAGTGAAAGAGAGGGTTGTCTTGAAAGGAACGAGCAGGAACTGTAATCTGGGGTGAGTCAAACTTTAATAACCCACCCTTGCTTCTTTCAAACTTGCAAGCTACTGATATACTGCTCTCCCTATCCCGACGCTACGGTCGGGGCATGGAGGGTGCTTTGAACAGGTTTTTGTAATTGGGATTAATCGGTGTACATGTCTGAACTGTCCCTCTTTGTCACGGAATGCAGTGCAGTGATAGAGAGGGTTGTCTTGAAAAGAACGGGCAGGAACTGTGATCTGGGGTGAGTTAAATAAATCAGTTTTTCTTAAATTTGAAATAAAACCCTATGGAAAAAAGACTTACACCTATACAGGTTGCCCGTGAATTACGAAAAAACATGACTCCATCAGAAAGAATTCTTTGGAATGAGCTCAGAAATAAAAAACTGGGAGTAAAATTTCTTAGGCAACATCCGGTAGTTTATGATGCATCAGCTACACCTGTAAAATTCTTTGTGGTTGATTTTTATTGTGCTGTTAAAAAACTTGTTATTGAACTTGATGGTGGAATACATGAGACACAAAAAGACTGGGATGTATTAAGGGATTTTGAATTGCAAAAAAGAGGTTATAAAATTATCAGGTTCAAAAATGATGAAGTTGAGGATATAGAGCGTCTAGTCAAAAGGATTCGTGAAATTTTGAATAATGAAGACGATTGATATCATTTGACTTGAGTCAAAATTCATGACCCTCCCGGGTTTCTTTCAAACCTGCAAGTTCCGGAGTAACTGCCCTCCCTAAACCCGATTTTCAATCGGTTCCATGGAGGGTGCTTTGGACGGGTTTTTATAATAGGGATTTTATCGGTTTATATATATGATCCGGCCCTCTTTGTCACGAAATGTAGTGTAGTGAAAGAGAGGGTTGTCTTGAAAAGAACGGAATGGAACTGGAGTATGGGGTGAGTCAAATAAAAGACCAGTTAAGTCAGATAATATCAACCCGGGTGAGTTTAAAATACAAAAAAAAGGCACAGCCAGAAGCTGCACCCTCACGAATAATGAGCCACCCATGGGAATCGAACCCACGACCTACGCGTTACGAATGCGTTGCTCTACCGACTGAGCTAAGGTGGCAAAAGCAATTTCTGAACGACTTGCGTTCGTAAAAACACCTTTTCAGAATTTAAGATTCTGAAGAGGCCAAAAGTATAAAAAATTCTTTTCTGCAAATATACTCCTGTTATATTTTAGTCCTTTTCTTTATACCTTACTTTCGGGCATACGTTTCGACGCCAATAATTTATTATCTTTGTTATCATCCTTCCCATTCAATGTTTTAAAAGAATATGATCTGATTTTGTGTCAACGTATGAATTTAAAACATAATTATGAAAGCTATTATTCCTTCAATTGCATTTTTGTTTTTGCATGCCGTTTTAATCGCTCAGCCGTTTGGCAATGCAGCGTCGGGTTACCGTATTATTCGTCAGAACTACGAAAACAGTTCAGGTGAATTTGCTCATACTGTATTTCTTTACAACCATAAGGGTACTATCTATAAGGCTTTCTGGACGCTGGATGACAGTTCGCGTTATTCTGTAAATTATTATGAGTACGATAACAAAGAGAACCTTGTTTCTGCGTTCAGGGATTTTTCCGATAATCTTACCTCATTTGAAAAATTCTCTTACGATGCGTCCGGGAATAAGATGTTTGAGATATTCTCACGATCTGATGGGAAAACCGGATCAGCAGAATACACGTATGATGGTTTGATATTGAAGAGAGCTGCTTTTGAAAATTATAAGGGCTGGCTAAAATGTGATGTTACCTATATTTATGTAAATGGCAAGCGACAAAAAGCCAATATATCCCGTGGTGATGAAGAGATTGGGACGATAAGCTATTCTTACGATAAAGCAGGAAATCTGATCTGCGAGATTTGGGATTTTAACGGGAAATGGAGTCAGACATTTACGTACAGTTACGAAAATAAGAACCTCCCTGTATATTATTATGCTAGTCCGTTTTTATCCGGATCACCAGATAAAATAATAAGGGAGGACTATACGTATAACAACGAAACCGGAGGACCATCCGAATATTTTTACAGCGATGGATTGCTGGAGGAAAAGGTATTTACGCGAAGCGATGGCCTTAAAACGATCACAAATTACACATATGATGCTGACAAAAAACTGGTTGCATCTACCCGGGAGTATGCAACGGGAAAGATCTCAAGGTTCACTTACGAATATGATGAAGATAATCATCTGATAATGCGGAATTGTTATGACAGAGATTCCCTTATAGCATATGAAGCTTACCTGTATGATTCTGATGGTATGCTGACCAAAGCTTATTTGAGAAATTTTGATGGCTGGTTAACGGGCAATGTAATCTTTAAGGTTGATGAAGCCGGACGGTTGAAAACCGGAATTTTCAAAAACGAAAAAGGTCCCGATGCTGAAATAATGTTTATTCCGAATTCAAATGGTTTTCCTGAAAGTATCCGCTGGAATTTTTCAAACGGGAAATATCAGCAGTACAAATTCTTTTATGAACAGAAATACCGTACTAAACAGGAATAACTAACTTCTTAAAAATAAAGTCGCAATAATATTAACATAATTGAAGTAAAACATAAATAATTCTGTCATATTGAAAAGTTAGTTTTGCCAATTGGAGAACATTTGTTATTTTTAGCTTGTTTCTTTATTGGAAAACATAATTTTTAAGAGCATAAACATGACAGAACCGTATTTGGGGAAGATTGAATCCTGGCTGGAACGTATTGAACCGCTTGAACTACGTCCTACCGGTGCTGTGCCGTCCTATTCAAAAGAGGAGGGAATTAAGGCCGTGGTATTTGATATTTACGGGACCCTGATTATCTCTGCATCCGGTGATGTGATGCAGTCTGAATACTCAGCAGATATGTATAAGGACGCCTGTATTGCAGCAGGAATTGAGATCACTGCCAACGAGGATGAGGCACTGATCTACATGCACGATATTTACGAACTCATGGTTAAGGTTCACAAAGAGAGAAGCCGTAAAAAAGGTATTCCTTTCCCTGAGGTTGATATTGAAAAAGTGTGGACGGATGTACTCGCTGATGCGGATCAGATTGGCCTTATAAAACTTAATGATACCTACGATTTGCGCACGTTTATATTTGTGTTCGAATTGAAAAGCAATAAAGTATGGCCAATGCCCGGCTTAAAAGAAGCCCTGGAAGGGATACGGAACAAAGGCTACAAAATGGGAATCGTTTCCAATGCGCAGTTTTATACTCCGGTCATCATGAATTATTTTTTATACCACAAGATAGAAGGGAAGCCTTTTCTCGATAAGTTTGATGAGGGATTATCGGTGTTTTCGTATAAGCTTCTGAAAGGAAAACCTGATACAGCCATATATAAAGCACTTTTCCTCGGAATGGAAGAACAGGGTATCAAACCTGAAGAAATATTATATGTGGGCAACGACATGTTGAAGGATATCTGGCCGGCCAACGAGGTGGGGTTTAAAACTGTGTTTTATGCAGGCGATCAACGGGCTTACCGTTTGCGTGAAGATCATCCCCAGGCATCACTGACCAAACCGGATCATATTATCACATCGTTAACTCAATTACTCGAAATAATTTAAAATTTTACGTTATGGGCGATTTTTATCAGGACGGTTATGTAACAACCCTGCACAATTTCAGAAAAACACCGGTTGAAGAACTGGAAAAACGACTGGTGAAATTTGCGAAACGCCGTCCCATGGGCCTGATTATTCCGGCTCTTTATTCGGAACTGGAAAAACCTGCACTGGCTAAGATAGTGGATACACTGAAAGATATACCGTATATCTCGGAAATTGTGATTGGTTTGGATGCTGCAGACCAAAAGCAGTTTGAACATGCTAAAGAATATTTCAGCGTACTGCCTCAGCATCACCGTATTCTATGGAATCATGGTCCGAGGTTGCAGGAATTGCGTAAAATGCTGATCAGTAAAAAAATTCATTATGGCGATGCTGGTAAAGGTCAAAATGTGTGGTTCTGTTTCGGATACATGATTGCTTCCGGAAAATCCGAGGCGGTGGCACTGCACGATGCCGACATTATTACCTACAGCCGTGATATGGTGGCCCGTTTGTATTATCCGGTGGCTGATCCGACATTCAACTATAAATTCTGTAAGGGATATTACTTCAGAGCCGATGACGAAAAGATAAACGGCAGGGCTACGCGTTTACTGGTTACGCCACTGATCCGGACCCTGAAAAAGTTCTTTCCCGATGATGAGTATCTGGAATTTATGGATAGTTTTCGTTACATTCTTTCAGGTGAATTCTCCATGCGTGCAGACGTGATGAAAACGGTTCGTATTCCGTTCGACTGGGGACTGGAAGTTGGTATTTTATCAGAGGTTCAGCGCAATAACTCATTTAACAGGATCTGCCAGGTTGAGATTGCAGACTCATATGATCACAAACATCAGCCTGTATCACAGGATAACCCGAACAGTGGTCTTTCAAAAATGAGTTTTGATATTGCACGTAATCTGTTCGTGAAAATGGCTATTAACGGCCGCATTTTCACTAAAGGGACGTTCCGTTCCATAAAAGCGACCTATACACGTATCGCCATCGATTTTGTAGAACGTTATACCGCCGATGCGGTCATTAACGGATTGTCCATCGATCGTGACGCTGAAGAACAGACGGTTGACCTGTTTGCACAAAATATTTACCGAGCCGGTATTGAATTTCTTGATTATCCTGATCTGGTTCCTTATATCCCTTCATGGAAGCGGGTAATCAGTGCGATACCGGAATTTTCAGATATGTTTTACGATGCGGTAGAGGAAGATAACGCTTAAGAGAAATAATATGTTGATGGAGGAGATGAAGGCGCATCTGTACGCAGTGTACGGGGCGGCTGTGGACGACAATTATTTTAAATTATTTAAGGATCTCATTGATCAGACCCGGATAAGCAGGGAACGGAGTGAGTTGTGGAATGAAAAGGACATTTTTCTGATAACCTATGGTGATACGTTTCTGAAGGAAGAAGAGATACCGCTTAAAACCCTGCATTATTTTCTTGTCAGGCATTTTAAAAATATATTTTCTACGGTTCATATCTTACCTTTTTTTCCTTACAGCAGCGACGATGGGTTTGCAGTAAAGGATTTCTACAAAGTGAACCCTGAGCTTGGTGACTGGTCAGACATACAAAAAATTAGTAACGATTTCAGACTCATGGCTGATCTGGTGGTCAACCATGCCAGCAGTCAGAGTGATTGGTTCAGGCAATTTCTGATGGGAGAGGCACCGGGAAAAGATTATTTTTTTGTGCCGGAGGAGGATTTTAACAGCCGGCTTGTTGTAAGACCCAGAAGTACTCCTCTTGTTACAAACTACCAGTCGGTAAACGGTGTAAAAAGAGCCTGGACGACCTTCAGCGCAGATCAGGTGGATTTGAATTATCATAATCCGATGTTGTTGCTGGAAGTTGTAAAAATTGTGCTTTGGTACATTAAAAACGGTGCCAGAGTGATCCGGCTTGATGCCATTGCGTTTATCTGGAAATCCAGTGGAACGCCGTGTGTGCATTTATTTGAAACGCATGAGATTATTAAGTTACTGCGTCTGGTTATCGATTACTGTGCACCGGATGTGATCCTGATCACGGAGACTAATGTGCCGCATCTGGAAAATATAAGCTACTTTGGGCGAGGTGATGAAGCACACATGGTCTATCAGTTTCCGCTACCGCCACTACTGTTGTTTACCATGAACATGGGCAATGCAGGTGCGCTAACCCGTTGGGCCTCATCATTGTCAGATCCGGGTGAAAACCGCACATGGTTCAACTTTACCGCATCACACGACGGCATCGGTGTTCGTCCGCTGGAAGGTCTGGTGAGCCGTGCGGAGATCAATGGCATGGTAGATAATATGATCAATTTTGGTGCGCTGATCTCTAACAGAAGACGATCGGATGGAACTGAAGAGCCATATGAGATCAACATTACTTATTTTGATGCCATGAAGGGTATCGGCAATAAACCGGATAATTTCCAGGTGGACCGTTTCCTCTGTTCTCAGCTGATTATGATGAGCCTGAAAGGTGTGCCGGCTTTTTATATTCACTCCATGTTTGGAACACCGAACGACTACAATGCGGCCGCCATGCAGATTAAAAACCGGGCCATTAACCGCAGAAAATATTGGTTATATGAAATTGAATCATTGATTTCAGGCAGATCATATCAGGCTGGTGTTTTTGGATCGTTACAGCATTTTATTAAACTCAGAAAAGAACAGACTGCTTTCCATCCGGATGCAGGACAGGAAATCCTTGATATCGGTATGTCATTTTTCGCCTTCATTCGTTCCAACATAGAAACAGAACAACATATTTTGTGCATTTCAAACATTACACCCGGAGAACGCAGAATAGTCTCTGTAAAAGATATTCAGCATTATAAGTACGATCTGCTGAGCCGCCAGACCATAGGATCACAGGAGATTGTACTAAAACCTTACCAGACGGTTTGGCTGGTATAAAACGAATAAACATGAACATCGTTATTGCTATCGATTCCTTTAAAGATTGTTTATCATCAGCTGGCGTGGCAGAACGTGTTGCTGACGGGATCCGGAAGGTTTATCCCGATGCGCTTATTCATGAAATTCCGATTGCCGATGGTGGCGAGGGAACGCTGGATGCCATGTGCCTGTCTCTGGGCGCAGAGAAAATCCCTGTTAAGGTTCACGATCCGTTGATGCGCCCGGTTATGGCAGCTATAGGTTGGCACGAAGAGCGCAAACTGGCGGTAGTTGAAATGGCTATGGCTTCGGGTATTGAACGGTTGACCGCAAACGAGCGCAACCCGATGCTTACCACCACATTCGGAACCGGTGAGCTGATGAAAGCGGCTTTGGATAAAGGATGTAAGGAAATGATACTGGGCATTGGCGGAAGTGCAACCAACGATGCCGGAACAGGAATGGCAAAAGCATTAGGCGCAAAATTTCTCGATCAGGAAGGTGTTGAACTTCCTCAGGGGGGAGGCGAACTTGCCAAATTGCATAGGATTGATATATCCGGTTTGGATCAGCGATTGAAAAATGTAAAGGTAAGTGTGGCTTGCGATGTGACCAATACACTGACAGGGATAAATGGTGCATCAGCGGTTTTCGGTCCTCAAAAGGGAGCAACACCCGAAATGGTTCAGCAACTGGATGCTAACCTGGCTCATTTTGCCGGCATCGTAAAAAACGATTTAGATACAGATGTTTTGCATATCGAAGGCGGTGGTGCAGCAGGAGGTATTGGTGCAGGCTTATACCTGTTTGCAGGTGCAGAGCTGGTTCCCGGTTTCGATCTGGTCAGTAATGCTGTTAAGCTGGAAGAGAAAATTGCACAGGCTGATTTTGTGATCACCGGAGAAGGAAGACTGGACGGACAGACAAAAAACGGGAAGACACCATATGGCGTTACAAAGCTGGCTCAAAAATACACTAAACCGGTTATTGCCATCGCAGGTCAGCTGGGAGATGGCTACAGGGATTTGTTTTCGTTTGGATTTGGTGGTATCTTTACAATTAGCGATGGACGGGGAAGTGTGGAAGACTCGATCAGGCGGGCGCCGGAACTCCTCGAAAGTCTGGGAGAACGCATATTCAGACTAATAAAAACAATACAATGATTATCCCTGACAGACTTAAAAAAGGTGATGCCGTAGCCCTGGTATCGCCTTCAGGACGAATTGAAAAAGATATTCTGGAATTAGCCGAATCGTTTTTAACGGAATGGGGATTGGAGGTAAGAACAGGAAAACACGCTGCAGGATCACATCATATTTACTCCGGCACAGTAGATGAACGTATAAACGATCTGCAATCAGCCATGGATGATCCGGACGTTAAAGCTGTTTTTTGTGCGCGTGGTGGTTACGGAGCAGTACAGTATATTGATCGGGTTTCGATTTCAGAGATCAGTGATTTCCCGAAATGGGTGGTTGGTTTCAGTGATATTTCGGTTTTGCATAGCATGCTGAACCGGAGTGGTATTGCAACCATTCACGGGCCTATGCCAAAAAATTTTGAAGCGCTGATTACGGATAGAGAGGATAAATCACTGGAATACCTGAGGCAGTTACTTTTTGAGGGCAGTATCGAATATTCCTGGAAGGGTGAATCAACGCATAACGAATTTACGGTAAGCGGCGAACTGGTGGGAGGAAACCTGTCTGTTATGGCTGGTTTAAGAGGTACGCTTTATGAACCTTTTTACGATGGGAAAATCCTGTTTTTGGAGGATCTGAACGAAAACCTGTATCATGCAGATCGTTTGTTGCAGAATCTTAGACTGGGAGGCATATTTAACCGTATCAATGCATTACTTGTCGGTGCTTTTACCAATATGAAAGACTCTGATCCACCTTTTGGAAAAGACATACATCAGATTATTCTGGATATAACAAAAGATTCAGATATTCCGGTTGTATTTGGTTTTCAGGCTGGTCACCAGAAACCAAATTATCCATTACCGTTTGGGGTGAGGATGCTTTTAATGCGTGATAATGGAATAAATAACCTGCATAATATTCTTGGCATAACTTAATTCTGACAACGCTTTCATTTTGGTATGATCAAACTAAAAGTCAGATATAACAACATTCTGGTTTTATTTATAGGATTACTTACTGTAACCGGTTGCACTAAAAAACAACCCGTCGATTATGTCAATCCTTTTATTGATACCCACAAAAGCCGTTGGTTTTACTTTTCATCAGCAAGTATGCCATTTGGTATGGTGAATCTGAGCCCGGATACATGGACGAAAGGGAGTTGGCAGAGTGGGTATTTGTATGATTCGTTGTATGTTAGGTGCTTTAGTCATATACATGCCTGGCAGATGGCTGGCATACCGGTCATGCCGACCACAGGAATATTTGAGGGAAATATGGGCTTGGAGGCTACAAAATCACCATTTTCACACGATACCGAAATAGCACAACCGGGATACCATAAGCTGGTACTGGACAGGTATAACATAAAAGCTGAACTGACATCAACCACGCGAGTCGGTTTTCACCGCTATACCTTCCCTGACACAGATAGTGCTTATATCAGTTTTTACACAGGAGCTTTTCTTGCACATGGAGGAGTGGACTCTTCTTATGTAAAACTGATAAACCCACATGAGCTTGAGGGATTCTCTGTGATGAGCGGCACCGTTCGCCGTAAAAAACCAACATATGTGTATTTTGTGGCTAAACTGGATCATCCTGTAATAGGATTTGGTGGATGGAGGGATAGTAGTTTGCTGAACATTGAAAAGGAAATACGCGGTAAAAGCATTGGCGCATTCGTAAGGATAAAGGCAGATGGGAAACCTGTATTGATGAAGGTAGCCATATCCTATACAAGTATAGAAAATGCGCGCAACAATATGCGGGAGGAACTGCCTGGCTGGGATTTTGACGCTACAGCAAAAGCAGCTCGCATTGAATGGAATAACATGTTGTCCGGAATAAGTGTGGAGGGTGGCTCTGAGGATCAGCGCATAAAATTTTATACCGACTTGTGGCATGCACTTCTGGGACGTCGGATTGTAAGCGATGTGAACGGACAGTACTGTGATATGACTGGTGATATACCGCAAATAAAACAAGTCCGACTGGATGAAAACAATCAGCCTTTATTCCCACAGTATAACTTTGATGCATTGTGGGGCAGCCAGTGGAACCTGAATATCCTGTGGTCCATGGCATATCCGAAAATAATGGATGGATTCTGCAATTCTATGGTGAATATGTATAAGGATGGAGGGATGATTCCCCGTGGCCCATCCGGAGGAAACTATACCTATGTAATGATTGGTGCCCCGGCAACTTCTTTTTTTGCAACAGCCTATAATAAAGGTATTCGGAATTATGACGTGAAACTGGCCTATGAGGGATTGCGTAAGAATGCATTCCCGGGAGGAATTCGCGACAGGGCGGGTTATGAGTCAGGTCCAGACCCAACAGGTGGTGGAATGGACTACTATATTGAAAGGGGATATGTGCCGGAAGGTATTGAAACAACCGGTTATCATCAGGATGGCGCATCAATGACACTGGAGTATGCGTACCAGGACTGGTGCCTGTCGCAGTTGGCCAAATCGCTTGGGAAGGATTCGGATGAAGTGTATTTTAAAAACCGATCACTGAATTACAGAAATCTTTGGAATAAAAAAGATATGCTAATCCATCCTAAAACTTTGGGTGGTGACTGGACAGAGAATTTTAAACCGGTTGGTGAAGGGTTTAATACAGTGGGATTTTGCGAAAGCAATGCAGCCATATACACAAATTTTGTACCGCATGATATGGCTGGTTTAATCAATCTGTTTGGTGGGGACAAAAGCTACAGATATTTTCTTGAAAGTTCGTTTGAAAAGGCCCAGCCAAACAGATTTGTGGCACCTCATGGTAAACATGCTCAGAGTTGGGTGGATTATGAAAATCAACCTTCCTGTCAGATGGCGCATCTGTTTAGTTATTGCAGGGCACCATGGCTGACCCAGAAATGGGTGAGAGCGGTTAAAAGTGAGACATTTGGTGATGTAACTCCGCATGGCGGGTACAATGGGGATGAGGATCAGGGACAGATGGGAGCACTGGGTGTACTGATGGCCATCGGTTTGTTTCAGACAGACGGCGGAGCTTCAGTTGATTCCGAATATGAGATTACATCTCCAATATTCGATAAAGTTGAAATTATGTTGAATCGGGATTATTATCCTGGAGATAAGTTTGAAATAATTACACATAATAACGCTACCGATAATATCTACATTCAGTCAGCCAGACTCAATGGAAAGGAATGGAACAATTTCAGGTTCCCGCATAAGTTATTCCGGGAAGGTGGTCACCTGGAGATTTACCTGGATAGTATTCCAAATAAGAATTGGGGTATTGTTGAATAATATTATCAATAGTAATCCCAAAGGGATAGTATTAATATAAAATGCATGTGAAATATTAACCCAAAGCCAGCGGTTTGCATTATAAATGTATGTTCCAGTTTTGCAGGAATAGTTAGAGTTTACTATGTCATCCTTTCAGGATTTTTTTTCATCAATGTATGAGAACAGTTACAAAAATATCAACCCTTCGGGTTTCGTAGCTTAGATCATCTGCTGGTGTTTTTTAATCCCGAAGGGATGCTATTATTGTAATAAATAAGGTCAAGATGTTGAATCATAAACCCGGAAAAGTTTGCATTATGTATGTGTGTTTCACTTTTACAGGAATACTTAGAGTTTACTCTGTCATCCTTTCAGGATTTTCTTTCATCCGGACATGATTACAGCTATAAAAATATCAACCCTTCGGGTTTAGTAGCTTAGATCATCTGCTGGTGTTTTTTAATCCCGAAGGGATGCTATTATTGTAATAAAAGACGTCCTAAATGCTTTATCGTAAACCCGGAACGGGAGGTATTATTCTAACCAATTGAATAGATACTTTTCATTAAACTCAATTCCATATTCTTTTAGAAATTCTATGTATTCCTCTCTGAAAGTCCTGGTCTTGTGATGTTCTTCCTGATTTTCGATATAATTATAAACATTTTCAATTTGCGAATGGGAATAAGAGAAAACACCATATCCCTCCTGCCATCTAAACCTTCCCGGGACATACCTCTGGTTATTAATAAAATTAGATGAATTGTTTTTGATATCCCTTACCAAGTCAGATATTGGCATTGATGGTTGTAGTCCAACAAATGCATGAACATGATCCAAATAGCCGTTGACTATGATTGGTTTTTGGTTTTTCCCTTTAATGATTCCTGCAATGTATTTAAATAATTCTTCTCTCCATTTCTTGTGGAGAAGGTTTTCTCTTCCCGATACTGCAAATACATATTGCACGTAAATTTTTGAGTATGTGCCAGGCATTTGTTATACGTTTTAGGTTTGTTGTAATTAAAATTATTATGTTTAGTACAATAGTAATCAATAATAAAATTATGAAAATTTATTATAACTCCTCTGATTTAATTTAATGTATTCTATCCCTATATTGTCAATTAGGGTTCTGTCATCCCTTCGGGATTTTTTTTCATTAGGACATGATCGTAGCTATAAAAATATCAACCCTTCGGGTTTACTATAAAAGGTTAGTGATGGACCTGTTCTCTACCTTTCATTATTATAATCCCGTAGCATAACTGATCGCAAACCGTGTGGGGCACGCAATCCCGAAGAGATGCCATTATTGTAATAAAGACAGCCAATATACTGTATCGTAAACCCAGAACAGTTTGCATTATAAAATGTGTGTTTCAATTTCACAGGAATACATAAAGTTTACTCTGTCATCCTTTTAGGATTTTCTTTCATCCGGATATGATCACAGCTATAAAAATATCAACCCTTCAGGTTTTGTTGTGTAATTATTGCCGGTCCGTAAATTTGGTTTAATCCCGAAGGGATGTCAATATTGTAAAAAGGACAGTTAATATACGGTACTGTAAACCCGGAACGGGTGGTATTATTTGATGGCTTTATACTTATGTCGTATCTTTATAATTCCTTAAACTCAAACCAGATGACACAGAACAACCGTAAAAAAGGTAACCGGGGCGAAGAACTGGCCCGGATATATCTGCAACAACAGGGATACCATATCCGTCATACCAACTGGCAGTTTGGACATAAAGAACTCGACATTGTTGCTGAAAAAGATGACTTACTGGTGGTTGTGGAGGTGAAAAGCCGGACCACTGATATTTTTGAAAATCCCGAGGATGCCGTATCAAAAAAGAAAATCCGTATGATTATTGATGCTACTGAAGCGTACCTCGAAACCTATGACGTGGATATGGAGGTACGGTTTGATGTCATAGCGGTCTTGTTTCAGCCCGGCAAAGCACCTGAAATTGAACATTTTGAGGATGCGTTTATTTCCCCCGTCTGGTAAACATATTGCGTATTGCATGAAAAATACATTCATAAAAAAGAATCTTATGTCTTGATTCTTAAGTCTTGTGTCTGTTATTAAGCTAATATCTGCATTCGGTTTGAATCCAGTTTTAAGAAGATAAACAGCAGGATGGTAAAGCCCCATAACGATGACCCCCCATAACTGAAAAATGGCAGTGGAATTCCAATGACAGGTGCCAGCCCGATCGTCATGCCAATATTAATAATAAAGTGAAACAGGAAAATTGAAAATACGCCATACCCGTAAATTTTCGAAAACAGGCTTCGCTGTCGTTCAGCAAGAAAAATCAATCGGATAAGGAAGAAGGAGAAAAGTGCAATAACAGTGAATGTTCCCATAAATCCCCATTCCTCACCAACGGTACAAAAAATAAAGTCGGTGCTTTGTTCCGGGACATATTTGAATTTTGTATAGGTTCCGTTCAGGAATCCTTTGCCTGTGAATCCACCTGACCCAATGGCGATCCGGGACTGTTTGACATTATAACCGGCACCGCTCGGATCACTTTTTATCCCCAGCAGCACTTCTATCCTTGTGCGCTGATGATCTTCCAAAACTTTTTCAAAAACATAGTTTGTGGACAAGGTGTAGCCAATGGAAATTATCAGGAACAATCCTGCAAGTGTATAAGTCCGTGATTTATCAACCAGTGCTCTGAAGAAAAGATATAACGCACTTAAAATTATAACTATGGAGAGAATAATTTTAAGATCCGGTTTATAAAAACCAAATACATTCAGGAGTAAAAGAATTCCGGTTGTTGAGGCTGCTGTAATCCCTATTCCCAGCAGAACTTTATATTTTCTCTGAGCCAGAATTCCAATTACAGCCAACGCTAATATCATGATAAGCACAAGGCTTTGTGAGTAGATAAGAGATAGAATAAAATACAAAACAGCCAGAATGGCGGCGGTAAGAAAAATTCCGGATAACCCCTGGCGGTACATTACCAGAACAAGAGATGCATACACCAGTGCTGATCCGGTATCGTTTTGGAGCAGGATCAGCACAGATGGGAAAAAGGTAATAAAAAAGGCCAGAGCCAGATCTTTAAGTCGGTTAAAACTAAAATTGAACCGGGACAGAACTTTGGCCAGGGCCAATGCCGTGGCAAACTTCATGAATTCAGCGGGTTGAAGTCTGAACGACCCGATGGCGATCCAGGAAGTAGCTCCCTTAACCTCTACCCCAATAAGCAGAACAGCCACGAGTAACAGCAAAATAGCTGCATATATGGGATATGCGAAAGCTTCAAAAAATTTACTGTCTGTAATTAATACAACCAGAGCAAGAACCACTGACGCTCCGATCCATAATAATTGCTTTCCCGCTCGCGTGTCCATGCCAATGGTCATGGAAGGCTCATCGCCAAGGCTGGATGCAAAAATGCTGATCCATCCGAATGCAATGAAAAACAGGAATAACGCAATGGTTATCCAGTCAAGTGATCGTATGCTACTCTGTCTCCTGTCCATGTTCAATCAGGTTTGCATCAAACATCTCTTGTTCTTTGGCTTTATGATATGGAGGAATACTGTCCGTAATGTATTTCTCCATTAACAGTGTAGTTATAGGAGCAGCATAGGCGGATCCATATCCGGCATTTTCAACCAGGGTAGATATGGCAATTTGTGGATCATCAAAGGGCGCGAATGCAAGAAACACAGAGTGGTTTTCACCCTGTGAGTTTTCTACTGTCCCTGTTTTTCCTCCCATCTGCATAGATCTGTTCCTGTACCATCTTGCAGTACCATCTTCACCGGAATAAACTTCTCTCATGCCTTCCCTGATGAGTTTGAAATTTGATGAATCAACTTTTGTGTAGTGCAATTCCGTATATTTCTCCCGAACATATTTCTCATGTCCGATTGATTTTACAATGTGTGGGATGTAGTATTTGCCACTGTTGGCCATCACAACCGCTTCGTTGGCAATCTGAATAGGCGTAACCAGCAATTCTCCCTGGCCTATTGCCAGTGAGCGGATGGTGTTTGCCCGCCATACTTTTCGGTAGAGTTTGTCATAATAGGATGCTTCAGGAACAGAGCCGTTATATTCGTAAGGTAAATCAATCCCCAGTTTTTTACCAAAACCAAAGCTTTGTACATAATCAGCCCATTTTATATACTGAGATTTTACTTCTTCCAGAGTAGGCCTTTCTATGGTTTGGTAAAACGTTTTGTAAAAGAAAGGATTACAGGAAAGTTCTATCGCAGTAACAACATTTAGTGGTGATACGTGAGAATGAGAACAATTAATAGGTTTAGAGGCCTCACCCTGACAACTGAAAAGGGTGTATTGATTTATGGATTGTTCCTGAAGCCCAATGGCTCCAACCACCATTTTAAATGTTGAACCGGGAGAATAATTCCCTTGTATAGCCCTGTCTATAAGTGGCTTAAGAGTGTCTGTATTGAGCTGATTAAATGCATCTGAACGTAACCTGCCTGTTAAAACTGCCGGATCAAATGTTGGAGCTGAGACAAGGGCGAGAACTTCACCTGTTTTGGGTTCAATGGCAACAATACTGCCAAGTTTGTTCTGCATCAGTTTTTCTGCATAGATTTGCAGGTCGATATCGATCGACAGGGTGATGTCTGATCCTGTCACCGGAGGCTGGTCATAGGATCCGTTTTTGTATGATCCTTTTTCTCTTCCAAAGCGATCCACCAGAATCAGACGTTGTCCTTTTTCACCTCTGAGGAATTCTTCATAGGTTTTTTCGATGCCACTCATACCGGCATAATCACCGGATTTATAGAAGGGATCATCCTTGATCATTTCAGGCGTTACCTCACCCAGATATCCCAGAACCTGTGCTGCATTTGGATAATTATAAGCTCTGATGGTGCGCTGCTGTACATAAAACCCGGGGAATTGATACAGTATCTCCTGAAGAAAAGCGTAATCTTTCGCTGAGAGTTGTGAGAACAGAATGGAAGCCCGGTTCCATGACCAGTTTTTAGCTTTTGTCATCTGTTTTTCCAACGCCTCAGGTGTGACATTTATGGCATTGCAAAGTTTTAGTGTGTCAAAAGCTTCCAGTTTCCGTGGTAGAACCATTAAATCATAGGCCGCCTTATTATAGACCAAAAGTTTACCGTTTCGGTCAAAGATCTTTCCACGTGACGGGTAGACAATCTCAGTCCGGATGGTATTATCATCTGCCGATAATCTGGCTGTTTCGTCCACTACCTGCAGGTTAAACAAGGATATGATGAATGTAAGGGAAATAATTAATACGATTCCCCCCAGAATGAATTTTCTGCTATCTGTATCTCTGAAACTATTCACTGAGCAAAGTTCGTTTTGATGTGCTCGACTGTGATAAAATGATCAGGATCAGCGTAAATACCGAAGAGTATAAACTGTAGAGAAGGGTTGTCCCTGAATTTTCCATGGAAAAAGCATCCAGAAAGAAGAGCGCAACATGGTGAAGTACAACCAGGATGATTGCGTATCGCATATACCATGCCCAGCCGTATTCTGCCACCGAAGGATGCGTTCCGGGTTCGTAGTTATCCCTTGGTTCCAGAAAAGGAAGTAATATATTTCTGAGAAACCCCATAAATACTGTAGCTGCAGTATTTATTCCGGGTGTCCCCACAAACATATCAATCGTGAAGCCCATCAGGAAACTAAGTAGCAGAACACCTGATTTTGATACGCTGAACGGAAGGGCCAGGATAAAAAGTATGTACAGATAGGGATTTATATGGTCCATAAAATTAATATGGTTCAGTACCGTTACCTGCAACAGAACCAGGAAAATAAAATAAATAACATATTTTGCTATGAGTCTAATCATCTCTTTCCTCCAGCACTTTTAATGAATCAACTTCCCACTTGAATTCATTTCCTATCACTTCCACAAAATATAATGACTTAAAGTCTACTGCAAGTTTAACCGTAATATCATAAAAATCATCATCCTCGTCTGAAACAATATCATGGATGTATCCTACTGTTAATCCCGCAGGGAAAATTGAACCGAATCCTGAAGTAAATATTGTGTCGCCAATAGCTACATCAGCATGGTTTTCAATAGCTTTCAGTTTGGCATACTGATAATCTGTACCGTCCCAGACCAGAGAACCGAAAAATCCGGTTTGCCCTATTTTGGAACTTATAGCCTGTTGTGTATTCAGAATAGGTGTTACAATGGAGTAATGCTTCGAGGTGCCTTTAACTGATCCAACCAGTCCTCTGGCAGATGTTACTCCCATTTCTGCTTTCACTCCATCTGCCCATCCTTTATCTATCGTTATATAATTCATTCTGCGGTGAACCGAATTATTAACAACACGTGCAGGGATGAAGTAAAATTCCGTTTGAGGCATGGAATCATTGAAATATGAAACGTAGGCTGAATCCTTTTTGTTATAGAACAAAAGATTCTTTAATGCAGCATTTTCAACTGATAAGTCATTGTTTTCCTTTTGCAGCTGGAAATAATTACTTATAGATTTTGACTGGTTATAAACGTAACCTGCTATATCGCTTCCGGAGTTCAGAAAGGTGGCACGTTGATAAGGATTGTTGTTAAAAATGAGCAAAAAAGCTATGGCCTCAAGAAAAATAAAGAGGAAAATATTCTGAAACCGTATGAAGAAACGGATCAAATTCCGCATAAATCAGTATCCCATATTTGTTGCCTTGTGGCAGTTTAACGAAGCAGGAACTGGAATTTATCCACGTTTTTAAGCGCAATACCTGTGCCCCTGGCAACGGCATGCAACGGGTCATCTGCAATATGAACCGGTATATTTATCTTGTCGCTCAGGCGTTTATCCAATCCTCTTAACAGGGCTCCACCACCGGCCAGAAATATCCCTTTGTTTACAATATCGGAATACAATTCCGGAGGTGTTTGTTCCAATGCACTTAAAACCGCAGCCTCAATTTTAGAGAGTGTCTTTTCAAGGCAGTGGGCAATCTCCTGATACGAAACAGGAACTTCCATTGGGAGTGCTGTCATAGCATTTGGTCCGCGAACAATATAATCCTGTGGTGGATCTTCAAGGTCAGTTAATGCTGCCCCCACATTTATTTTAATGAACTCGGCAGTACGCTCACCTACTTTAATGTTATGCTGGCGACGCATATATTCCATAATATCCTGTGTCAGGTCATTACCTGCAATACGAATGGACTTGTTGGATACGATACCGCCCAGTGAAATTACGGCGATCTCCGTTGTTCCACCACCAATGTCGACGATCATGCTTCCTTCCGGTGCTTCCACATCAATACCGATCCCGATTGCTGCCGCCATTGGTTCGTAAATCATATAAACCTCCCGGCCACCTGCATGTTCCGAGGAGTCACGTACAGCTCTGATCTCAACCTCTGTACTTCCGGATGGGATACAAACCACCATTTTCAATGAAGGGGAGAATAGCCGCGGTTTTTTATTGATCATTTTAATCATCCCCCTGATCATAAGTTCTGCAGCATAGAAGTCTGCAATAACCCCATCGCGCAACGGGTGGATAACCTTTATGTTTTCATGTGTTTTCCCATGCATCTGACGGGCCTTTTCGCCTAAAGCAATAAGCTTATCGTCCCTTCTGTCCAGTGCTACTACCGAAGGCTCGTCCACTACGATTTTGTCGTTATGAATAATAATTGTGTTTGCAGTCCCCAGGTCAATTGCAATTTCCTGAGTTAAGGAAAATAATCCCATGTTAAGTTTGTTTTTTAATGTTTAAAGTGGCGTCTGCCGGTAAATAACATTGCAATTCCAAATTCGTCACATGCTTCAATAACTTCGTTATCGCGGATGCTTCCACCCGGCTCAACGATGTATTTTACGCCGTATTCGTTGGCAGCTTCAATGCTGTCCCTGAAAGGAAAGAAAGCATCAGAGATCAGAACAGATTGTTCGATTTCAACGCCTTCCTTGAGGTTAAAACGGGGCATTGTTAAATGTCTCAGACTGTCAAGTCGGTTGGGTTGACCCATACCGGCACCCGTCAGCCAGAAAGATCCGTCTGCCTGTTCTGTTACAATTGCAATGGCATTGCTTTTTAAATGTTTGCATGCTGTAATTCCAAAACGGGCAAGATTCATTTTGTTATCTTCAAACTTTACCTTGGTTACCTGTGTAAAGTCGCTGTCCATTCCTTCATCTTCATCCTGCACCAACATCCCACCGCTGATGGAACGGTACAGTTTTTCGCCGGTTGTTTCATTTTTTACCGGAATTTCAAGAACTCTCAAATTCTTTTTCTTTGCCAGAACCTCTTTGGCTTCCTCGCTGTATGAAGGCGCAATGATAATTTCAATAAATTTTTTACTGAACCATTCTGCCACCTCCTTTGTGACCTCTCCGGTGAAACAAATAATACCTCCGTAAGCACTGACCGGATCACCGGCCCAGGCCAGCTCCAGCGACTTCATTATATTGTCAGTGACAGCCAATCCGCAGGGATTCAGATGCTTAATAACAGAAACTGCCGATTTGACGTTGAGGTGTGTCACAGAATGGAAAGCATCACTGGCTGATTTCCAGGCCGCGTCTGCATCCAGAAGGTTATTATACGAAAGTGCTTTACCCTGAAGTATTTTTGCATTTGCCAGGGAAGCTCCTTCGTCCACATTGTTGAACTTGAAAAATGTGGCACTCTGATGCGGATTTTCTCCATAACGCAGCACGTGTCCTTCATTCAGACTAATACGTTTGGTATCGGCATCCTGATTGAAATATCCGAATATGGCAGCATCGTAATGTGAAGAAACAGCAAAAGCATCTCGGGCAAAAGATTTTCTTTCTTCAATAGAGCTCTGTGCCCCTTTTGAATTCAGGATATCAAGTAGTTTGCCATACTGTTCCTGAGAAGGAACTATAATAACATCTTTGAAATTTTTGGCTGCAGCACGGATCAATGAAATTCCGCCAATATCAATTTTTTCTATGATGTCCTGTTCCGCTGCACCTGAAGCAACCGTATCTTCAAACGGATAAAGATCCACAATAATGAGATCAATTTCCGGTATGTCGTATTCGTTTAACTGGTCATTATCTCCGCTGTTATCTCTTCTTGAAAGTATCCCTCCGAAGATTTTAGGGTGTAAAGTCTTAACGCGACCGCCTAGTATTGAAGGGTAAGAAGTAAGGTCTTCGACCGCTGTACAAGGGACATTCAGAGATTCTATAAAACTTCTTGTTCCCCCGGTACTTATGAGCTTGACACCTTCGTTATGTAATTTGGTAATAATTTCGTCCAGATTTTCTTTGTGGAATACAGAAATAAGAGCGGATTTAATTTTTTTATTTTCAGACATTTACACTGTTGTTAAAATAATTAAATGCAAAAATATAAAAAATAGCCAATTGATTCAACTTGTTTAATTTTTTTGTGCTTTGATTTATTAACTTTTTATTGTTGAAATTATTGGTATGTGTAGATGTGAAGAGTTAAGTAGCTTTATATCAGTTATATGTGGGTATTCCAGGAGGTTTGTTGAGTGAGAATAGACATATTAATATATCTAAAAATAGCTTATTCGTACTTTGATGGAATTAATTTTAATGATTCTCAATATTTTTCATCAAATTTTTTGCAGGAATAAAAACTTAGCATATATTTGCACCGCATTTGAAAAAATGTAACACGGGCGGTTAGCTCAGCTGGTTCAGAGCACTTGGTTTACACCCAAGGGGTCATAGGTTCGAATCCTATACCGCCCACGAAGCTTCACGAAAATGTGAAGCTTTTTTTATGCCCTGAATATTTTGCCTCCCGGGATTCAGCATTTTTTAGTCTAAACCTTATCCGGCTTAAATTTAAATTGTTGATAAAATAATTCATTGTTCAGGATTTTTTAATAGACATATCATTTTAAAGTTCGTATATTTAGCGTTCTCAGTCCCTTAGCATTTTATTTGTTATTAAACCTTTTACATGCCATTAGGTACGAAATTATACGTTTAACTCATTTAAATTTTATATGATCATGAAAAGACTTTTTTTTACCTCACTTATTCTATTTCTTTTGTTTAGTTTTAATTCTAATGCCACAAAGTGGCGGGTCAATAATACGGTTGGCATTGATGCAGATTTTACTTCATTTAAGGAGGCACATGATGCCGCAGCTCCGGGAGATACTTTAATGTTCGAAGGCTCAAATCTGGCCTATGGGGATAAAGATACCTTATATAAGAAGCTTGTAATAATTGGTCCTGGCTATTTTCTTGGTGAAAATGAAATTGGAAATGATAATATTCTTCCTGCCGAACTAGGTGTACTATACGTTGATTCTGCTGGTCGGGGATCCGTCATTATTGGGATGTCAATCGTAGGAGGTTTTGATGCACTGCAAGTGGATGCAAGTGACCTGATAATTGAAAGAAATCATATTAATGGTACAATTGCATTCTGTTATGAAAAAGCGGTTCAAAATTGTATTGTCTCAAAAAACTACTTAGCCAGTATTGATACCCGTTGGAGTTCGGAGACCTTATTTGCCACTGGTTTAATTATAACAAATAATATTGCCACAGGATCAATAGGTTTTAATGCAAAAACAACTGCAACGATTACAAATAATATGGCTGGAAGTGACATTATTGCTTTTAATTCGGGTATTAAAAATAATATTTCCGGTTATATAAGCACAAGGGATGGTTCAACCTACCAGTATAACATTGTAAGTCATGATGCTCCGGCAGGAACAGGTAATGTTGGAAATGTTGTGTGGGATGATCTTTTTGTTACAGGTGATACATCCACGGACGGAGAATATGTATTATCAGAAACTTCCGTGGCTAAAGAGGCTGGAGAAGGTAGTGTCGATTGTGGACCATTCGGCGGAGATGATCAGTATATTTTGTCCGGCTTGCCACCCATGCCATTTATTTATAACGTTGAAATTCCTGCAACAGCAACCGGAAGTATGGTTGTAAAGATTAATGCCAGAAGTCAAAAATAAGCGCTATGAAAAAATTATGTTTGATTTTTTTGGTATTCCCGTTGTTGTGTTTTGGACAAACACTCACACAGGGAGAGTATTTTGTAGATAATGATCCGGGATACGGAAATGGTTACTTAATGAATTTTACGCCAACAGAGTCGCTGACACTGGCCTCAGAACTTTCACTTGAGACCGTTTCTCCGGGATTTCATACCTTGTATTACAGGCTAAAGGATGATGTGAATGGTTGGGGGCAAACTTTTTATCAGAATGTGTTTGTGTCATTACCTGTACAGAATATTACACGACTGGAATATTTTATCGATGTTGATCCGGGTTATGGAAACGGAATCAGTCTTTTTGAAGGTTCTGCTGATGTAGCAGATATCAATTCGGTTATTTCACTGGAAAATATTGAACCGGGCTATCACGTATTATTTTACCGCTCGCAGGATGAAGGATCTTGGGGTGAGACATTCCGGCATCCATTTTATAAGACGTTGACTCCAAAACTAAATGCCGTTCTCTATTCTTTTGATGATGAAGAATCTTTATATACGTTGAATCTTAATCCTGAATTGTGGGAGGTTGATGAAGATTTTGATATTGATATCAGTTCTCTTGGCAACGGAGATCATGTCATACATATTTGGGTTCAGAATACCGAAGGAACTTTAAGTGAGGTGTGGAGCGAGAATTTCTATGTTGGTCCATCCGCTATAAATGATCCGGAGAACATGAGTCTGAAGGTTTATCCAAATCCTGCTTCAGAGGTGATCCAGTTTGATTCAGAGGATGTTATCCAAAGTGTGGCTGTGTTGTCTTTAAAAGGCAAGGTTTTGAAATCAGCTTCCGGTTCTGTAACAGAAATGAACATATCGGATTTGCCCGATGGTTTATATCTGCTGTCTGTTAAAAGCAGTAAGGGAATAACGATTCGTGCAATTGTGATAAATCATTAGTATTAAAAATGATAAAGTTTAGTTTTGTTAATGATTTAATACAAAAAATCACATTTTTATTGTAATTGTGTTTGATCAATTAAAAATTGGTTATATTTGCGCAAACAAAAAATAGGAAAAATGAAATCCGGTTACTTTTTTAACTTTTATTTTTATTTCTACTTTAAAAAGGTGGCGGGATTTTGTATACATTGAACTGAACATATATAATAATACAGAATCCCGCTGAAAAGCGGGATTTTTTTTTGTAACAGTAAATACAAAATAAAAGATGGTAAAAACAAAACAGGTGGCCATTCAGGGAATTGCAGGAGCATTTCACGAAATTGCGGCAAAGGCTTATTTCGAAAACGACGATGTGGATATAATTCCCTGTATTACCTTTAAAGATGTGTTCAACACGCTTAGAAAGGATGGTTCTGTTTACGGCATTATTGCGATAGAGAATACGCTGGCAGGCAGTTTGCTTCCAAACTATAATCTTCTAAGGGAATCAAACTTTAGTATTATTGGAGAATACAAACTCAGAATCAAACACAACCTTTGTGCATTGCCGGGGCAGAAAATTGAAGATATTCGTGAGGTTTATTCACACCCGATGGCATTAATGCAGTGCGAGGACTATCTGGATCAGTATCCGGCTATGCGCCTGATTGAATCTGATGATACCGCGTTGAGTGCTAAGAATGTTCAATCGGATAAAATGTCAGGTGCGGCGGCAATCTGCAGTGATCTGGCGGCCCGTACTTACGGGTTGAATATTTTGGCCGAAAGCATTGAAACCAACAAGAAAAACTTCACCCGTTTTTTGATTATCGGTGACCCGTGGAACCTTTCCGCCGATTTCGCGTTAAAAGAAGTGGTAAACAAATCGTCGGTAGTATTTGCATTGCCGCATGAGGAAGGAAGTCTTTCTAAAGTGTTAACCATACTTTCGTTCTATGGCATTAACCTTACAAAAATTCAGAGCCTGCCGGTTTTAGGCCGTGAATGGGAATACATGTTTTATGTGGATCTGACTTTTAACGATTACATCCGTTATCAGCAATCACTGGAGGCCATTAAGCCGCTGACTAAAAACATGAAAATATTAGGAGAATATAAACAAGGAAAACAATCACACGATGATTTCACCAGCTGAAAGAATTAGTAACGTTAAGGAGTATTACTTTTCGGTAAAATTGAAGGAAATCGCAAAAATGCGGTCCGAAGGAACAGATATTCTTAATCTTGGCATTGGAAATCCTGATTTGCCACCTTCTGATGCAACGATTGAAACATTACACAAGGCTTCATCGAAAGATGGTGACCACGGTTACCAGAGTTATAACGGGATTCCGGAACTCCGTAAAGCTTTTGCCGAATGGTATAAAAAATGGTATGGGGTTACACTTGATCCGAACTCAGAAATTCTGCCTTTAATTGGAAGCAAGGAAGGTATTACGCATATTTCGCTGGCTTTTTTAAATCCAGGCGATGAAGTGTTGGTGCCTGATCCTGGTTACCCTACATACAGTTCTGTAAGTGAATTGGTGGGTGCCAAAATTAGGACTTACGATCTGAAAGAGGAGAGGGGTTGGTTCCCTGATCTGGATCAGCTTGAAAAAGAAGGTGTGGCGAAGGTAAAGATTATGTGGATCAATTACCCGAACATGCCAACGGGTACACCTGCCACAAAAAAGTTGTTTGAAGATATTGTGGCGTTTGCAAAACGTAATGATATTCTGGTAGTGAACGATAATCCTTACAGCTTTATCCTGAACGACAATCCCATGAGTATCATGGAGGTTGAAGGTGCCAGAGATGTGTGTATCGAGCTGAATTCGATGTCAAAAAGCCATAATATGGCCGGGTGGCGTGTTGGAATGGCTGCGGCTAATGCCACCTTGATCAGTTATATTATCAGGGTGAAAAGCAATGTGGATTCAGGAATGTACAAACCGTTACAGCTTGCAGCTGCGGAAGCCCTGAAAGCACCAAAAGAATGGTACGATTCCAACAATGCTGCATATGAAGTGCGAAAAAAGCTGGCTTATGCCATTATGGATCGCCTGGAATGTACTTATGATGAAAAACAGACCGGAATGTTCATATGGGCAAAAATTCCGGATCATATAGAATGTGTCGCCGATTTTGCCGACTCAATCCTGATGAAAGCTCACGTATTTATTACACCGGGTTTCATCTTTGGAGAAAATGGGAAACGATATATCCGTATATCGTTATGTAGCTCTGAGACCATGCTGAAAGAGGCATTAAGAAGAATTGATAAAAATATGTAAACAGAAATAAAATGCTTGATTTAGAAAAATTCACGTTACCGGGTCTGAATACAGAAAGACCATTGGTTATTGCCGGCCCCTGCAGTGCTGAAACTGAAGATCAGGTTATGGCAACAGCAAAAGAACTGGCATCAAGAGGCGTTCAGATTTACCGTGCAGGCATCTGGAAACCGAGAACCCGTCCGAACATGTTTGAAGGCGTTGGCGAGAAAGGTTTGAAATGGCTGAAACATGTTAAGGAGGAGACCGGCATGTATGTTGCTACCGAAGTTGCTACAGCAAAACATGTATACGAAGCTTTAAAGCAGGGTATAGATGTACTTTGGGTTGGCGCAAGAACATCTGCAAACCCTTTTGCAGTGCAGGAAGTTGCCGATGCACTGAATGGAGTTGATATTCCTGTCCTTGTTAAAAATCCGGTAAATCCCGATGTGGAATTATGGATTGGTGCCCTGGAGCGCATTAATCAGGCGGGTATCAAACGGCTTGCCGCTATACATCGCGGATTCAGTTCGTATGATAAACGCATTTACAGGAACTTACCTCAATGGCATATTCCAATTGAATTGAGACGGAAAGTACGCGAATTGCCTATTATTTGCGATCCGAGTCATATTGGTGGGAAGCGTGATTTAATTGCTCCGATTTCTCAGCAGGCGATGGACCTGAACTTTGACGGGTTGATCATTGAAAGTCACATTTGTCCTGAAAAAGCATTGAGTGATGCCGCTCAGCAGGTAACTCCGGAAGCACTGTTCGAAATTCTTTCTACCCTTGTATTACGCGACGCAAAAAAAACCACTGAGGATTTATCCATTCTTCGTCGTAACATTGATGAGCTGGATGATCAGTTGTTGGAAGTACTTGCCAAACGCATGAGGATATCACGCGAAATAGGTCAGTTTAAGAAAGAAAATAATATGACTATTTTACAGACAGCACGCTACGATGAGATTTTACAGAAAAGAGTAGAACAGGGCAGTGAACTTGGACTGAGTAGTGATTTTATGATTAAACTTTTAAAGGGTGTTCACGAAGAATCCATTCGTCATCAGGTAGATGTAATGAATGCGAAAGACTGATTTATATGCTCTTAGTAGTATTTTAATAACTTGAAAATTTTAAACGGATGAAAATCCTTGTATTGGGTGCCGGTAAAATGGGCACATGGATTACCGATTGCCTCTGTTTTGATCACGAAGTGGCAATTTTTGATCCGGATCATAAAAAACTGCGGTTTGTATTCAATACAATCCGTATGACTGATCCAAAGGAAATTGAAGCATTTAAACCGGAGCTGGTAATTAATGCGGTGACCTTAAAGTACACCATTGAGGCATTTGAAACTGTGATTCCATATTTGCCCGAAAACTGTATATTATCCGATATCGCATCGGTTAAAAACGGACTAAAGGATTATTATAAGAACAAAGGGTTCAGGTTTGTATCCACACACCCGATGTTCGGTCCTACTTTTGCCAATATTCAGGATCTTTCTACTCAGAATGCGGTAATTATATCTGAATCAGACCATCTTGGAAAGGCTTTCTTCAAGGATTTTTATGGAAGTCTGCGACTGAAAATTTACGAATATACCTTTAAGGAACATGATGAAATTACGGCTTATTCCCTGTCCATTCCGTTTTCATCTACTCTTGTATTTGCAGCCTGTATGAAAAATATTGAGGCGCCGGGAACCACATTTAAAAAACATATGGCCATTGCTCAGGGACTGCTTTCGGAGGATGATTATCTGTTATCGGAAATTCTGTTCAATGAATATACTTACGAGCAGGTTGAAAATATTCGGAAGGAACTCCGGTATCTTCTGGATATTATAAAGGATAAGGATTCTGAAAAGATGAAAGCCTTCCTGTCAAAGGTTCGGAATAATATCAATTATAAAAAAACATCCGCCGGCTGACGGATGTTTTTTTATCAGAACAATTTCTTTGTTTCCTGTCTCTTCATTACAAAGGCTATGCGTGATGGTATATATAAACGGAGCCAGTGTTTCTTTTCCAGCCTGGATGGTGCCGAAGTGTAATAGGTCATTTTATCGTCAATCCTGTTGAAGCCACCAAATTCTGTCGAATCCGTATTCAGGACGATCTTGTAGCGTCCCGGATCAATCTGTATCCCATAGTCCGTAAAGGATTGATTAGGATTGAAGTTGAAGACAAAAATCAGGTCCTTGCGTTGGAAAATAAGAATCTGGTCTTTTTCATTGCTGCTGTTTACGCCCGTATAGGCATTTGCAAATTCATCTTCAGACGACAGCAGCTGAATCATAGCCTTATCAAATGCGTTCAGGAATTTATACTTCAGGTTCTCATTGTCAACAAGACTCCATTGCCTGCGTGCATATTTAAAGGACCAGTTATTTCCTTCCCGTGGAAAATCGATCCATTCGGGATGGCCGAACTCATTACCCATGAAATTCAGATAACCGCCATTGATTGTTGATGCAGTAATCAGCCGGATCATCTTATGCAGGGTCAGGCCACGGTCCACGGTCAGGTTCTGGTCAAAAACCTGCATATGCCAGTACATCTCTTTATCGATAAGGCGGAAAATAATGGTTTTGTCACCAACCAGGGCCTGGTCATGCGATTCAGCATAATTTATGGTTTGTTCTTCTGATCGGTGATTCGTCAGCTCATGAAAAATGCCGCCAACATTCCAGTTTTCATCCTGCACTTCCTTAATAATTTTAATCCAGTAATCCGGTATTCCCATGGCCAGCCTGAAATCAAATCCGATTCCACCTTCGGCTGTTGTATAGGCCAGACCCGGCATACCGCTCATTTCCTCGGCTACAGTTATAGCTTCCGGTTTTAGTTCATGGATCAGTTCATTGGCAAGTGCCAGATACGTAATGGCGTCTTCATCCTGACCGCCGTTGTAATAGTCCGAATATGACGTAAAAGCTTTTCCAAGTCCATGATCGTAATAGAGCATACTGGTAACGCCGTCGAACCGGAATCCGTCGAAACCAATGGTTTCAATCCAGTAGCGGCAGTTGGAAAGCAGGAAACGCATGGTGTCTTCTTTCCCGTAATCAAAACAGAGGGAATCCCATGCAGGGTGTTCTCTTCTGTTCACGTCTTCGTGAAAATAAAGTTTGCCAGATCCGTCCAGTTTGCCGATACCTTCGTTTTCATTCTTTACGGCATGGCTGTGTACAATATCCATGATAACCAGGATCCCATTTTCGTGGCACGCATCAATAAGTCTCCTCAGGTCCTCCGGTGTGCCAAAACGGCTGGAAACGGCAAAAAAGTTACTGACGTGATACCCGAAAGAGCCATAATACGGATGCTCCTGAATAGCCATAAACTGTATCACGTTATATCCCAGATCAACAATTCGGGGAAGTGTTTTTTCCCTGAATTCATTAAATGAACCGACCCTTTCCATTTCTGTGGCCATTCCGATATGACACTCGTATATAAATGGCGATTTCCCGTTAAGAGAGGGCTGGGGAGCTGTTAATTCAAACCGGTCCTCAGGTTGCCATACCTGCGCGCTGAATATATATGTGTTTTCATCCTGGACCACACGCTTTGCAAAAGCAGGCAGACGTTCAGCCTGTCCGCCTTCCCAGCTGACAAGCATTTTATACAAATCACCGTGGTTGAGTTTATCCTTTTCAAGTATGATTTCCCAGATACCGTTTCCAACACTTTGCATCTGGTACTCGGGTAATGCCCTCCAGTCATTAAACGTACCAATCAGGTAGATCCCTGTTGCATTAGGGGCATATTCCCTGAAGACCCATCCATCGTTCATTGGATGTAAACCCAACAGATTATGCCAGGCTGCACAATTCTGAAGACTGCCGTATTTGTGTATCAGCTCTAGTCGTTTGGATATAACCCGCTCGTGGCGTCCTACAATGGTATCTGTAAACGGTTCAAGCCACGGATCGAGTTTTAATAAGCCTGGTAAATGCATCATGCTGTTATTTTTTATAAAAATAGTGAGATTTTTTTACTTTAGTTTATACATCCTGAAAAGATTTATGGATTATATGTGATCAAAAATCATATTGATCTGTTTACATTTATTTAGATTTTATACATATTAAAATCCCGTTTCATAGGTCAATTTTTTTTATTTTTGTGTGAATCAATAAAACTGTAAAAAAATGAGTAAAGCACTGGTTAAAACCGACTATAATTTCCCCGGACAGAAGAGTGTCTATCATGGAAAAGTCAGAGACGTATATGATATCAATGGTGAATACCTGGTAATGATCGTTTCAGACAGAATTTCAGCATTTGATGTGGTATTACCCAAGGGTATACCTTTTAAGGGACAGGTTTTAAATCAGATAGCAGAACGTTTCCTTGATGCAACTCAGGATATCGTTCCAAACTGGAAAATTGCTTCTCCCGATCCATCTGTAACTGTTGGACATCGATGCGACCCGTTTAAGGTTGAGATGGTCATTAGGGGCTATCTTACAGGACATGCCTGGCGTGAATACCGTTCAGGAAAACGTTCGCTTTGTGGTGTCCCGTTACCTGAAGGAATGGTTGAGAACCAAAAGTTCCCGGAACCAATTGTTACACCGACCACCAAGGCAGATGAAGGACATGACGAAGATATCAGCCGGGAAGAAATTTTGGCGCAGGGACTTGTTTCTGAAGTAGATTATGATTTGCTGGAGAAATATACTAAGGCATTATTTCAGAGAGGGACAGAGCTTGCTGCTGAAAAAGGATTGATCCTGGTAGATACCAAATATGAATTTGGTAAAAAAGATGATACGATTTACCTGATTGATGAGATTCATACACCGGATTCATCCCGTTACTTCTATGCTGAAGGCTATGAAGACCGTTTGAAGAATGGCGAGAAACAAAAGCAGCTTTCTAAAGAGTTTGTGCGTCAATGGCTTATCGAAAACGGATTTCAGGGGCAGGAAGGTCAGAAGGTACCGGAAATGAGCGAGGAATTCGTGAACCAGGTTTCAGATCGTTACATTGAACTTTACGAGCATATTGTTGGTGAGAAATTCAAAAAAGCGGAAGTGGAGGACGTGGCTGCGCGTATTGAAAAGAATGTGACCGATTTTATCAAAGGAATGTGATCTCCTGAATATAAGAATCAAGACATAAGATTGATAGCACGGAATACGGTTCGTGCTATTTTTTTCTGTGATTTGGAAAGGAAGGAGAAAGCCATATTAAACCCTTTAGGATACACCAATAAATCTGCGAAACTTAGCGTAAACATCTGCGGAAATCCGCGAGAAATATTAAAAAACACAATTATTTTCCTAATACATTTTTTGTAGAAATTGTGGCAACAAAGTTTTTCAGGTAAAACGGTTCAAAATAAGCCACATTTTCAAACTGTTTTTCGTTGAAAGCCTTTTCTGCAAGCACAGCAAGATATTTTGCCATTGGATGAATACCATCCACAAACTGCATATTGGGTAGTGACAGAACATTCATACACTTTTCAGCTCCATTCCCAAAAAAATATACTTCATTGTCCCGATACTCCAAAAGTGATTCCGAATCTATTACTTCTGCAACAGTTGGTTTGATCCGGTTCAGGGCTGCATCAAAAACAGCATAATAAACTTCCATTCTGCGGGCGTCAATCATTGGGCAAAACAAAGGATTTCCTGATATCGTGGTTTCGGTAATTAATCCCTGAGTTAGTACGGTATGCGTATCAATTGCTATTAATGGAATATTGTATCCGTAGCACAAACCTTTTGCCAGCGAAACGCCAATTCGTAAGCCGGTATAGGATCCGGGACCACTGCAAACAGCAACAGCATCAGGCTTCAATCCAGCCTTTTCAGCTTCACTTAGTACTTCATCAACATAAACACCGGTTTTTACAGCATGCGACCGATCTTCAAAACTTTCACGATTGAAAATTACATTTCCATCTTTGCTGAATGCTACTGAACCAACCTCTGTAGAAGTATCAATTGAAAGAATATTTGCCATGTTATTCTGTTACTGAACCTTTTTTTATAGGTAACGCGTAAGATAAATATATGTTTGCTGCCACATTCACATTATTACTGTATTTTCCAAACCCGGGAACCAGATATGGTGTTACGTCCCTGGAAGATGTTTTAATCATTCTTTTGCCTCTGACGGTCCATCCCAGAAAAAGATTTTTTGCAATCTCAGTTTTTACGCCTACGGTGAGTTCTCCCCAAACCGAATGAAAGTTCTGGTCAGGAAAGTTAAATGTTACATCTGTCCCCGTGTTATTGAGAATAATATTGTCGGCACTTTGTGTGAAATTTGAATAGGCTATCCGTATTCCCATAAAGAACATGTCACGGTCATCTTTATCAGCATATTGCAAAAAGTTGTTGTCCACTCCAAATCGAAAGAAGAGACCATTAGCATTCAGATTATAGTTGGTCTGATCCAGAGATACAAATTCATGGCCAAGTTCAAATACAGGAAAGTAGCGTCCTTTTACTTCGGTGTCAATGCTGGCTTCCATTCCGCCACGTGCTATACCATCTATATATGGATAAACATACCGGGTTGGATCAAAGCTTATTCTAAGATATCTTGTTCTGCCTTCTGGAACAACATATTTCGGGCGCTCATTTTGTTGCTCTTCTTCCTTTCCTTTTTCATCACCTGTCCCTGAATTCATTATTTCCTGCGAAAACAGCTGAAAAGAAAATAAAATAAATAACGAAAGGCTAATATGTAATTTTAATATTCTCAATTTCAATATCTGTTGTTACGGCTTTGTTTAACCAGTAAAGTGAATCAATTTTCTGAGCCGTATATTTTACACTATCCAGCTTAAATTCCGGCACGAAACCGCAGGCTTCATCCAGAAAATCCAGTTTCATGGAATGATAAAAAACAATTACATCTGTGGCTGTATCAATGGAGTCGCCGGCTACAAATAAAAATGCGGTTGTATCTGAAGAAAGCGACAACGGCAGTGTTTTAATATAGCTCGATGCAGAACCGGAGTAATACAGTGTGTCTTCCGGGTTTTCTACCGGTGCAATGTAAATGCTGTTGACTATGCTGGTTGAATTTTTTTGTAAGGCATAATTTACACCTGCTACCGTACTGTGGTTGCATTCGTCGGTTTTATTACACGACAGCAGCAGGGCAATAATCCCGGCAACAAAAAATATGTGTGTCTTTTTTTTCAACATCAGGTGTAAAGATAGAAATTCACGTTTCAGGCGCACCAATTATTTTAACTTTTTGTCCTTCAAATTCAACGATGTCTCCATTCCTGAGTTTGGCCCGTTTACGGTATTCAGTCTCACCATTAAGCATTACCTCTCCTTCTTCGACAACAATTTTAGCATGACCACCGGTTTGAACCAGCTGCATTACCTTAAGCAACTTTATCAGTTCTATGTACTCGGTTTTTAACTGAAATGTAAGCATGTGCAGAATTTTGAATTGCAAAGATAGTGGTTCTGTCCTTTAGTTTAAATCAGAATTTTGTTAATCCTTTATAATTAATATAATATTCTCCATCCACTACAGGCAGTGCCATTTCTTCATCGTTTTCCCCGTTAGCATTGGCAATGCCAACACTGGCAAAGTACATATTTGCTTTGTGTTTAACTGCCAGTTCCCGGACCTGGGCGGCAACATGAGGTGGAATAACACCCATATGTGGATATCTGGCTGTTCGAACTACAATCAGGGCTTTGTTTCCGTCTATTTCTGCCAGAATCTGAGGATTAATATCCATTTCTTTCCTGACGTTTAAAACTTTATGTCCTTTATCCACCAGATCTTTATAAACTACCTTTATCCCCAGAAAATGGAGTTCTTCTTCATTCATTCTTTTTTCGCTCATGCCGGCTTATTTTTTCTACCGGAAAATGCTCCTTTTTCCAGTTTCTGATTCCTTTTTTTAAATTGTAAATGTTTGTAAATCCTTCTTTTGCCATCAGTTTTGTAGCCTGATTTGATCTGAACCCAACCTCGCAGTAAACAAATACAGGTTCTTCCTTATCCAGTGTATCCATCGCATTGTACAGGTCCTGTTTCGTGGCTGCATGAACCGATCCTGACAGCTTATATTTTTTGTAATGTCCCATATCACGCACATCAATAATTACCGGATCTGCCACCTCCTGTAGTTTGGCATAATATGTATCGGGCAAAAGGGTTGTTATGGCCTTTGTTGTATCCGCCACCTCTTCCTGAGCATGACATAACGGAGCAATGACAAACAATAAAAGGAGTGATATTTTTAAAAATTTCATGGTCTGCAAATATATAAGATTTGTAAATAAATGCTTAAACGAAAAGCATTTCCGACATAATATGGTCAGAAATGAAAATGCCGCTTTTATTCAGTCTGATAACTTGATTATCAACGCTCAAATTCCCTGATTGAATAAATTTTTGGGCATTTTTAACAAAATAGTCCCGTTTTTGCGTCCCGAATAATTGCTCTAACTCTTCAAGGCTGCATCCTTTCATCGTTCTCATGCGGGTGATCACAAAATCATTATACCGTGTATCTTCATCCAGATGTTCCACTTCAAAAAACGGATCACCATTATTAATGGCCGTTACATATCCCGCATTGTCAGCTATATTCCATTGTCTCACCTTTCCATTATACGAATGGGCAGACGGCCCGACTCCCCAATAGATGCTTCCATTCCAATATGATGAATTGTGTTGTGATTCCCAACCGGGTATGGCAAAGTTACTTATTTCATACTGATCCAGTCCTGCCTTAGCGGTTTTTTCAATTAAATGGGAAAACATCTCCAGAACAGACTCGTCAGCCATGGGGTGCATCCTGTTGTTTTGAACCAGGTTGTAAAATAAGGTTCCTTTTTCGTACATCAGGCTGTAGGAAGACAGATGTTTCACCGGTAGCTTCAGTGCATTATCTAGTGTATTAGTCCAGCTGTTCATGGTTTGGCCCGGTATGCCGTAAATAAGGTCAATAGTAAGATTTTCGAAGCCTGTTTTGTACGCATTTTCAATTGCAGTAACTGCCTGCTGTGCGTTGTGCCTCCGGTTCATAAATTTCAGTTCGCTATCGTTCAGCGATTGTACTCCCATGCTGAAGCGGTTAACCGGTAATGTTTTTAAGAATTTCAGTTTGTCAGGTGTCAGATCATCAGGATTGGCTTCCATGGTTACCTCTGCTTCTGTATCGACTTTCAGTTCGGAATATATGGTATCAAAAATACTTATGAGATACTCGTCCGAAAGCAGGGACGGGGTTCCTCCACCAAAATAAATGGTCTTCAATGTTTCTCCTTTAAGAAAATGTTTGTTGTTTTTTATTTCCTTAATAATAGCAGAAGTGAGCGGTTTCATCAGGTTCAGACCGGTGGATGTATGAAAGTCACAATACCCACACCGGGTCTTACAAAACGGAATATGAATGTATAGTCCTGCCATTGGTGATAAAATGTGCGTGAAATTAAATACTATGCATGAAAGATGAAAAGAATAGAGGTTAAAAAATGGCAATAAAAAAGGGCTAACCTCTCGATTAGCCCCAAGTCAAAAAGACCTCAATTTACCCCACTATTACTCACTTGCAATTATTGCAGGACTCTCCAACCTGCAATGCTTTAAATATTATTTAGCTTTTTCAGCTTTTTTTTCTTCTTTGGATTCTTCTTTTTTCTTGTCACAACTTTTTTCTTTGTCGCAACACTTCTTTTCACATGCTTTTTTGTCAGCACTTTCTTTCTTCTCTTTCTTATCTTTTTCAGGTGCCTGAACAACTACAATTTCATCTCCGTTTAGTACAGTTGCAGCTGCATTTGCCGGAACCATAAGCATCATTGAAAGAACGAATGCGGCTAAAAATTTTATGCTATTTTTCATACTTTGTTTTTATTTTTTTGATTACGTCTATTGCAAATATAAAACATTTATTTAGACTTAGTCAATATAATATGCAATTTATTTTGTTAAAATATTTGAAGCAAATATAATTCTATATATGATACGTGATAAGTAGGATATAAAAAACACATAATAAGTTTGTTATATTTGTGATGAAAGAATGTAAGATTCTGTTTGTATAGCAAATAAAATATTTTGGTATTGGTTTTGTTGTTGTCAAAATTAGCTTGAAATACGTTTTTTTTGAATAAAATTGTTTTAATAGTAATACATCTTTTATTCTAAGGTTAAACAGGAAAATTAAAGAATATGAGAAATCCTTTACAGGATATTAAGGTTAAGCTTTTTCTGGGTTACCTGATTCTTGTAATTATTACAGGTTTAACAGGGTGGCTTGTATATTCGGAACTTGTACGGTCGGATAAGGGAAATGTGGAATTAAGTCCCGCAAATGAAAAAATTATCTACATAAACGGAATTCTTTCCAATCTGTATACAGCCGAAGGACTTGAAAGGAATTTATTACAAACCGGTGATTACAAATATTATTCAGGCTATCTTGAATTAATGGACAGTGTTAAAACACAGATTGATTCATTAAATACATTAATGTTCAGTGCGTCACAAAAAATTCATACAGATACAATTTTGACACTTCTGGAGAATAAAAAGAAAAATATCCAGGAACTTAAATACCTCAAGGAGAATTATTCAGCTAATGCACTTTATGAAAAAACACTAAAAGACCTCGAAGTCAACAGGGACTCCATCATTAATTATTTTACCATCAATCAACGACAAACTACAAAGTACGACACAACCTATGTGAAGCAGGAAAGGCCTAAATTTTTTAATCGCTTATTTGGTCTTTTCAGTGATCCGACTCCAAAGGATTCATCTTTGCAGGTTAAGATAAGCAAGTATATTCAGAGAGATAGTCTGTATAATGATATGAATCCTGCTGATTCTGTGGCTGCACTGCTTAATTCCATTGCAAAGGAAATCAAGAGTAGAAGCCTGAATGCAGAAAAGCAGATAAGCCTTAAGGAAAAGGAAATTCTGGAAAGTGACAAGACGATTACGCTACAGCTTAAGGAGATTTTATCTGTAATTGAAAATGAAGAATTAATGCGTTCATTTACTAAAGTATACGAACAGCAGGAGCATAATGGAATGATCACGCGCTATATTGTTATTCTTGGAATGTTGTCGTTGTTTACGATATTGTTTTTTGCAATCAATATACTTCGTGATGTGTCTAAAAGTCAGCATTACAGACAAAGTCTTGAAGCGGCAAAAAATGAAACAGAACAGGTATTGAAAAGTAAGGAACAGTTTATGCTGAGTTTAACGCATGATCTTAAATCTCCCCTGAATGCCATTTCAGGTTTTACAAGCCTTATTGCAGGAGAGAAACCGAATCCAAAAGTTAAACGATATATTAAAAATATTGATCAATCCTCAAAGCACATTTTAAAACTGGTAAACAGTCTCCTTGATCTGGCCCGTTTGCAGCAGGGAAAACTGAACATGAATCCGGTTCCGGTTAATTTAAATTTACTGATCGAAGAGGTTACAGAAAATTACCGGCCCGGAGCATCCAATAAAAATGTTGCTTTTACAGTACACAATAATATTCCCCCGGATCAAAATTATATAGGTGACCCGGTTAGATTAACCCAAATTTTAGTGAACCTGATATCCAATGCTATAAAGTTCACCAATGTGGGTTCGGTCGAAATAAATGTGGAGCAAGATAAACTGGATGAATCATTTGATACGATAACACTGGATGTAATCGACACGGGAGTTGGGATGGACAAAGATGAATTGCTGCACATTTTTGATGAGTTTACGAGAGGGAAAGCTAATAAGGTGGCGTTCGAGGGAACCGGATTGGGCCTTGCAATTGCTAAAAAGCTTGTGGACCTGTTAAAAGGCGAAATTGATATTACAAGTTCACCGGGGAAGGGCAGTCATTTTAAGGTAAGCTTTCCTCTTGAAAGAACAGATCAGGCTCCTGAATACAGTAAAAAAGTTAAGATAGATTCGGAATCTGGCTATAAGCAGGATATTAGTGGAATACGAATCTGGGTTGTTGATGATGATGAAATTATGCTCGAAATGCTGAAAGCTGTCCTAAAAGCAAAACATGCAAGCGTAAAAACTTTTAATGATCCGGTTCAGGCAGCTGATGCGTTTGAGACCGGTGCAACAGATCTTTTAATAACAGATATCCAGATGCCTGGTTTGGATGGCCCGGAATTACTGAAAATGATCGAGCAAAAGTCCGGAGGTAAATTCCCCGCAGTAGCCATGTCAGGAAGGGACGAGTCTGATGGCACAAAGATAGTAGACCGATTCCTGAGCTTTATTCAAAAACCTTTTGACCCCGATGATTTATTGCAGATAATTTTTCAAAACCTGGATAAAATAAAAAAGGACGAGACGCGCCTTAAGACGGAAATTGAATATTCTCTGGATAAGATAAAAAGCTTTATTGGTGAGGATAAAGATAGCTTGCGGGAAATACTGACTTCCTTCGTTTCTGCCAGTACAGAGCACATTTCATTTCTGGAGTCTTATGCTGCAGAAAGAAACTTTGTGAAGATCGGGGAGGTATCTCATAAAATGCTGAATTTCCTGAGACAGATGGAAATAACGGAATTAATTCAGATTTTCAGTTCACTTGAAAATTATGAAAAACTTAAGTTGTCAGAACAGGAAATATTAGACCTTACATTTAAAGGAATCGGAAAGATGAATCGCCTGCTACAATCGATCCGGGAAAATGAAGGTGTTTGAATTTGGTATTGCCAGAGCCTTGTTTTCAGGGTTCAATATTGTAAAGCTTAAGTTTATTATAAAGCGTTTTTCTATCTATTTTAAGTAATCTTGCGGCCTGACTTTTATTATTTCCGGCTGCATCCAGCGCTTTCAGTATCAGTTCTTTTTCATTCTGACTGTTGTACAATGAAAATGCTGATTCACTGTCGGGTTTTTGATACAATTCATCAGGGATATCTACCCTGGTTATTATATCTCCCTCCGTTAGCAAAGTGGCTCTTTTTACTACATTCAGCATTTCCCGGAGATTTCCCGGCCAGTCATAATTCATGAAAATATCCCTGACCTCATCATCAAAACCACTTACATTACGGTTTAAAAATGCATTAGCCTGATCCAGAAAATGATTGGCAAAAGTCATTATATCAGCCTGTCGTTCCCTCAAGGCCGGAACTTCGATCATGAATTCATTCAGACGGTGAAACAAATCTTCCCTGAAATCTCCCTTTTCGCAGGCTTCACGTAAATCTTCGTTTGTAGCGGCAACAATGCGCACATCAATTTTAATTTCCTTTGTGCTTCCCACGGGCTTTATCACGCGCTCCTGTATCGTTCTAAGCAACTGAACCTGTGAATTATACGAGAGGTTGCCAATTTCATCCAGAAATAAAGTTCCACCGTTGGCAGCCTCAAATTGTCCGACCTTATCCGTCACTGCTCCGGTAAACGAACCTTTTATATGTCCGAAAAATTCACTGGCCACAAGTTCTTTCGGAATGGCACCGCAATCCACGGCTATAAAAGGCTTCCCTTTTCGTTCACTCAGATTATGAACTGTTCTCGCCACTAATTCCTTACCGGTTCCGCTCTCTCCAATTATCAGGACTGACATAGGTGTAGGAGCCACGAGTTCAATGTATCGTTTCAAACGTTTGGATGCAGGACTTGTACCTTCAATAAAGTCTTTGTCGGGTTTATGATTTTCATGCTTACTGACCTTATCGTGCTTAACCGTTTCGAGGGCTTCAGCTATTAGTTTCAGTACTTCATCAGGCAAGAATGGTTTTGGAATGTAATTGAAAGCTCCTTCCTTAATGGATTGAATGGCAGTATTATAGTTGGCATAGCTCGTCATCATGATAATCTGCGTTTTGGGAGAGGTGCTTTTTATGAGTTTGATGACTTCCATTCCGCTTATGTCCGGCAAACGAAGATCCGTGAGCACAACATCAAAGAAAGTTTTTGTAATAAGCTGTTTAAGATCTGAGGGTGAAAAAACGGAGGTGACTTTATGTTTATGCTTTTCAAGGTAGGTTTTGAGCATTAAACAAAACGTAACATCATCATCAATTATCAAAATATTTGCCATATAGTATCGGTCATAAAGAATGCACCAATTTAGGAATATTGGTTCAGAAGAACAATATGTATTTATAGTTGTACACTATTTAACAAAAAAACCTCTGCCGGAGGGCTCCGGTCAGAGGTCATGGATACCTGTTATCCTGATGATAATTAAGATGATTTGGGTACTTTTTATGAAGTTTACTCTTCTGTTGGGTTTGATTGTTCTTCTTCAGAACTATCCGAATTCAAATCTTCTTTCTTAAAAACAGTCCCTTCTTTATCAAAATAAAGGGCCCATTTTGCATCTTCCTTACTTACATCAACTTTGTAATTTCCGTCACTTCCCAGATAATATTTATCTATGGTGAAGTTTGAAAATTTTTCGCTTAGTGCCGAGGTTATAACTTCAGGGACATCATCTTTTGTAATTTCCTGGTAGGTTATTTCATCCGGTGCGGTAGCTACAGGATTTTCATCAATCATTGCGTTGCTTATAGTTGGTACTGATAATCCAAGGGTTAACACAGCTGCTGTTAAAATCATTAATTTTTTCATAACTCAAATTTTTAATTAGTAATTGTTATTCTTTGATCAGGTATATGAAAAGCATGTGCCATAAATTATGGTTCAGGTTCTTGCAGAGATTAAATTGTAATAAATCAATGGATTAAAAATTATTTGATGAAGTCTTTATGGCATACAGAAAAATCAAATCAGTTGTAGATTCATCATGATCCTGTAGATAATTTCTACAGGGAGCAGCTTAAAAATTCCGGATCAGAAAAAGAGGAGTGAAACGGCTATTCCGGTAAAGACGACTGCGGAAATGATGTTCATGTAGCGTGAAAATCCCTGATGTTTTCGAAGCATTTCACCAAACGCTCCTGCAAAATAACCGGCTGCACCAAACACAAATATTACCTGAACTGCAAAAATCAGTCCTAACACAATAAACTGAAGCATAACTCTGCCATTATCAGGATCAACAAAACGTGGCAGGAAAGCAATAAAGAACAGGGCAACCTTGGGATTCATAATATTCATCAGGAATCCCCGCCAGAACAGATTCTCTTTTTTCCCATTCGCTGTGGATATATTCAGGGTATCGTTACGGTGTCTGATACTTTGAAAGGCCAGGTAGAGCAGGTATAATGCGCCGGCAATTTTCAGAATCCAGAATGCAAGCGGCGAGGTTTTAAATAAAACCGACAACCCTAATGCCGCTGCTGTTGTATGAACCAGGTTTCCACTCGCAAGGCCTATGGCCGTTGTAGCGCCTGCTTTTTTACCGTTCGACAATCCCTGGGTAATGGTAAATATAATATCAGGACCAGGAGCCAGTGTTATAAGAACTGAAGATCCTAAAAAGAAGAGCAGGGAAGCGAGGTCGAACATCAGATCAGTTTTTTAATGCATTTGGTTTCAATTCTTCAGCCACCCACTTGTAACGGGGTTCAAAGTCAAGAATCTCATCAAAAATACGAATTGCATCAGAATTATCACCTTTTTTAAGCAGGGCTGTCCCGTAATTTGTTTTAGCCATAAGGTAATACCAGCTGTTTTTCAGGTTCAGAGTATCTTTTTCCAAAATAAGGATAGCTTTGGCATAGGCCTTTAAAGCCAAAGGTTTATCTCCTCCGGCAAAAGCAGGTGCATAGTATTTGCCGTTGGCATATTCCATCAGGACATACGGATTATTTTCATCCAGTACCATCGCTTCTTTGATATACGAAAAACTGCGTGGACCAAGAAAAGGCGCTTTGTAGGGAGCAATACCAATTTTGAACCCTGTAAAAGCCGATTTGTAGGCCCAGTACCGGGCAATTTTATCATTTCGGTTCATTAAAAGGTCCAGATTTTTTTCAGCAACTTCCAGAATCTGTTCGGCTTTATCATCCTGCTCTGCACCAATCAGATAACCAATTAAGCCATACTGAATCTCAACAATATCTTCAAGTAATGTGTAAGAAGGCTGGGCTTTATATTGTTTTTCCATAGTACTTAAAACAAGCTCCCATTTTGTCATATCGCCTGAAATGTAAGCGTTGTAAATCTCAGCTTTGAAATTTTGGGATTTCAGAAACGACGTAAAATATAAAAGCAGGAATATGGCAGTTATCTGTTTCATCTTAGTTTATCAAGTGTTTCCTTGTATACTCTTAAAGCCCTTTCACGGGCCAGCTTATGTTCCATAATTGGCTGAACCATGTGTATATCATCACCTAACCACTGTTCAATATATTTCCCGTCAGGATCAAATTTTTTCGTTTGCGATTCAGGATTAAAGATTCTGAAATAGGGCGCTGCATCACATCCTGTTCCTGCCGCCCACTGCCATCCACCGTTATTGCTCGAAAGTTCGTAGTCTGTCAGCTTCTCTGCAAAATAAGCTTCTCCCCATCGCCAGTCAATTAAAAGATGTTTAGTCAGGAAGCTGGCAACAATCATCCTGGCCCGGTTATGCATATAGCCAGTACGGTTAATCTGGTTCATAGCAGCATCCACAATGGGATAACCAGTTTTACCATTGCACCAGGCTTCGAATTCCTTTTCGTTGTTGCGCCATGGAATATGGTTGTATGCTGGCTTAAAGGCACCGTCAACTACATACGGGAAATGCCATAGGATCATCATGTAAAACTCACGCCATATCAGTTCATTCAGATATGTTTTATTCAATCGCAGAGCAGTCCGGGCAAGTTCACGGATGCTTATGGTTCCGAAGCGGAGATGAACTGAAACCCGCGATGTTCCGTCCTGCGCAGGGAAATCACGTGTTTTATCATAACCACCGATAATATCTTCATCAATATGAGCTGGCAGAACCAAATGATCAGTCTCTTCGAAACCAATATCATGCAAACACGGCAGAGGTGTTGGTTCAATTTTTAAAAATGAATCCGTATGGTCTTCGCAAGGGAAAGATTCCAGGTTCGTATCTGTCAGATTTGATAACCACTTTTTACTGTAAGGTGTGAAAACAGTATAGGGGGCATCGTCATCTTTTACCACCTCCTGTTTTTCAAAAATTACCTGATCTTTAAACGAGAAAACTTCAGCTCCGTTATTCTTTGCAAGTTCTTTTACATCCTTGTCTCGCTGAATGGCATCCGGTTCGTAATCTCTGTTGAACCAAACTGATCTGATGTTATATTCCCTGAACAGCTCCCTGTAAATTTCAACCGGTTTCCCGTGTTTTACAATCAGATCCGAGCCGGCCTCGTTCAGTTTTGCCTTGAGTTCAGTTATTTTTTCATGAATAAACGCTACACGTCGGTCGGATCTGTTATCAGGTTTTTCCAGAATATCAGTATCGAAAATAAACAGTGGCAGTACCGGTAAGCCAGACCTGAGAGCTTTAAAGAGGCCATGGTTGTCGTGTAAACGCAAATCTCTGCGAAACCAGAATATCGCAATATTTCGTTGATGTGTCATCAGATTTTAATGTTTCTTCCTTTCCATGAATAATCTTGACGGAGCCTGAATATCAGAGCCCGGATCACGACTATGATAAACATAAACTGCCGTGGTATGATCAGAAGCCATGCTTTTAATATGCTTTCCCGTGACATTCTTCCAGCTACAGCTTTGTAAACCAGAACACCGATGAGGTACATGGACAAAAACCTGAAATCAGGCATCATCAACATGACAACAAGTCCAAATGTTGTAACCAGTGCGTGGAACAGGGTAAACGGAATGCTGTTGCCAAAAAAACGGATGACATTTTTGGCAAATCCGTTGATGGCTCCTGTTCCGTTATTGTACATACGGCAGGCAATATCTTCTCCACCCAATAAGGTAATGCAGGGAATATTAAACTTTTTAAACAGCTGCATAATGGCTATGTCTTCCACAGGCTGATCTTTTTTCAACCAGTGTGGCTGATGTTCCAAGTAAACGGATCGTTCAAACAACATAAACTGGCCGTTTGCACCACTAAAAACAGGGCGTCTGCTTTTTCTGACAAAAGCAAGCGGGAGCAGTGTTAACAGGATATCGTACATCAAAGAAACTGTTAACTGCTCACCGATGGATTTTTTAATCTGATGTGGGAAAATGGATAACAAGCCTGCTTTTTTGTGCTGTAAATAACCGACAGCACTGGAGGCCAGATGAGCTTCCGGACGTACATCAGCATCTATAAACATTAAATAATCTCCATTGGAGGCTTTGGCAAGCTGGTAGCACGCATGATTTTTTCCCAGCCATCCGACGGGTAGTTTTTGTCCTTTTATCAGTTTTATCCTGTTGTCAGCTTTAAAAAAACCGGTAACTATTTCTGCTGTCCTGTCATCGCTTTGATCATCATACACCAGAATTTCCAGTCTTCTGTATGTTTGTAAAGTTAAAAGTTTCAGTAGCGAACCAATGTTGTCCTCTTCATTTCGTGCAGGTATCAGAATGGAAATCAGCGGTTCATTTTCGGGAACAAGGCGGATAAGGTAGGGCTGAACGGCAAAATTATACAGTACAACCACATTGCGGATCAGCAGATAGAATAATATGATTACAGCTATAGCAATCATACATTATATAGTTTTAGTTGGTTTTTGCATTCTGCCAAAAAGCTGTTGTAAGCATCTTCCATCGCACGAATATCAGAAAACGGTTTTGCTTCAATGCTTTTATAAAAGGAGAATAAGGTTGGCTTTTTATTTGAAAAATACTCTGTCAGGTTGACCACGAACATCAACTGAAGATTATCCGGTGCCCGTTCAATGATGCGCATAATTCCTTTTTCAAAATGTAATTTGTTCTGGTTTTGTGGTCTGATCTCTCCTTCCGGGAAAAAAAAGAGGATATTTTTCGGGTCATGCATCAGTTTGGAACAGTACTCCAACATTGTTATGATATCCCTGCTGTTTTTCGTAATCCCTGCAGCTCCAAGTTTATTCAGAAACATACGCGGTTTAAGCTGCTCGTCCAACATCAGAATATGAAATTTTTTCTTTAGCTTTTTTCGGTTTAATTCCAACATCCAGAATCCGTCCCACCAGCTAAAATGATTTCCAATAGCGAGTGTGGGCGCACTTTGTCTGTTATATCCGCAATCCAGATACTTGACCTGATGGAAGTTTTTTTTTAGAATGCGGTTAAGATACCACTTAAAAAAATGTTCATATTGTTTATGATGACGGGCTTCTATCATGGATCAGATAAACAGAATTACAATATTCAGTACCAGGAAGAAAAGGAAAAGCATAAAAAAGAGCGGACCACCCATTTCGTTCATCAGTTTCACTTTTGATAAGGTCATAAGCGATGAAAATATCAGGGCAATACCAAACCATGCCAAATAATTCTGAAGCGGAACCTGGATGGCTTCCCAGCTCCAGAAGCCAAGTTTTATGGCCACCGGTTCAAGCACAATATCGAATGCTGTAACCAATATGGCAACAACAGGTACTTTAATCCATTCCGATGTATCCCAGTATTCAACCATTGCACGGGCAGTATAGATGAGGAGTAACCAGTTTAATCCTATGATCACCGGTGTACCCATTATTTTCGGGCCCAATACTTTTCCGTAACTGTAAGTTCCGAAAATAATGCCGGTTTTCACTCCTATTACTTCAATACTAAAACCCGCAAGCAGTATAAACAGTGACACTAAAATCATTTTAAGGTTCCTGTCTCCATCGTGATAGTGTATTGAACCGATTACTGCCAGCAGGATAACGATCGGTGTCATTGCCTGAAAAACAGGTCTGGAAAAAGGGATGGCAAATCCAATTATTCCCACCAGTAAAACTGATGAAATGGATCGGATGGCCTTCGATGGTTCCGGCCTTGGAAGAGCTATTCGTTTTACATCCATAACTAAATTGGTTAAATGCTTTGATTTAAGAAATATGTATCTACCTCACTGGCTACAATCTTTGCAGAAGCAATACATAAGGGGATGCCACCACCCGGATGAACACTTCCGCCGGTAAACCATAAATTTTGGAACTGCGTACTGAAATTTGCATGCCGGTTAAATGCTGCAAACATGCTGTTGGAACTGTTTCCGTAAAGCGCCCCCCTAAACGAAGAGGTGTTGCGTTCAATAGTTACCGGATCGGCAACGTTTTCAGTCACAATATGTTTGCTTATGTTCACGTGTAGCAATTTATTAATTTTTTTTTGAATCATTGTTCTGGCATCCTCTCTTAATTGATCCCAATTATGATTCTGATTAGCCGGAACGTTGATCATTACAAACCAGTTCTCACAGCCTTGAGGAGCATCATCATTGACAACTTTTTTACTTATAAAGATGTAAACCGTAGGATCGTGATACAAGGTTTTATCTTTGAAAATCGCTTTGAATTCAGCTTTGTAGACTTCTGCAAACAGGATGTTGTGAACATCCAGATCGCTTTCAAAATCAACTCCCCAATAGAAGATTAACGCTGACGAGGACAATTCTTTATTAATAATTGATTTTGGTGGTCTGATTCCTTCAAACATATTCATGTATACCGTTCTGACATCTGCATCGCTGACAATAATATCTGCATTAATTTCCTTGCTGTTACATACAATCCCTGTTACTTTCTTACCATCATGCAGAATTTTTTCAACTGAGCTGTTTGTGTGAATTCGTATCCCTTCTTCAATTGCCAGTTTTTCAAGAGAAAGTGCAATCGATCGTATGCCTCGGTCCGGAAAATATGCGCCTAGATTATGTTCCAAATGGGCTATCATGTTTAAAGTGGCTGGTGCTCTGAATGGGTCAGAACCATTGTATGTTGCATACCTGTCGAAAATCTGTACAAGTTTTGGAGAATTGAAAGTCTTGTTATTGCGTTTATGCATTGTTTTGATTGAATCCAGCTCATGCAGGTGAAATAACATACCCCTGAATTCTTTTTTTGTAAAATTCTCCCAGCGTTGAAAGGCATTGAACAAAAAAACCGGAGAAGCAGTCTTATAAAGCTTTCGGTAGCGTTCCAGATAAGTTGTTAGATTTTCCTCTGGCTCGTTTAAAACATTGTGCACCTCAGCCGTGAACCGGTCAGTATCTGCCCATGCATTTACAATTGTTCCGTCCTGAAAAATATAACGGCAGGAATTCTCAAGTTTTGTATACGAAAAGTAATCACGGGGATTTTTACCAAAAAGTTCAAAAAGCTCATCACTCAACTCGGGAAGTGTAAAAAGCGACGGGCCGGTATCAAATCGAAATCCCTTTGACCGGATTTCTCCCATTTTACCCCCAATGGTAGAATTCTTTTCAAAAAGCGCTACATCCAGACCTGCCTTCCTGAGTCTAAGGGCTACGGCAAGGCCTCCAATTCCACCACCAATGACGATTGCTTTTTGCATAAGGTTACGATTGACATCCAAATATAAACATTTAACAGATGAAAATACTGGAAGTTTGTTTACGGAATTCCGAACATTTCATAATAGTTGCAAAACATGGTGTAAATTTTACAAATATTTGATATATTGTAAGTTGTGGATTTAACAAAGGTACGCATATGAGTGTTTATTACAACAGCAAAACCTTTATATGAGTAAAAAAGTATTAATAGTAGGTAGTGGTTTGGCTGGACTGGCATCAGCATTACGTCTTGCATCTAAAGGGTATGATGTTAAGATTCTTGAGAAAAACAGTCGGGCCGGAGGGCGTTTAAATCGTTTGGAGGTTGACGGATTCAGGTTTGACACAGGTCCGACATTTTTTAGTATGAGCTACGTGCTGAAGGAATTTGAAAAAGACACCGGTGTTCAGCTTGATGTTGAACTGTTTCCTTTGGATCCGCTTTATACAGTTCGGTTCAGAAATGAAAAAGCTGTGTATAAACTTTATAAAGATCCGCAAAAGATGATTGAGTCTATCGGACATCTGGAGCCTGATTTCGAAAAAAAATATATTAAATACCTGGAGGATACGGGTGAATTATTCCACGATACCTTCGATGTTATCGTTAAAAGGAATTTCAATTCGTTCTTAGCTTATGCGATAGGACTTTTACGTGTTCCGCCCAAACATTTGCCAAAGCTAAGGCGTAGTTTCTGGGAAGAGGTGGACCGGCGGTTTGAATCGAAGGAAATTAAGCAGATTTTTTCACTTGTGTCTTTTTTTCTGGGTGGTACGCCGTTTGACACTCCTGCCTTATATTCCATATTGTCTTATTCTGAGTTTAAGCACGATGGATACTTTGGGATAAAAGGAGGAATGTACGCTTTGGTAGAGGCGATAGAAAAGGAACTCAGAAAGTTAAATGTGGAAATTGTATACAATTCTGAAATCGTGGATTATAAAGCCAATGAAAGCAGAAATCTTCATGGGTTCGTAGATCAGAAGGGAAAAGCTTGGGAAGCCGATCTGATGATTGTAAATTCAGATGCAGCAGCCTTCAGAGGGCAGGTCTTTAAACGATCCGGATTTTCTGAAGAAAAGCTGGTGAAAAAGCAATGGACCATGGCTCCGTTTACCATCTATGTTGGTATTGAAGGAGAGGTTCCCGGACTGGAAAAACATAATTACTTTTTGGGGCAGGATTTCAGGGATTATGCTGATACCGTCTTTACATCTGCATTTAACGGGGAGCAGCCATATTATTATGTAAATGTCCCATCCATGAGTGATCCTACGGCTGCACCAGAGGGACATCAGGCATTGTTCTTTTTATGTCCTGTACCTGATTTACGATTTAAAAACGACTGGACAGATGAAGAGCAATTTGCCGATCGTATTATAGATGATTTTGTAAAACAAACCGGATATGATATCCGGCCACACGTAAAAACCAGGACTATCTACTCGCCTGAGGAGTGGGAGAAGCAGTTTAATCTGTTCAGAGGGAGTGGACTTGGGCTTGGGCATAAAATCAGCCAGATGGCCTGGATGCGTCCCGCCAACAGGGATGAGAAATTCAGGAATGTATTTTATACCGGTGCATCTACCATTCCCGGCACCGGGTTGCCAATGACTTTAATCAGCTCCGCGCTAACCGTTGAACAAATTGACAAACGTTATGGATCTTTATCTTAAAAACGCTCTGGATTGCAGCCGGAAAACAACGCTTAATTACAGCACTTCTTTTTCTTTAGGCGTCAGGTCTCTCGACTATGAAACGCAGAAAGCTATTTATGCTATATATGGTTTTGTGCGGTTCGCAGATGAAATTGTTGATACCTTTTACGATCAGGATCAGGAAGCTGTATTCAGTGATTTCGTACAACAGACTGACGAAGCTATTACAGCGTCTTTCAGTACCAATCCTATATTACACAGTTTTCAGTGGGTGGTTCACAAATATGATATTGATCAGGCATATATTGATGCCTTTTTGAAAAGTATGGAGATGGACCTGAATATGACGGTTCACGACAAGAAATCGTTCGATACTTACGTATACGGATCCGCTGAGGCTGTGGGGTTGATGTGCTTGTGTGTATTCTGTGCCGGTGACCGCGAAAAGTTTAGCAAACTGGTTAGTCCTGCCCGCAAACTCGGCTCAGCCTTTCAAAAGATAAACTTTTTACGCGACCTGAAAGACGACTTTAAAGACAGGGGGCGTAATTATTTCCCCGGAGTGGGTTTTAATCGATTCGATGATGATCTCAAACACAGGTTGGAAACTGAAATTCAGCAAGAGTTCGATGAAGCATTTGAGGGAATTCTGGCATTACAATCCTCAGTCAGGCTTGGGGTTTTACTTGCATATACATATTACAAGGAACTGTTAATCAAAATTAAGAGAACACCGGCACATGCAATCATGAACAAGCGTTGCAGGATTTCGGATCAATACAAAATGTGGTTGCTGTTTAAAGTGTTAGTAAAGAACCAGATTTATAGTATCTGATATTAAGCCTTATTTTTAAAAATGGCATCCACAGCTTCGTACGATTTAAGGTCTCCAATATCATATCTCGATCCGGTCATAGGCCATGCGTACACATCTGTTTGAGAACTTAGCCAGCCCGCAAGGTTCCCTGGAGCATCAGGTTTGCAACCGTTCTCCACAGAAGTTTTGATTAGGGGGAAATCTTTTTTCATATACACATAAAATGGCGGAACCGCCCAGTGAGATGGAGGGTTCTTTGGCTTTTCGTGAAGCTTGATAACCTTGAAATCATTATCTGCTTCCAGCACTCCGGTTTTTTGTAAGGCAGGAACCGAAGGTTCGTGATGACAACAAATACAACTCCGGTTTTTTGATATGGCATACCGGATAAATTCACCGAATGAAAAATCCACCACGTTATCGCCTGCCAAAACCAGCAGATCCTTAGCCTCATGTAGTTTTTCGATGGTAAACAGTATATCTTTTACGGCTCCGAGACGGTTATCGTTGTTGGTTGTCCCGTCGTTCAGCAATATAATGTCTTTGGGCGAGCCGGATTTGGTTTTCCAGTCTACAAAATGCTGATAAAACGTATCATTGGAAACTACAATAATCCGGTCAATTTCTGCAATTTGGTCCAGGTCGTCAACCAGCCTGTCCAGAATGCTTCTCGCGCCAACTTTTAATAAGGGTTTTGGAAAATTTTTTGTTAAAGGGTAGAGGCGTGTGGCATATCCCGCAGCAAGTATTAAAGCATCCATATTATTTTATTCTTCTGGCACCATCGGCTGTTTTACATACATGAACCGAATATTTTCCGGTGAGTTCAGGAAACTTCTCCAGGTATCTTCGTGATACGGATTCTGTTATTTCGTTCCGTTTAGCCGGATCACCAATGGCAATACAACATCCTTTAAAACCGGCGCCACTGAATCTGCCACCATAAATTCCCGGTGTGGTTTTCATAATGTTGTACAGTTCAATGGTTTCTTCACAGCCCGATTCCCACTGTGTGATCGAACTCCAGCCCGATTCAAACATAATCTTTCCCATCTTTTCGATATCGCCTTCGGCATAAGCCCTCACCGCATCGTCCACACGATCGTGTTCCGACATAAAATGAGCAGCCCTTTTTGACAAAGGCTCAGGGAGTTTATCTTTCCACTTTTCAAATACTGTTTTATGTACCATGCGAAGCCGCATATCTTTCACCACTGTATATGGCAGACCTTCGTAGGCGTAAAGACTAAATGCAGCCACTTTACATTCATCAGTTCGGGTATTGTAGCCTGTATTGATTAATGTCCGGGTTAGCCCGCTGAAAAAGATAAACAGATCAAATTCCGGCATGTTTTCCGGTGATGGGATCAGTTTGTATGAGTTATCCCTTGTATCAAGATATAGCAGATTGTCTTTTCTGCATAACACTTCACAACTGTGGTCCAGCGTTCCAAGGTTCAGGCCGATATATTCTTTTTCTGCTTCAAATGCAGCCTGAATCAATTCCTTTTCGCTGAGTGAAATGTGATTGACATCAGCCAGCGCCATAATATAACACAACAACACTGCTGCTGATGATGAAAGACCTCCAACAGGAAGGGATCCTGAAATAAGCCCCTGAATCCCGTTCTCAAGTTCGTAGTTTTTTGAGAGGGAATATATGGCTGCTTTGACATAGCGTCCCCAGGTGGTTGGTTTTTCGCCCAGGTCGTCCATTGTAAACAGAACCTGCCCCTCAAAATCGCGGCTGAAAAGGTTAATAATGCCGTTTTTTGTTGGAATATAGTACAGATCCACACCGTGATCCAGGGCAAAACCGGTAACATGACCGTGCTGATGATCTACATGTGCACCTACGGGGCAAATCCTGTACGGACTGTATACATGCCGAATAATGGATTCATCCGTATCCGGGAATAGAGTTTGAAATGTCTTTCTCATAACGTTCTGTTTTTTACACAGGTGAGTACAAATAAAGTAAAAAACGGTTGCATTATCTTACTTTAAGGTGTAAGTATTTTCCATATGATAAATTGTGCTTCGATAAACTCAGAAACCATGGGTTACGTGTTACAGGTTACAGGTCAGGAGTTACCAATAAATCTTTTATCCTGATACTTGATTCCTGGTACCCGATTCTTTTTCTGTAATACCAATTTAATGCCGTTTTAACTTTATTATAATCCTGAACTAATAATTTGCATATAAAATTACAGCTATGGACAGATTAAACAGAATATGGAATACTGGGGAGCAGATTAAGTTGTCTTCTGACACAGGGAATAAGATATTGGTGGAAAAACTTGAAGAGGAGGTTAGAGAAGCATGTACAGTAAGAGATAACATCGGAATGGAAGTATTGAATTTCTCCGGGGTGTCATCTCTCGCCATTGAATCGCTGATTACGTCCTGTACATCCTTCGATCAGAGCCTGGCGGTTGTCAATAATTCATCAAGGGGAACGTTTGTGAAGCAGATCGCAGCAATAAATAAGGTGCATTTTAAAGAATTATATTCCGCTAATTCACAGATACCGGAGCTAAAAGAACTTGAACGGTTTCTGGCAGCAAATAAAAGTTTACGCTATCTGATTCTTCCTTTGATAAGTATCGAAGGTCTGGAAAAGAAATTATTACAGTTGTCAGATCTGCTGAGCGAGTATAACATTGGTTTGTTGGTGGATTATTATGGTAGGCTGGAAGGGTTAAAGATAAAACTTCTGAAATACAATATTTTATGCATTTCTATTACCCCTTCGGATTATAAGTTTGGTTTGGTTTCTTCTTCGGTATTAGTGGCTCAGCGCAGGTTTCTGGTGAGCTGCGAAGGTAATGCAAAAACATATTCCCTGGATCTTTATGCCGCATGGCAGAAAAAACTGTGGAATAATGATATGGTGGTTTAAGATTTAAGAGAAGAACCCAAAATAAAAGGAGTACTCTTTATAACAAATCTTAATTAAACCTGTACCTGTCAAAAAGTTGTTATCTTTGTTTTTTCAAACAAAAACTGCATGTTAAAAGACAAGGTAACGTATTATAATGAAGTTTTGAAAGATAAGACTCCACAAGAGGTGTTATCTTTTTTTTATAACGAATTCAGGGACAAAATTGCATTGTCATCCAGTCTGGGTGCAGAAGATCAGGTGTTGACGGATATGGTTGTGCACCATGCAGGAGGAATGAAAATATTTACGCTCGATACCGGAAGGTTATTTCCCGAAACATATAGTTTGATTTCAAGAACAAACGACAAATACGGCATTAAAATTGATGTCATGTTTCCGGATTATAAATCTGTTGAACAAATGGTGAAGGAAAAAGGGATCAACCTTTTCTATAACAGTATTGAAAACCGTAAACTGTGTTGTGGGATAAGAAAAATTGAACCATTAAAACGGGCTTTTAAAACACTCGATGCCTGGGTATGTGGTTTGAGAGCTTCTCAGTCAGTTACACGACAAAACATTCAGGTGGTGGAATGGGATGAATCCAACGGATTACTAAAGATTAATCCCCTTGCAAACTGGACAGAAGATGATGTTTGGGATTATATTAAAAAGAATGGGGTGCCGTACAATGCACTTCACAATAAAGGCTTTCCCAGTATTGGCTGTCAGCCTTGTACTCGAGCCATTGCAGAGGGTGAAGATATCCGGGCCGGAAGATGGTGGTGGGAGAATCCCGAAACAAAAGAATGTGGTTTGCATAAACGGTAGTTTTGTATGTTTACTTCAATCCTGATCCTGATTTCAAGTTTAGCCCTTCTGATTATTAGCGGACACGGACTGGTTAAAGGCAGTGTAAGCATTGCTTCCAGATTTCATATATCCTCGCTGGTTATAGGAATGACAATTGTGGCATTTGGCACTTCAGCACCAGAACTGATTGTTTCGCTGAGGGCGGCAATAGATGGGCATCCTGATATAGCTGTGGGTAATGTGGTAGGATCAAATATTGCCAATGTTGCCCTGGTGCTAGGATTGACAGCGATAGTCATTGCACTTCCTGTAGTATCAAAAAGATTGTTTTCGGACTGGTTGTTTATGATGATCAGTTATTTCTTTTTATGGTTGTTTTTTCAAAGTGGAACCATAGAAAGATATCAGGGTGTAATTATGGTAGTGGCCATTATCATATTTACCTGGCGTGCCATCAAAACATCCATGTCAAGAAATAAAACTGAAGAAGAAAAAGTTGATAAAGCATACCCTGTATGGCTGGCAATAGTCATTGTGCTGGTAGCATGTGCAGGACTGGCATGGGGAGCCGATTTGCTGGTTAAATCTGCTTCTGACATAGCTTCTTCACTGGGCGTAAGTGAACGGGTGATATCAGTTACAGTTGTAGCATTCGGGACCAGCGTTCCGGAACTTACAGCATCTCTGGTAGCAGCGTTTAAAAAGGAAACAGAAATATCAGTGGGCAATATTGTAGGTTCTAATCTGTTTAATATTCTTGTAGTACTCGGCATAACATCTGTCATTCATCCGATACCGGTAGATTATATGGCATTCAGGATTGATTTGTTGTGGATGGCCATCCTCGGAATATTACTAATGCTGGTTATTTATCCGTTCAAGGCAAATCTGACGGCATGGAAAGCGGACAGGAACATTAGAATCTTAGCGGATTTAAGAAATGGCAGGTTATCTTTTTGGGGCGGACTGATGTTATTTTTGCTTTACATCGCTTATATTGCATTGCTTTTTTAAGAGACATAAGACGCAGGACATATGAAATCTTGATTCCTGTGTCTTGATACTTGATTCTAATAATAAAATGAAAGAAAAAAAACAGGAATTGCTGGATAGAAGGTATCTTAGGATGGCAGGTATCTGGGCTGAAAACTCCTATTGTGAAAGGCGTCAGGTTGGAGCCTTGCTGGTAAAGGAGAAGATGATAATTTCAGACGGATACAACGGCACACCGTCGGGGTTTGAGAATAAATGTGAAGATGAGAACAATACAACAAAACCTTACGTTTTACATGCGGAAGCCAATGCGATTACGAAAGTTGCGAGGTCCAATAACAGCAGTGACGGAGCCACGCTTTATGTGACTTCTTCTCCGTGTATTGAATGTGCTAAACTTATTATTCAGGCCGGTATAACGCGGGTCATTTATTCGGAAGAATACAGACTGAAAGATGGCATCAATCTTTTGAAAAGAGCAGGAATTGAGGTAAAATATATTGATATAGACACAAAGGAAAATGAATAACGTATTAAAAAAACTCTGGCCTGTTTACATTGCTATCGCAATTGTGATTGGGATTATTTTGGGAAACAGAATGGCCGGAAATTCGGAAAACAGGCCAACATCTCTGATTAACCTCTCTCAGGGCAATAAACTAAGTACCCTGATAGAAATGATTGACAAGGAGTATGTGGATACAGTGAATAAGAAGGAGATTATTGAGGAAGTTATACCTGAAATTTTAGATAAGCTGGATCCACATTCTGTTTATATTCCGGCTAAGGATCTTCAGTCCGTCAATGAGGAGCTCAACGGAAGTTTTGGCGGTATTGGTGTACAGTTTAATATACAGGATGATACGGTTATGGTCATCCAGGTAGTTTCAGGAGGACCATCTGAAAAAGTGGGTATAATGGCCGGAGACAGAATTGTTATGGTAAATGATACCTCCTTTACAGGTGATAAAATATCGAATACCAAGGTGATGAATACCCTGCGGGGAGAGAAGGGGACAAAAGTGAAGATCGGTGTTGTAAGGCCGGGAATGGATGGTATTATTGACTTTGAAATCATCCGGGGCGATATACCAACTTATAGTGTTGATGTATCGTATATGATTAATAAAACCACAGGTTATATAAAGGTGAGCCGGAATTTTGGAAGAAATACGTTTGAGGAGTTTTTAAATGCATTGGCCAAGGTTCAGTATGCCGGTTGTAAATCCGTAATTGTTGATTTAAGAGGGAACCAGGGTGGATATCTGGAAGTTGTAAATCGTATGGTTGATGAGTTTTTGCAGCGGGGTGAACTGATTGTTTATACCGAAGGGAAAGCATTTCCGCGAACTGATTACAGGGCTGATGGTCATGGTAGTATGAAGAGTGTTCGTATGGCTGTTCTTATTGATGAATGGTCGGCCTCGGCCAGTGAGATTTTTGCCGGGGCGATACAGGATAATGACAGAGGCGTAATTATAGGACGCAGGTCGTTTGGTAAAGGTTTGGTTCAGACCCAGATGGGCCTTGGAGACGGTTCAGCGGTCAGATTAACTATCTCCAGGTATTACACGCCATCCGGAAGGTGTATTCAGAAAAGCTATAAAAACGGGAATGAGGATTATTATAAAGATATTATGGAGCGCTATCAGAATGGAGAAATGAACAGCGAAGACAGCATCCACCTGAATAAAGCGGAAAAATATCACACGGTAAACGGGAGACTGGTCTATGGTGGCGGAGGAATTATGCCCGATATATTTGTCCCGGTGGACACAACGGGGATTACGTCACTTTTTGAAAATCTGGTTAGAAAAGGCCTGATATATAAATTTGCGTTCAGGTATACAGATGAACATCGTCAGGAGCTTAATAAGCTGGCTGACGTGGATGCGCTTTTGGATTATTACAAGGATCATCCGGTGATGGAGATGTTTCTGGACATGGCAAAAAATGAATGGCACGTTAAAATAAAACCAGAAGATTTAAAGGTTTCCGGTCGTTTAATAGAGACTCAGGTAAAAGCCTATATTGCTCGGAATATTTTTGATAACGACGGCTTCTATCCGATATTCAATACTTTGGATGCCACTATTGATACCGCTGTCGCTGTTCTGAATGAACCGGATGTGCAATATAATGCAATATTAACTGCAAAATAATACGGTAAGTGCCGGTTGATAATAACATAGCTGCTCCATTGTATCATTCTGACTGGATGACGGTTGTGATTTTATTGTCCGGTTTTTTTATCTGGAGTGTGTGGCGGAATGCGGGCGGCTTTCTCGAACAACGTTCGTTGGAGGTTATGCATGGGCATAACCGTAAAAGTCTGTTCGCAAGCAATACGGTCAGTGAATTTCGTATGGGCTTGGTGCTTAGTATCGTTCATGTGTTGATCACCGGATTATTTTTGCATCATCTTGCGGTTTACTTTAATGTAGGGGGCGGACTTGTATTTTATCTTGAACTGTGTGTGTTGATTTTGACTTACCATGTATTGAAGATTGGAATAGTAAGATACTGGAACTATCTGTTGGGGTCGGAGGATAAGACTTCAGAATGGCTGAAAAGTTACCAGGTCTTTAATATGATTTTAGGGCTTTTGCTTTTACCGGTTGTTGTTGTTATTACATATACCTATAGGGGTATGGAAACCGGGCTTAATATCGGGATTTTTTTACTCGCAATTTACCTCGTTGTCCTGCTTGTCAGGAGTGTTAATATTTTTTTTAGCAATTTAAGTTCATTTATCTATGTGATTTTGTATTTTTGTGTCCTCGAAATTTTGCCATTAATGCTAGCCGTTAAGGTAGCCTTAAACAGTGGGTGAAGATGTCTAATATAAAGGAATAAAGTCTTGAAGATCAAAAAGGTATTAGTTTCACAGCCAGAGCCAGCAACGGGAAAATCGCCCTACTACGATTTAGCCGACAAAACCGGTATTAAAATAGATTTTCGTCCTTTTATTCAGGTTGAACCTGTCTCTGCAAAGGATTTCAGAAGTCAGAAGGTGTCAATTCTGGACCATACTGCTGTGGTTTTTACAAGCAGAACTGCCATAGATAATTATTTCAGAATTGCCCAGGAAATGCGTCTGACTATTCCTGATACCATGAAATATTTTTGTATTTCGGAGGCAGCAGCGTTTTATCTGCAGAAATATATTGTTTACAGAAAACGGAAAATATTCAATAGTACAGGAAAATTTCCGGATCTGGTGGAGGTGATGCAAAAGCATAAAGATGAAAAATTTCTGGTTCCACTATCTGATATTCATAAGCCGCAGATACCGGAACTGCTTAACGCAAACGGATTTAATTATACAAAGGCCATCATGTACAAGACAGTTAGTAGTGACTTGTCTGACCTGGCTGATGTAAATTATGATATCCTCGTATTTTTCAGCCCGTCGGGAATAGCATCCCTGCTTAAGAACTTTCCGGAATTTAAACAGAATGAAACCAAAATTGCCAGTTTTGGTGCGTCTACTGCCAAGGCAGTGCAGGAGGCCGGATTAAGACTTGATATACAGGTCCCGAATCCTCAGGCTCCGTCTATGGCAATGGCACTCGATCAGTTTATTACTGAATACAACAAAAAGAAATAGACTGAGGTTAAACTCAGATCAGAATGTTAGATAAAACATTTAAAAAGGAAGAACGACTTTCCGGTAAATTAGCTGTAAGCAAATTATTTACTTCCGGGAAGTCGTTCTTTTTGCACCCGTTTCTTATTTATTATTTTCCTCATGATCCGTCTGTAAATCTTACTGAAAACAGAATTCTTATCACAGTTTCCAAGAAGAATTATAAAAGGGCGGTTCACAGAAATCTTTTAAAAAGAAGAATACGGGAAGCCTACCGGATATTAAAACCTGAAATGACTGCTCATTTAAATGACAAACATTATGACGTGGGATTGGTTTATATATCCAAAGAGATTCATACCTTTGATTTTATTCGATCAAAAATGAAAAAGCTCTTAGAGAAAATGGCAGAGGGAAATGAATAAGGTTTTAAACATACCTAAGAAGTTGCTGACTGGTATTCTTGTGCTGCTGGTTAAATTTTATCAGTATGTTATCTCTCCATTAATTCCTGCTTCATGCCGGTATACGCCTACCTGTTCTGAATATTCTGTACAGGCCTTAAAGAAATATGGACCATTCAAAGGCCTCTGGCTATCTGTGAAACGCATTCTGCGCTGTAATCCATGGGGAGGATCAGGGTATGACCCTGTACCATAAAAATCAATAAAAAGTTAACATAAATTTTGGTAATTTTCGCTTTTTGTTTAAATTTGTGTTTACATAAGTTTAAATAATTTAAGCATATTGTTAAATTTTAACTTATCAAAATTGAAAAAAGCCATTAAATATGGTGTGCTTCTCCTCTCTATCCTGATACTCACCTTCAAAGTTCAGGCCCAGGAATGTAATGTTTTATCCAAAGCAAACGATATTACACCGGATAAATATTGTGCTCCGGTTCATGTGGACTGGAAGATTACTTATCGGGGCGTAATGGGAGTTGCTGATCCGACTACCGTAACATTTGATGTGGACTGGGGAGACGGAACGGTTGTTAATATTCCGTATGGGGCAGGGCCGGGAATGGTTCAGAATATCGGCGGGGATGATTATCAGGCAACTATTGAGCATATTTATCCTGATGCTGTGGATGGATCCTGTAATTATCAGCCCAGGGTGTGGTTACGAATTGATGGCCGTTTATGTAGCAGTAGTGTGCAGGAGCAGAACGTTACGGTTTGGGATGTGGATAATGCCAATGGTGGTGAGCTGAATATTGTTGAACGGGTAATTTATGTTTGTGTTGGTGAAGATACTACCGTAGTATTCAGGGATGTGAGTGACTGGAACTGTGTTCCGCCAGAGGAAGAAGATAACATTAACAACCAGAGCCGATGGATTCAGTGGGAATACGGAACGGGTGCCACAACACTCACCGATGTATTTATTGATGGCGTGCCATATGCCGGAACTTTTTCTGATGCTGTAAACAAACTGCCTGGTCCGGTTACCGAACCGCAACTGCCGTATAGTCGTTCGCGAACGATTTATGTTCCGCCTACAGATGCAAGCGACGTAGGTAAGGAATTTGAGGTCACCCTGAATAACTGGAACTACTGTAACCAGTATCCCGGGAATGATCCGGTTTCGCAAACAGCAAGAATTGTCGTGGTGGATATTCCTACTGCGTCAATTACATTTAATACACCTGCTGATACCGATGTTTGTCTCGGAGCAACTGTCAGGGTTACAGGTCATCCGGGTGGAGGAGTCTGGAGCTCTCCTTCAGGAGGTTTTTCAAATCCTAATGTTGGTAATTTCAATACCAATATCTCCGGCCCCGGAGTGCATGAGATGATTTATACTTATGTGGGAACCGGGGATTGTATTGCAGAGGCCAGGGCATTTGTAACAGTTTATCCTAATCCTTCCATTTTTGTGGCAACGGGTGATCCGACGTATTTGTGTCCGGGCACCAGTTTTACATTCAACAACACGGTAATGGGAGGAACGGCACCATATACATATACGTGGGAGAATGACACCGATCCTTTATCGGCTACTGATGTTTTAAATCCACAGTTTACGACCAATATTCCGGATACTTACAGTTTGCGGCTAAGGGTTGTGGATAATAATCAGTGTTCTGCTGTGCGCAACAGGAATATAGTGGTTTCGGATGTGGATATCGATTTTGATATTAACGAACTTACCCTTTGTGAAGGCGAAAGCAGTGAGTTGAATACGAATGTCAACGGAGGGTCCGGTTCTTATACCTATGTGTGGTCCGGTGATATTGCATATCTGAGTGGACCTGATTCTAAACCCTTATTCACAGCTACTGATACAGGATCATTTAAGCTGTATTGCCGTGTTATTGATGGCAATGGGTGTGATATGAACGATTCTGTGACTATCAGAGTAAATAAAAAGCCTGATCCTGTAATTGTTGGTGGGAATCGTATTATTTGCGGACTTACAACAGATGTTGAAACTTCTTCGGGAGGAGGTGTGATTACATGGACCAAGGTAAGCGGACCAGGGAGTGTTCACTTTAGCGATCTTGGTAGTGACATGACGGAAGTAAGAGTCAATAAGGAAGGCGTGTACATATTCCGGTTCAGCGAAGAGGAAAATGGTTGTAATGGATATGACGAGGTTGAGATTGATTTTACTAAGAATCCGGATCCCTTTGCAGGTAATGACGCTTCGGTATGTGATAATAAAATTATACTTGATGCTCAACCAAGTGTTGGAACAGGAAGCTGGACTATTGCCAGTGGACCCGGGGCGCTGACTTTTGATGATCAGTTTGATGAAGAGACAGAAGTGACAGCTGCAACTTACGGAACTTATAAGCTGGTCTGGAGAGAAGATAATAACAGTTGTGTGGCAACAGATACGGTTGCTATTACATTTAACAAAGTGCCTGTGCCTGATTTTAATATGGATCACAACGGAAGTTGTTCGCCTTTGGACGTGCATTTTGAAAATAATTCTGTAGGTGGTGCAACATATTTATGGCATTTTCAGGGTGCATCTTATTCCAATGAATTTGAACCTGATTACAGTTTTGATCTGCCTGATGATAAAGATACCACCTTTGTAATAGAACTTGAGGTAACTTCCGGGGCAGGGTGTAAAGCTTCAACCAGTCAACCCTTGCTCGTAAATCCAAATCCTATTGCAAAAATAAACACGGCATATAAACCCGCCTGTAGTCCGGTTGATATCACGTTGGAAAATGGTTCAGCGGGAGGAGTAAAATATACATGGGATTATGGTGACGGAAATTCTGAAGTTTTGTTGGATAAATCTGATGTGACGCATCAGTTTGTTAATACTTCGGTCACCAATCAGGTGGAGAGTTTTTTGGTGAACCTGGTGGCTGAGAACAGCTATGGCTGTACAGATACTGCATTCACCTATATGATGGTTTATCCCGAGGCTCATTTTGAATTTAATTTCTCAGGTAATCCTGTTTGTGAAAGCTCGAATGTGCTCATTTTTGCTGATGGCGGTGCCAAGGAATATAAGTGGGATTTTGGTAACGGAACGCTGGCTTCCGGTGCTAATCCAACTGTTTATGCAGAGTATTTTAATAATGGTCTGACGGATACAACTTTTGTTGTAAACCTTGATGCAACCTCATATTATGGCTGTAGTAGCAACTATAAGGATAGTCTGAAGGTGCATCCTGTTGTGATTGCCGGATTTATTGATGATCAGGATCAGTTGGCAGGAAAACTGAATCTGACACTGACGGATGATAGTAAAAATGGTGAATACGTATATATTAAATGGGGTGACGGAGATATTGATTCTCTGGAAATAGACGATGATTTTCCGGTGTCTCATTTATATGAAAACAAAGACTTTTTCCCTAAACTGTTTAATCTGACATATATTGTTGAATCAGAAGCGGGATGTTTTGATTCTACCGGGATGCAGGTGAGGGTATACCCTGAATTTTTCGTAGACTTTGATATGCCTGCAAACGGATGTTCTCCTGTTGAGGTTCAGTTTACAAATACCTCGACACCTGCCGGTACATTTGAATGGGATTTTGGTGACGGATCGCCAATAGAAACCCGTCTTTTCCCGGTTCATAACTTTGTGAATTCCAAGTCAAACGGTGAACCGGATACATTTACCGTTCGCCTGACAGGAACTTCGATGTGGGGATTTACGGATACCATATATAAGGATATTGTCATATTCCCGGTTCCTGAAGCTGCATGGAATATTACAGCTACCAGTAATCCAGACGATACAGTATATGTTGAAAATGTAACCTTTGGTGGTGATGTGTATTATTGGGATATGGATGATGGCGATTTGGACACGGCCTATGCATTAACCACTAAAATTAAGTGGTTTGGAAATGTGAATCCTGAACAGGTTACCAAAAATATCAGTCTTACGACAGTGAATGCTTACGGATGTCGTGATTCTATTTACGATAATGTAACAGTGAACCCAATACTTATTGCGGACTTCGATATTGATTCAGTATCCTGTTCGCCAATGAGCACAGTTGCAACAAGTACATCTACGGGTGCAGTATTTTATGAATGGTCGCTTGATGGAGGTCCGTTTGTGAGAGGTGATGTGCATTTCCCGGTAGAGATTGAGAATAATACTGGCGCGATTCAGGTTCATCAGTTGACACTTAAAGCTCGTTCTGTATATGGTGATCAGGATCAGATTACCAAGGATCTGACCGTTTATCCGGTTCCTGTAGCCAGGATGGCAGGGGTGTTGAATGATAAATCACCTTTGGATCTTACCCTGGAAAATCAGTCCGTTAATGGCGATGCTTATGTATGGGTATTTGGCGCAACGGATTCTGTTTTGATGAATTCAACCAACGATGTTAATTATACCTTCACAAATAACACACAACTTCCGGTCGCTAATTCTGTGGATTTGAAAGCAGAAAACAGTTATGGTTGTGTGGATTCCACTTCGGAAATGGTTATCGTATATCCTGAAGTGAAAGCGGATTTTGATTGTCCGCTGGAAGGCTGTCCTCCATTACAGGTATCCTTTGTCGACAAGTCTGTTGGTGGTTTGTTTTACGAATGGACCATAGAAGGTGTGAATACATTCTACGGTAAAATTCTGAATTACGAATTTAAGAACGAAACACTGGCAGATAAGTTTTATAATGTAAGGTTAAGTGTTGAATCTGCTTACGGATTCCGGGATACAATGACCAAAACTATCCGGATCAAGCCGATGGTGAAATCTGTGTTTGATGCCACTTCCGGTGGAATGTCTCCGTTTACATCTGTGCTGACAAACAATTCTGTTAATGCTTTGGAATCGCACTGGAGTTTTGGTGATGTAAGTCCTGATGAGATACTTGCAGGTGCACAGAGTACAACACATGATTATCTGGCTGCTGCAGCACCGGAAGCTTACGATGTTACGTTGAATATTATTTCCCCGGAAGGTTGTGAGGATTCGTCCTTGTCAACGGTAATGGTTTATCCGGCGATGAATGTCGATTTTGAATGTGATTCTGTTGGTTGTTCGCCATTTGATGTGGACTTTACCAATCTTTCTTCCGGCGTTGATCTTTTTATCTGGACATTCGGTGATGGTAGTGGAAAATGGATGAGCAGAAATGCATTCCATCGGTTTGAAAACAATACTAAGGTTCCGGTTCAATATGAAGTTCAGTTGATAGGGCAGTCCAAATATGGTTTTATTGATACCGTTAGAAAAGTAATTACCGTTAATCCGTCACCATACGCATTGTTTGATATTACTCCTGAAGGCGGTTCTCCGCTGGAAGCATATATTACTGATCAGAGTGAGGATGCGGTAAGTGTAGTCTGGAATATGGGTGACGGGGACATATTAAATGATCCGGGACTAAACTTTACACATACTTATCTTAATAATACGGCGGCACCGTTGAGCCACAATGTGGTGCAGCTGGTACAGAATATTTACGGTTGTTTTGATTCGATGAGTCAGACTGTGAATGTGTTTCCTCCGATTAATGCTGCTTTTGAATGCGATAGTGTTGGTTGTACTCCGTTAACCGTAGCGTTTAGGAATACATCAAGTGGTGCATTAAGATATAAGTGGGATTTTGGTGATGGATCCGATATTCTGGAAAGTTCAATCCCTGTGCACGTATTTGAAAATCCGTATCCGGATAGTGTTGTGGTTTACCGTGTAATGATGGTAGCCCTGTCTCAGTTCGGGTATTCCGATACAGCTTATAAAGATATTACGGTACATCCGGTTCCCGTACCTGAATTTGCATTGGATGCCAATGAAGGATGTGCACCTTTAACGGTTAATTTTGAAAATAAATCCCAGGGTCAGAGCATATCGATGTGGACCGTTGGTGATAACAGTTTTACTACAGGTGCAACTGATTTTAAGCAGACATTGGAGAATACATCCTTTCTGCCTAAATACTTTGAGGTACGGCTTGAAGTAGCCAATGGCTACGGGTGTTCTTCGCACTCAACCGATATTATAGAGGTATTTCCACAGATAAAAGCTGATTTTGGAGGCGATACCGTTGGGTGTAGCCCGTTGACAGCTATTTATATGAATAAATCGAAAAATGCCAACGATTTTGTATGGTATATTGATGGTGCTGCTGATTATCGTCAGAATCCGGTTCTGCCGTTCGAAAATATGTCAGAAAATATTGATACGCACAGCATAAAACTGGTGGCTGTATCTGCATATGGTTGCTCTGATTCTATTGAAAAAGCACTACTGGTTTCTCCTGAGCCAATCGTGGATTTCGAAGTACTGCCGGCTCAGGGATTTTCTCCGCTTAATGTAATGATTAAAAACTATTCGGATCATGCCGAAACCTATACGTGGAATCTGGGCGAAGGTGATCCTGTGGTTAGGAAAGATAATTCTGATCTTGAACATACCTATATTAATGAAACGCTGGCTCCGTCGGTGCGCAAGGTTAACCTGCTGGCTGAAAACAGTTTTGGCTGTAAGGGCGAAATGAGTAAGTCGGTGGATGTATATCCGTTGGTAAAAGCCGAATTTGAATATACAGGAAATGGTTGTTCGCCACTCTCGGTAGACTTTAAGAACCTGTCACAGGGTGCTACCCATTTTGAATGGGACTTTGGTGACGGCACACCGGTTTCGGTTGCTTCCAATCCGACTCATACGTTCGAAAATAAATCACTGAACGATGTAAAACAGTTTACGGTGAAACTGCTTTCTTATTCTCAGTATGGCATGGCTGATACCGCTGTTAAGGTAATTGAAGTATATCCGACTCCGGTTTCGGGCTTCAAGGCAAATATTATTTCCGGCTGCTCTCCTGTTAATCTGGTGATTACAAATGAATGCAAAGGGACAGGTACAATGCAATGGGAATTGGGAGAAGAAACTTCGTTCGAAAGTGCTGATTCTGTATTTAGTAAGACCTTTGAGAATATGACAACCATGCCGGAATATCATAATCTTTCTGTCAGGATTTCTAATAGTTATGGTTGTTCAAGCAGAACGCAGAAGGCTCTTGAGGTGCTGCCAGGTGTAGTTGCTAAATTTGACTGTGATACGGCAGGATGTAGTCCGTTTACCATTGCGTACAGGAATAAATCGGTGAATGCATCAGAATATTACTGGGATCTGGCAGACGGAACAACAACTATGGATGCTATGCCGATAAAACAATATGTGAACAAAACATCGGAAGATTTTCGTGAATATGTGGTTCTTATTGCGAAAACAAGTTACGGTTGTACCGATACATTTAAGAAACGCATTGCTGTGTATCCTGAACCGGATTTCTCATTCGAGATACTTCCGGCAGAAGTTACGCTGCCTTCTGCAGAGGTAACAATAAATGCCAGTATTGCAAATGAAGGTCCCTGGCGGTTCGTATGGGATTTTGGTGATGGTACAGTTTCTGATAGTCTTAGCCCTGGAATTCATACGTATGATAATTGGGGTAATTATAATGTTAAAGTTGATATAACAGACGATCGTTGTTCTGATCTGCAGGTGAAGGGTGTAGTTGTTAATCCATCGGTTCCGATTGCGGAATTTACAGGGCCGACTGTGGGATGTACACCGGTAACCATGTCGTTTGTGAACCATTCACAGGGAATGGTGGCCAGCCTGTGGGATTTTGGGGATGGTACCCTGTCGTCAGACGAAAATCCAAGTCATACCTATTACAGACCAGGTGCCTATGATGTTAAACTGACCGTATTTAACGATGTTGGTCATGCAGATACTTTGGTGCGCAGGGTAAATGTTTACGACGGTGTTAAGGCTGACTTTTTGATGACGCCGCATGTGGTGCATTCATTCTCTCAGGAGATCTCGTTTAGTAACTTCTCGCAAAACGGCTACGACTATATATGGTCCTTTGGTGACGGAGATGTGTCTCACGAGTTTGAGCCTAAAAAGCGGTATTCCCATGAAGGAATATATGATATAAGTCTGATTGTCATTTCCCAGGAGGGATGTAGAGATACCATGTTGCAGAAAAGTGCTCTTGAGGTATCGGATGTATATAATGTCAGGTATCCGAACGTATTTATGCCAATAAAAAGTGGCGCACAGGGAGGTACATATACCGATGGTGATACGCACATCTTTTATCCCCTGGTAGATAAGTCCATGTTAAAGTCATACCGATTAACCATTTTTGATCGTTGGGGACTTATGGTATTTGAAACCCGCGATGTTAATGTTGGCTGGGATGGGTATTACAATGGTAAATTGTGTCAGCAGGGTGTTTATGTGTGGAAAGTGGATGCAGAATTTGAAGATGGTAATGAAGTAGTTAAAACAGGCGATGTAACGTTGTTGAAATAGTATATATTTATTAAAGATGATAAACCTGTCAGGATAATAGTCACTGACAGGTTTTTTTTATTGTGCCTGAATATTTCCTTAATGTAAATTATTTTACATTCCCTGTGAGCTTATTTGCTTAAATATGATGAATTTAAACCCCATTTAAACGTACGTCAGAAAATATTATTGCCATTAATGTAAATATATCTTTATAAAAATGTTTGAAAACATTAAATAAGGCACAATAAAATGTTAACTTAATTTGTCTAAATGTAAAATAAACATTAAATTTGAAGTGTGATAAGATGTGTTGATGTTTCGAAACCATTAATTAAAGCAATTATGCCGACCATCTTATTTCAATTGATCTTCGAAGGCAAGCAGGATGAAAAAGTTGACATTTGTTATATTAATGTTATTTGCCGGATACCACGCCTGGTGTCAGGATCCTCATTTCTCGCAGTATTATGCCACAACCTCTTACTTAAGTCCTTCTCTTGCAGGTTCCAGCGGTGAGCCCAGAATGTCCCTGAACTACAGAAATCAATGGCCCGGAATAGGAACCGTCTACGAAACAATGCTTGCATCTTACGACATGTATCTTGATGATTACAACAGTGGTCTTGGTTTTATGGTTCTTAAAGACAGAGCCGGTTCAACCGATCTTGCACAAACTAATTTTTCAGTACAGTATTCATATCGCTTACAGATGAATTCAAAATGGCAGGTAATTCCCGGTTTGCAGGCAGCCTATTGTCAGAACAGCATTGACTTTTCAAAATTTGAATTCGCCGATGCTTTGTTGAACGATTATGTATCTAATACATCTGCACGAACTTCAGAACTTTACATGAATGGCCTTCAGAATAAGAATTATTTCGATTTTGGGGCCTCGGCTTTCCTGTATTCCAACGATATGTGGCTGGGTGTGACAGTAGATCATATTAGTCAGCCTAATCAGTCGTTTGCGAACCAGGAGTCTAAGTTACCGATGAAGATTGTAACGTTCGGTGGAATGAATGTATGGAAAACAGCAGATCGTAACCGCGGCCCGGTTCGTTCAATTGATGCCAATTTCCGTTACATGCATCAGGGAGGTTTTGATCAGATAGATCTTGGAGCTTATATTTACAATACTTCGCTTGACTTTGGTGTATGGCTTAGGGCAGTGCCAAATTTCAGCGATGAGATCAGTGCCAGGCTGAACAGGGATGCCATCGTATTTATCTTAAAATATAAAATTGATGGATTACAGATTGGATACAGTTATGATATAACGATTTCCAATTTATCGTCACATGCATACGGAAGCCATGAGGTGTCACTGACGTATGAATTGAGTAATATTGGATTATTTAAAAAGCTGGGTAAAAATCCGGTGGCCTGTTTCCCGAAAGGAAGCGACGGAAGGTATTCAACACGGGTGCGTAAGCGTACGCGCTTCTAGGAATTTATTTTTATTTGCTTGTCTTCCAAAAGAATATCTCCGTTATCTGCCATGAACCGGATCACCTCCATGCTTTTTTCTTTATCGTATGTCAGGTCCCTGATCAGTTCATTTATATTTGTTGATCCGGTACGATTCAGTTTATCCAGAACGGCTTTGCGGATTGAACCGGACAGGTCTTTTTGCTGACCATTTGATGTGCAGATATCGCATATTTTGCAAGGCTTACTTTTCTTCTCCCCGAAATAGGCCAGTAGTATCTGGCTTCTGCATATTATATCTGAAGAAATGTAGTACAGCATGGCATCCACGCGTCTCTTCATGCGTTCCTGCTGTTCTTCATAAATGCTTTTGGAGATGGTTATGATATTTTCAGGAACACGGTCTTTCAGAAGTGTTATGGTTGGTGTTTTTTTCTGTGGGATATATTTAACCAGTCCGGCTTTGTCAAGATTTACAAGATACTGATACACCTGTTCGTTGGATAGTCCTGTTCTTCCTGCAATGGTTTGCTCACTGATGTAAACATAAGAGCTGAATAACCCTGAATAAGAACGCAGAATGGTTTTTATCAGCTCCTCATATTCCTGTCGCTGATTCTGAAAGCCGAATAATTCTTCCTTTCCGGCAAGGAAGTACAACCTGGAATTATTTTCGCGGGTATCAGTGTTCTGGATCAGGCCGGATCTTTCAAGAATATTAAGTGCATTATTTGCCTGAACCACATTCAGAGCGAAAGCTTTACAGAATTTTCCAAGTTCAAAATCAAAGGTTCTGCCGATACCATCCTCAATGGCAACCTGCAAATAATTCATCAGATGATGGTAGACGGTTCTTATAAATCGTTTTTCGGGGAAAGCATTGGTGAAACTTTTTTTCAGGTTACTCACATCAGTTTTGGAATACAGCAGAAGGGCAGTGGCAGGTTCGCCGTCCCGGCCTGCGCGTCCAGCTTCCTGAAAGTAAGCCTCGGGCGAATCCGGTATATCAAAGTGAACCACGATGCGTACATCCGGTTTATCAATTCCCATCCCAAAGGCATTGGTGGAAACCATGATCCTGCTTTTATTTTCTGTCCACGCTTTTTGCCGTTTGTCTTTTACGAAGCTATCCAGTCCGGCATGATAAAACGAAGCAGGTATCTCATTTCGTGTCAGAAATTCGGCCAGTTCTTTGGTCATTTTCCGGTTCCTGACGTACACTATGCCTGATCCTGAATGTTGCACAAGCAATTCTACCAGCCTGTTGAATTTATTTTCAGAGTATTCAACCTTGTAAGCCAGGTTTTCCCTTTTAAAGCTTTTTCTGAAGACATTCTTCTTGCTAAAGCCCAGCTTTTCCTGGATGTCATCTACAACGAGTAGTGTTGCGGTAGCTGTCAGTGCAAGCACCGGACAATTCGGTTTCAGTTTACGGATATTCCCCACATTAAGATAGGAAGGACGGAAGTCGTAACCCCACTGCGAAATGCAGTGTGCTTCATCCACCGTAATAAATGATACGTTGAGATGTGCCAGTTTTGAAAGAAAAAGTTCTGTTTCCAGACGTTCAGGGCTAAGGTATAGAAATTTATAATTCCCGTAAATGCAGTTATCAAGCGTAATTGCAATTTCCTCGCGGCGCATTCCGGAGTAAATGGCTGCAGCTTTAATACCCTTTTTAAGAAGGTTATGCACCTGATCCTTCATCAAAGCAATAAGAGGAGTTACCACTATGCAGATTCCATCCATGGCAAGGGCAGGAACCTGAAATGTGATGGATTTTCCACCACCGGTTGGCATCAACCCCAGCGTATCTTTTTTAAGGTAAACAGATTCGATGATATCTTCCTGGAGATCCCTGAAAGAGGTATATCCCCAAAAGCGTTGCAATATCTCTTTAAACGGGTATGCCATATTGCAAATATAGGTGATAATTTCAATTCAGTTTTTAATTCCTGAACCGTTCTGTAAACAGCTTCTATTCTATTAATGATTGTAAACACTTTTTAATTTGCTATTTCAACATATTTTGTACTTTTGCTCAGATAAAAAAAATTGGCTACTTGGCTTTATTTTTGGCGGATGATACGATTTTAATCGCATCATCGTTTTTTGAAAACTGTAAGTTAAATTTTGATATTAATATTTTAGAATTATGAAGAAATTCCTTTTAATTTTATTTACCTGTGGTTTGTTGCTAAATAGCTATGCCCAGTCTGATGAAGTATTAATGACTATTGGTGATCAGGATATTACCAAAGGGGAATTTGAATATTTATTTTACAAAAACAACGATAAGGACAGTATTACGTATAAGGACGTAAAAGATTATCTTGACCTCTTCGAAAAATTTAAACTTAAAGTGATTGAGGCCGAAAACAGGGGGATGGATCAGAAACCGGAATTCGTTAAAGAACTGAGTGGCTACAGAGAACAGTTGGCCAAACCATACCTGACTGACCGCGATGTGGATGAATTTTACATTAAACAGGCTTATGACAGGTTAAATGAAGAAGTTGAGGCAAGCCATATTCTGATTGACATAAAGAACGGAAAAACACCGGCGGATACACTGGAAGCATATAATAGAGCTCTGGATATTATTGATCAGTTGAAACATGGGGCAGACTTTGCAGAACTGGCAAAAAAATATTCTGCTGATCCTTCGGCTCAGCAAAATGGTGGATACCTTGGATATTTTAAAGGGTTCCAGATGATTTTCCCTTTTGAGGATGCAGCATACAATACACCTGTTGGTGAAATCAGCAAGCCGATCAGAACAACATACGGTTACCACATCATTAAGGTAACAGATAAAAGGCCATCTCCTGGTGAGGTTTTGGTGGAACACATAATGAAGGTGGCAAGGGATGATGATCCGGCAGATGTTAAGGCACAGAAAAAAGAAGAGATTGATAAAATTTATGAACAGCTACTGGATGGAAAGAACTTTGAAGATCTGGCAAAAAAGAATTCTGATGACCATTCAACAGCCAGTAACGGAGGACGTTTAAACTGGTTTTCAACAGGCCAGCTGGTTAAGCCTTTCGAAACCGCAGCATTTGCTCTGGAGAACCCCGGCGACATTAGCAAACCGATCAGAACTCAGTTTGGCTGGCATATTATTAAGTTGATTGACAAAAGGGATGTGCAGCCGTTCAATGAACTTAAAGATAAGATTAAAGCGCGTCTTTTGAAGGATGACAGGGGAAATAAAGCTCATGAAAGTTTTCTCAATAAGCTTAAAAAGGAATATAATATTGAAGTTTACAACGATAATATTAAACCGTTTGTAGCAATGTCCGGTAAATATGCATACACTGACAGTCTGTTCAAAGCTGATACCAGAAGTATGGATCAACCGGTACTAAAAATTGAAGACAGCCTGTATACCCAGAAGGATTTTGCAGATTACCTCATCGCAAATCCCAGAGGTGAGAGCCCAAATGTAAGTGACAGGATTAAAACAAAGTGGGCACAGTTTTACGATAAAAAACTGGTGGATTATGAAGACGGTCAGCTTGAGAAAAAATATCCGGAATTCCGTTACCTGATGAAAGAATATCACGATGGAATTCTGTTATTTGATATAAGTTCTCAGGAGGTTTGGGATAAAGCTTCTCAGGATACAACAGGGCTGGAAAAATTCTACGCAAAGCACAAAAAGGATTATAAATGGGATGAGCCTCATTTCAGCGGGAATATTATTTACTGTACATCAGATACTGTGATGGACTCAGTGAAATTGTTGCTGGCAGAGAATATGCCAATCCGTGATGCATTTAAAAAACTGAACGAAAAGAAACTGAAATTTAAGTACGAACCGGGTTCATTCACGAAAGGGCAGAATAAATTGGTAGACCAGTTTATATGGGATGGTGAAAAGGTTGAACCAGACAAGAAATTTCCGGTAGTGTTCGTAGATGGAAAAACGTATCCGGCTGGCGAACTTAAAAAGCTGAATGAATGTCGTGGTGCAGTAACTTCAGATTATCAGAATGAGCTGGAAGATAAATGGGTTAAATCGCTCAAAAAGAAATACAAGATAAAGGTCAATAAAAGTGTACTAAAAGAAGTGGCCGGTGATAAATAAAACCATTTTAAATGATATTGGGAAATGGTTTGTTTTGTTAATTATTGCTACAGCATTTTATTCCTGCAATAACGAACCCGAAGCATCTGGTGATGTTATTGTGAAAGTGTATGATAAAGTACTCAGAAAATCGGATATAGAAACACTGGTCCCACAAAATACAAAAGCGACTGACAGTGCCGATATTGTGGACAGATATATTCAGGAGTGGGTTAACAAAGAGCTGATCCTTCAAAAGGCAAAACTTAATGTTGGCACTAATCCTTCCATTGAGAAGATGGTGGAGGATTACAGAAATTCTCTTATTGTTAGCAAGTACATGGAACTCCTGGTAGATCAGAAAGCCTCTACTGAAATCAGTGAAGCTGAAATAGCAGAGTTCTATAACCGCAACCCTGAGAATTTTAAGCTGAATGAAGAGATCATTAACGGCATTTTTTTACAAATTCCGTTGGATGCTCCACGTATTGATGATTTAAAATCCTGGATGAAAGACAGGACGGAAGAGGACTTACTGGAGCTTGAAGATTATTGCTTTCAGAATGCCTCCAAATATGAAGACTTTTCCGAAAAATGGTTGCCGGCATCGGTACTTGAAAAGTATCTGCCTGATGTGCTGAATAAAAGTGCGCTCAAAAAGGGTGTAACTATTGAGCAGTCAGATTCGTTATCGAGGTACTATCTCGTGGTGTTTGATGAAAAGGATGCAGGAGAAACAGCACCACTCATCTATGTGCAACCACAAATTGTTAAGATTCTGCAGCATAAAAAACGACTGGAATATATTGCCACATTCAAAAGAGATATTTTAAATGAGGCAATTGAAAATAAGAAAGTAATATATTATGAAGATAAATAAACTCTTTATTACCCTGGGACTGCTCTTTGGCTTGATGACACTTCAGGCACAGGACAATGTAGTTGATGAAGTTATTGCTGTTGTCGGTGCTGACCCGATATTAAAATCTGATATTGAGGAACAGTTTAAAAGGCTGCAGGCGCAGGGTGTATCCTATACCGGAGATCTGAAATGTAAACTGCTTGAGGACAGGATGATTCAGAAGTTGTTGCTGAATCAGGCCAAACTGGACAGTCTGGAAGTCAGTGAATCAGATATTATTGAGAGCGTTGACAGACAAATAAATTATTACATCTCTCAAATCGGTTCAAAGGAAAAACTGGAGGAATATTTTGATAAATCGATTATACAGATTAAGGAGAATCTTCGTGACGTAATGCGTGAAGAGGATCTTACGCGTCAGATGCAGAAAAAGCTTACAGAGAACATAACAACAACACCTTCCGAAATTCGTAAGTTTTACAATAGTCTTCCTTCAGACAGTATCCCGGTTATTCCGGCTCAGTATGAAGTAGAGAAAATTGAGGTGAAGCCAAAAATTGAGAAGAAAGAAATAGAAAGAGTTAAGGCTCAGTTAAGGGAGTTTCGTGATCGTGTAAACAACGGTTTTGACTTCAGTACACTGGCAATCTTATATTCTCAGGATAAATTAAGTGCAAGAAGAGGTGGTGAACTTGGTTTACTCGGAAGAGGGGAGCTGGTTCCTGAGTTTGCCAATGTGGCATTTAACCTTCGTGATCCGAAAAAAGTATCAAAAGTGGTAGAGACAGAGTATGGATTTCATATCATGCAGTTGATAGAACGTACAGGAAACCGTGTAAATGTGAGGCACATATTGCTGAAACCACAAATTTCTGATTCAGCAAGGCAAAATTCGATTCTACGTCTGGATAGTATCACAGATTTTATTCATGAAGGGAAATTCAATTTTGAAAAAGCCGCGTTGTATTATTCAGAAGATGATGCAACAAGAAGTAATGGTGGACTAATGGCAAATCCGGCTACAGGCGCATCAAAATTTGAAATAACCCAACTTCCACAGGAAATAGCTAAAACGGTACAGACACTTCAGGTAGACAGCATTTCGCAGCCTTTTAAGATGATTATTGAGAAAACGGGACAGGAGGTTTACCTGATCATCAAACTTAAATCCAGAATTGACGCACACAAGGCAAACTTAAAAGATGATTATCAGGTTTTAAAGGAAGAGGTTCTGGCTAAGAAGAAAGAAGAAAAGCTGAAAGAGTGGGTTAAGGAACAACAGCTGGATACGTATATTTCCATTGATGAAAAATGGAGAAACTGTGAATTCGAATACCCTGGCTGGGTAAAATAATACCAACCTGCAAATGAGTCTCAGACATCTGATTATTACATTGTTTTTGTTTGTAATATCCGTCTCTTTTGCCCAGAAGAAAGATGGTAAAAGTAAGATGGTTACACTGAAATATTGTGATCGGTGGGTAGAAGATAAAATCAATAATCCCGGTGTTAGAGACCTGATTGGAAATGTATCATTTGAAGATGGTGATGCCACCATGTATTGTGACAGTGCCCGTCAGTTTACTGAAAAAAATGCGTTCAATGCATACGGGAATGTCCATATTATAAAGGCAGACAGCATTAATATTTATGGCGATGAACTGTTGTATGATGGCAATACCAAATTGGCCAGATTAAGACGGAACGTAAAACTGATAAATAATAACAGCCAGCTTACTATAGAAACGGAAAAGCTGGACTATGATCTGAATACCGATATCGGATTTTATTTTGATGGAGGAACTGTTACCGATACGTCTTTTGTACTGAACAGTATTAAAGGATATTACTTTGTTAATACAGGGATTGTAAATTTTAAAAACGACGTAAAAGTAAAAACTTCAGGCTCGGATATTTTTACCGATACGCTGTTGTACGATACCAATACAGAGATTATTTCGATTTTGGGGCCAACCAATATATACACGGATAGCGTACATCTGTATTCAGAGGATGGATGGCATGATCCCAGAAACAATTATTCAGAATTGAAGCACAACTCGTTTATACAAAAAGGTGCACAAATAATCGAAGGTGAACATCTGGTATATGACGGAACAGACAAAAAGGGCGAAGCCTTTAAATGGGTCGTTATTACTGATACATTACAACAAATTAAGATAAAAGGAAAGCGTGGAACATTTACTGAAGCAACGGATTATGCCTTTGTAACGGATTCCGCATTATTTGTTCAGTATTCCGGATTTGATTCATTGTTTCTACATGCTGATACTTTATCGTTTGAACCGGACACCAATGATTTCAGGTTGATGAAGGCGTATCATAACGTAAAATTCTTCAGATTTGATATTCAGGGGAAGTGTGACTCTATTGTCTATTCTACTTACGATTCGGTGATAAACATGTATAAAAACCCGATTATGTGGTCGCTTAATAACCAGATGACAGGAGATGAAATACATGTGATCAGCAAAAATGACCATGTAGAGCAGATAGATATGGTTGGCGATGCCTTTTTAATTTCGCGTGTGGATTCCATCCGGTTCAACCAGATAAAAGGTAAAAAAATAAGCGGATACATAGAGAGAAATATGTTACGTAAAATATATGTGGACGGGAATACAGAAAGTCTTTATTATCTGATTGATGGGCCATATATTGTGGGTATCAATAAAGCCGAGAGTCCATATCTGACAATTTATATGAAGGGGAATAAAATTGAGAAGGTCATTATGTCCCCAAAACCCGTAGGGCAAATACTGGACCCAACCAAGGTGACACAGGCACAACTTACGCTTGAGAATTTTAAATGGCGCATAAATGAACGACCGTTTACGCCCTGGGAAATTTTTAAACCGGATCCACTTCCTGCTCCTACGGTTGAGAAAAAACTTTAAATCCAATTCAGTTTTTATTTGTCAGAATATGACATGTACGCCTCTTTGCAACTTCTTCGCGTTTTAGGTAATTTGAGTTTCTTTTATTGCAATATGACGGAAATTTAAATGCAAGTAGCTATTTATCGCTTCTCCCACATAGTGTGAAAAACGATCACGTAGATTTTTATCTTTACTATTCTAATTTACAGTTCCGATAATTTTAAGAACAACTGTTGGGTGATTGGGTGCATTTGTGATTACTGTAACCGTTTTATATTGTCTGCCCGATTTTCCCCTTGAATCAAATTCAATCTTAATTGAAGAGTTCTCCCCAGCGCCAATTACTGTTTTTTCCGGTTTTATAGCAGTACAACCGCAGGAAGCTTTTACTTTTCTTATGATAAGGTTCGATTTTCCTGTATTTGAAAACGGGAATTCATATTCCACTTTTTGTCCCTGCTTTATTGTGCCGAAATTAAATGTGGTATTTTCAAAAACGATATCAGGTGCCTGGGCGCGCTCCTGTGGGGTCAGTTTTGTAAAGTCATCTTCAATGGTAACACTTACCGATAACTTATGATTGTAATCCACCTGACCATTCTGTTTCATGTAGATGCCACTCAGTATAAATCCCCAGTCCTTAGCTTTTGATGCATCATATTTTATATGTATCAATCCTTTCTGATTGGGTTGCAATATCTGTGGCTCAGTTGTAACTGTAATGAATTCCGGTACACGAATGAATTCTATCTTAACAGGCTTCGACTGATTTGTATTTATAATACTAACAGTAGACTCTTTTACTTCATTTTTGTTCATTTTAAGAAATGACACATGTGACTTGTTCAACCGGACATTGCCAAAGCTGTAAGGGTACTTATCTAATATGGTCGGTTCTTTCTTTTCAACGTTTCCGGTTAGTGTAAGTACTACCGGTTCAGGACTTGCATTGGTATACACGCTGACATGTTTCAGTACCTTACCTGGTCTGTTCATCGGATCGAAAACCGCCCTGATCTGGCCGCTTTTGCCAGGTAGAATTGGTTCTTTTGAATATGTTGGTGTGGTACATCCACAGGATGACGTTACATTTTTAATCATCAAGGGTTCCTGTCCGAGATTACGAAACTCAAAAACGGTTTCTACCTTTCCACCGTCTTCCTTAATGTTTCCCAAGTCGTGTTCTGTTTCCGAAAACGCTATTTTGGGACTAAGTGTCTGAGCAACTAAAGATGAGGTAAATACGATGAGAGTCAATAAAATGGGAGTACGTCCGAATTTTTTCATATCCTGCTATTCTTTCAGTTAGGAAATCAAAATTAGCTGAAAATATGTAAATTTCGCAGTGAATTAAAGATTTTTTAACGTATGAGCCTTAATTTCTTTAATTGAGCCAGGTTTAATATGGGTTTACCCGGAAACTCAGGAGGTTAGAATAAAGAAATATGTTTATTCTTGACATGTTCACTTAATTTAGCTTAAGGAAATATGTTTGATTCTGATTTATAAATAATCTTGACTATTTTTGCACAAAATTCTGTATGAGGATGTCAGAACTTTTAATATTACTGGCCATCGGTTTGCTTGCAGGCATCTTAAGCGGAACCTTAGGAGTTGGTGGTGGCGTATTAATTGTACCTGCATTGATTTTCATCCTGGGTTATTCACAGCATGAAGCGCAGGGGACCAGCCTGGCGATAATGATTCCGCCAATAGGAATCCTCGCCGCGCTAAAATATTCCAGAATGGGCTATGTTAACTGGAGAAATGCAATAATCCTCAGCCTTATTTTTGTCGTGGGAGCTTATTTGGGGTCATTGATTTCTGTAAATATACCCGACAGAGTGTTACGGAAACTATTTGGAATTTTTATGCTGCTTGCAGCACTCAAGATGATATTCAGTAAATAAACAATAAATGGCACAAAAACCTTCCATTCCTAAAGGTACACGAGATTTTATCCCCGAAGAAATGGTTCGCAGGAACTATATTTTTGATACAATACGTTCAGTTTTTCAACGGTATGGGTATCTGCCTATTGAAACACCGGCTATGGAGAACCTGTCCACCTTACTTGGAAAATACGGGGAGGAAGGAGACAAACTGTTGTTCCGCATTTTAAATTCAGGCGATTTTCTGAATAAGGTAAATGATGATGTCAAAGGAGGAGAAGATTCTCTGGCATTGGCCAATGAGATAACAGAAAAAGGTCTGCGATACGATTTAACGGTCCCTTTTGCCCGTTTTGTGGTACAGCACCAGAGTGAGATATCATTTCCGTTTAAACGGTACCAGATTCAGCCTGTATGGCGTGCTGACAGACCTCAAAAAGGACGCTACCGCGAATTTTACCAGTGTGATGTGGATGTAGTTGGATCCGAATCGTTGCTGAACGAGGTGGAGCTGATCCAGATTATCAGTGATGTATTTGGTGCACTTGATGTGAATGTGACGGTAAAACTGAACAACCGTAAAATATTGTCTGGCATTGCAGAAGTGATTGGTGAAGCGGATAAGATTGTGGATATCACCGTTGCCATTGACAAACTGGACAAAATAGGTTTGGAGAATGTCAACAGGGAGTTGCAGTCGAAAGGCGTTTCGGATGAGGCCATTGAAAAACTGCAACCGATCATTTTGTTGTCCGGTTCAGCCGATGAAAAAATAAATACGTTGAGAAAAGTTTTGTCGGGATCTGAAACAGCCATGAAAGGTGTGGATGAGGTGGAAGAGATATTCTCATGGATCAACGGATTGAATCTAACGCTTCCGGTTGAACTGGATCTGACGCTCGCCCGTGGTCTGAATTATTATACCGGTGCTATTTTTGAGGTAAAAGCCAACGATGTGGAAATCGGTTCGATATGTGGTGGAGGACGTTATGATAACCTCACCGGCATTTTTGGTTTGCCGGGTGTCTCCGGTGTAGGGATTTCATTCGGAGCAGATCGTATTTATGATGTGCTGAATCAGCTTGATGCATATCCGAAAGAAACTTCGGCATCTACAAAAGTTTTATTCATAAATTTTGGTCATAAAGAGGCTGCATATTGTCTGAACGGCCTTCGGAAACTGAGGGCTGCTGGTGTAAACTGTGAGCTTTATCCGGATGATGCAAAGATGAAGAAACAAATGACTTATGCCAACCGTAAGGCTATTCCGTTTGTGATTCTTGCCGGAGAATCTGAAATGGAAGCCGGAAAATTCACACTGAAGAATATGGAAACCGGTGAACAGACGCTGGTTTCATCAGAAGAATTAATTGAGAGACTTAAATAGGTGATTGATTACGGGTTACGTTCATATTTTGTGAATAAGCAAAAGGTTAATTATTAGCTGTATAAATAGGAAATTAATAAGTTTGAAACAGATATGGACCGTAAACGCGAAACGCTAAAAAGAAAGCACCGAATCTCTTTCATGCTGAATGAGGAAGAGATGAAATCGTTTACCCGCTTTTGCTCTGATTATGGAGTACGTAATAAATCAAGCTTCATCCGTGAGTCCATATTTTCAAAGCTTATTTACAAATTCGAACTGGATTATCCCACGCTTTTCGATGAGGAAGAAATGGATCGTATGATTGTAAAACGCTGATCCAATGGCTGAACTTTTCTCCGATGAATATTTTATGCAGAAAGCGCTGGCCGAAGCCAAACGTGCCCAGGATGCAGAAGAGGTGCCGGTTGGTGCGGTTATCGTTATGAATAACCGGATTATTGCCCGTGGATTTAATCATACCGAAACGCTGAACGATGTTACGGCACATGCCGAAATGGAAGCAATTACTGCCGCTGCAAATTTTCTGGGCGGTAAATACCTGAACGACTGTACGCTTTATGTAACACTTGAGCCATGTGTAATGTGTGCCGGAGCCCTTTCCTGGGCACAGATTTCAAGAGTGGTTTTTGGCGCTTACGATGAAAAGCGTGGCTTCACAAAAATCGGGAACCAACTGCTTCATCCCAAAACAGTACTAAAAGGCGGCGTACTTGAAAATGAGTGTGCGGACTTGCTAATAGATTTTTTTAAAGGGAAACGGTAGCAAATTTATTTGTTTAATGTTTATAATTAATAATTGCTTTTACCATGAAAGTCCTAGTTCAAGTCCGAAGTTTGTAAATTTAGAACTTAAGGTTTGTGTTTCTCGTTGTCCGGAAAAACTAAATACTAACTCAGATTCTTCCAAAGGAGGGGTTATAGACCTTTCAAATACTAAGCCAATATAGAGGGACGTTTTTTGACTAACTTTAATATATGCTCCAAGCTGCATGCCTACATCTATAACTCCATCAAGTGTTCCATAAGATAAGTCAATTTCTTCATCTGTACCATTATTATTTGTTGTTAGATACTCTGTAACTCTTGAATTAATCAAGAAATTAATTTCAGGGCCAAATGAAATACGAGGAGTAAAATTAGGGTGTTTTAAATTCTTAAACTCATAATATGGTCTAAGAGGCAATTTTAGATAAGTTAATTTATAAATCCTGTAAGAGCCGGTTTTGTTATTTTGTCGTTTTTGACCATTGTTTGACACCAGTAATCCAACGTCCAATCCAAAATTACTTGAAACTCTTGCACCATACGTTAATCCATAAGATAAATGAAATGTTGGAACTCCAGATTCATTACGATTGTAGGAAAAAACATCATCAGTAAAAGTCGTTGACAGAATTTGAGATGAAATTTTAAGATGTTGTGAATATACATTAGAATTTAGGCATAAAAATAGAATGCTAAATAAAGCGTTAAACAGCAACTTTTTCATAAAAAATAAAATGTTAGAATAATTATAAATGAAAATAATATAAAAATTGATAATGTGCAAAAAAGAAAAAATTCTCAGGCTACATTTTTTTAGGTAGCATCCTGAAAAGTGTGTAAATGAGGAAAAGTTATCCTGATTTTTTGAGCCATATCAGGCTCGTTAAAAAAATCGGAGATAACTTTGACAAATCAGAGGACACACAATGGATAAAAAAGATTTATTAAACAGTGATTTTCTAAAGC
>NZ_JBHMVA010000005.1:0-295466 GCF_042436675.1 Quyinboa ferrireducens | reverse complement strand
CATTCCGAACAGAGAAGTTAAGCCCAATAGCGCCGATGATACTGCGTATTGTGGGAAAGTAGGTCGCCGCCATTTTATAGAAAAGCCTTTCAGAGTAATCTGGAAGGCTTTTTTTGTTGATACTTATTATGTCGGTTATACATAATAACTCATCAGATGAACAGCCTGTGTATAATACCCGGAACCGAATAGATTAAGGTGGTTTAAAATATGGTAGAGTTTGTAGATATTTTCACGGTATTCCCATCCTTCTTTTAAGGGATACTCAGCATTATAGGCAGTGTAGAAGTCAGGATTAAAACCACCGAACAGTTTTGTCATGGCAAGGTCTGCTTCCCGGTGACCATAATAGACTGCAGGATCAATCAAAACCGGATAGCCTTCAGGATCGGCCATGTAATTTCCTCCCCATAAATCGCCGTGCAACAGAGCTGGTTCCTCTGCGCTTTCGCCAATAATCTCAGGAAGTTTATCAGCCAGTTTTGAAAATAGCTTCTGAAATCTGCTGTCACCATAGCCATTGGAAAGTGCCAGCTCAAACTGGAATTTCAGTCGCTTATTGAAAAAAAATGTAAGCCAGTCGGTTCTTTCTTCTCCTTTGGCCAGGTTCGATTGTGCTGTGGCTCCTATATAATTATCTTCAAAAAAACCGTATTCCGATGCATGAAACTGATGTAACCGTGCAAACTGTTGTCCAAATGTTTCGAAAAAGTCCCGCTTTTTTGATCCCTGCTCAATATATTCAGTAACCAGCATCTCTGAATCAAAATGCAGAACTTCCGGTATTTTGATTGCTTTTGCCTTCGTCAGTTCTTTCAGTCCATTGGCTTCGAGACGAAACGACTCCGGACTGGTGCCGGATTTTACAAATACCGTCATGCCGTTTGCAAGTTTCACCTTTCTGGCATTGGCAATACATCCTCCTCCGAGAGAGCGCTCTTCTATTATTTCGGAATTCAGAATCTTCATGATAATAAATTATTCACCGACCAGCTTTTTCTTTTGAACATATCGTAACAATCCATTACAGGAGTCTTCCAGAAGATCAAGTACCAACTCGAAGCCGGCAGCACCGCCATAATACGGATCAGGTACTTCGCTATAGTTATGTTCCTGACTAAAGTCGGTCATTTTTACGATTTTGTTTTCTGCGTCTTTGTCCGGAGCCATACGTTTTAAATCTCTGAAGTTGGCATTATCCATGGCAACAATCAGATCAAAAGTTTCGAAATCTTCCGGTTGAATTTTACGTGAGATGCTGGTAAGGTTATAACCGCGTTTAATGGCATGGCTCTGCATACGGGCATCGGCATTTTCACCAGCGTGATAAGCCATAGTACCTGCGGAGTCCACATGAAATAAATGGTCCAGCCCTTCTTTTCGGATCACCCCATTAAACACAGCTTCGGCACTGGGTGAGCGGCAAATATTACCAAGACAGACGAATAGGATATTCATATTATGTTTTGTTTTTGTTCTGATTTAGTTTGGATCAACATCAAAAATAAATTTGATCGTTTGGGGGATATTGTTCTGTTTTAAGGTCAAATGCATTCCTTCCGATAAAACGTTTTTGATCCGTTTTAGTTCTCCCGGATTTTGAGATTTAACCAGAATACGTTCCTGGTACATTCCTTTTATTTTGCTTATGGCCGGGACTTCAGGGCCCAGAATACGAGCGCCTAAGTCTTTTCGGATGATTTGGGCAAAAGTTTGGGCTGCATGGTGAAGTACCTCCTGGTTGGAATGCCTGAGAACAACGTCGATAACCCGGTTGAAAGGTGGATATTTGAACAGTTGACGTTCTTCAAGTTCTGATTCAATAAAAGCCATGAATTCACCGTTCGTCAATGTACGAATCACAGGATGATCCGGTTGATGCGTCTGGATCAGCACCTTACCTTGTTCTGCACGCCTGCCCGCACGCCCTGAAACCTGGATCAACATTTGCAGCGCTCTTTCTGACGCCCTGAATTCGGGGAAGTTCAGCAGATTATCGGCATTTAATACACCGACAAGGCCAACATTATCGAAATCCAGTCCACGTGAGATCATCTGGGTTCCAACCAGAATATCTATTTCACCCTCTTCAAATTCACTCAGAAGTTTTTCCATTTTTTTTAACCCACCCGTGGTATCTGCATCGAAACGTTTGGTAATGGCATCGGGGAAGATAGCCTTAATTTCTTCTTCCACTTTTTCAGTGCCGAATCCTTTATTCATGAGTGCTTCTTCTCCACACGAGGGGCAAACGCGGATAACGTTACGTGTTGACCCGCAGTAGTGGCAGCCCATCAGGTGTTTGTCGAAATGCCAGGTCATAGGTACATCGCAGCTTTTGCATTTCTGAACCCAACCACAGGCACGGCATTCAATAATTGGGGCATAACCCCGTCTGTTTTGAAACAGAATAATTTGTTTGCCAGCCTCAAGACTTTCTTTCATTGCATCAATCAGCTCATACGAAAAATGATGTCTGATTTTTTTCTTTTTGTAAGATTGCGTTAGATCTACAATTTTAATCTCCGGAGCAGTGGCATTTCCAAAACGTTGAGTAAGTTCTGTAAACCCATATTTGCCTGTTTGAGCATTGTGAATGCTTTCTACTGATGGGGTTGCACTTCCAAGCAATACTTTGGCTTTAAGCATATCAGCCAGCATTACGGCTGCATCGCGTGCAAGGTAGCGTGGAGCAGGGTCCTGTTGTTTCAGACTTCGTTCGTGTTCTTCATCAATAATGATTAGTCCGAGGTTTTCGAAAGGAAGAAACAGGGCACTCCGGGCACCAAGAACGAGCGAAACGGGCGAATCTTTTGAGATGCGTTTCCAGAGTTCCGTACGTTTATCAAAATTGAATTTGGAATGGAAGATGGCCATTTGTGATCCGAAAACCCTTTTTAACCGTTTGCTAAGCTGTGTCGTTAAACTGATTTCGGGGACCAGCATTAAAACCTGTTTGCCTTGTTCTATTTGTTCTTTGATCAGGTGAATATAGATTTCCGTTTTGCCACTGGCTGAAGCGCCCTTAAGCAAAACGACAGACTTGTCCTCAAATTGCGATTTTACGGAGTTAAATGCTTCTGTTTGCCATGGGGTTAATGGATTCGGTTCAACAACCGGAATTTTTTCTTCCAACCTGCTGATTTCTATTTCGTGCTCTACAAAAGCGCCTTTCTTAAGCAACGCTTTGTAGGCAGTATATCGTCCTCCTTTTGTGAGCTGTTGCCTGGGAACAAACGGATCATTCTCTTCTTCACTCAGGCTGTAATAACTTATCAGAAGCTGTTCCTGAACCGGGGCTCTGGATAAGGAACTGAAAAATGCTTCGAGTACGTCGTCATCTTTAAACATATCAGCAACGGTGACAAAGGTTTCTGTTTTCGTTTTGTACCGTTCTTTTACATTTTCCTCAAGAACTACAGCAGAAGAATCCAGTAACTTTTTTACTGAATGAAATGTGTTTTTAATGCCAAGCGACTTTTCAATCTTTTTGAGTTCTCCCTTTTTGTTGGCGGTCAGCCACTCGTATATTTTGGCTTCATTGCCCTCGAATCGTGTATCCGATTCAAAGTCATGGTTCAGGGTGAGGATGCTGTTGCTCTCAACCAGTAAACCTCCGGGAAGTGCGGCGAGCATTACTTCGCCAATGGTACACATGTAATAGCTTGCAATCCACTGCCAGAATTTAAGATCATTTAATGAAATGACTGGTAGTTCATCCAGAAGTTCCGTGACTTCTTTCAGCGTATAATTCGTCTCGTTTTCTGTTTTGATCCCAATTATAATTCCGGTTATGTGTTTGCGCTTCCCAAAAGGCACAATAACTCTGCAGCCAATCAAATTATCAGGTTTTTCTGAGATGAGATAGCTGAAAGGTTCGTTTACCGGAACCGGGATTAGTACATCAACGATATAGTTATGATTCATGTTTGCGATGGTAACAAATGTACACAAAAAGGCAACCTATTAATAAAGATGTTAGATTGAAATGGGTTGTGTTCGTTAAAAAATGATTTAAATTTGTAGTTATGACAATGAGAGATTCAAATATTGCAAAGATGATTAGTTCTCGGATAAGGGAAAAAGATCCGGGAGCTGAGGTTATATTATTTGGATCACATGCCCGTGGAGACGCAAGGGGCGATTCTGACTGGGATGTTTTGATTTTAATAGATCAGGAAAAGCAATCCAGATTGGTAGAGAAAAAATACCGTGATGAGATGTTTGATCTGGAATTGGAAATTGGACAACCAATCTCAACCCTTGTATTCTCAAAGTTTGAATGGAACTCAAAATACGCAGAAACTCCGTTATATAAAAATATTCAAAGTGAGGGAGTCAGGTTAACATGATGGATGCTAAACAAGATTATATAAATTATCGCATTAAAAGAGCAGAAGAAATATATCAGGATGCTCAATTGTTGTTCGAAAATAAAAGATGGCGTTCCTGCGTTAATCGCTTGTATTATTCTTCATTTCAGCTGGTAGGTGCTTTGATGATGAAACATGGAATTACGGCTAAATCTCATGATGGCTTGAAAACAAAATTTTTGCAACTTTTTATTAAAACCAAAAAGATTAACGTTGATTATGGCAGACTTTATTCGCAACTGATAGACTGGAGACAAGAGAGTGATTATGCAGACTTTGTAGATTTTAGTGAAGCAGATGTTGCTCCATTAATGGAAAAGGTAAATGCTTTTAATACGATTTTAATTGAACTCATAAATAAGGATTTATAGGATGATCTAAAATATGATTTCTCCATGTTAGAAGAAAACAAAACCCCGGCAAACGCCAGGGTTTTTATATTTTATAGTGTTGGTATGTTTATTCTGCTATAGCCAGTATTTTCCTGTAATCTTTGCCATTCTGAATGGTTTCAATTGCTTTATCCAGTATAACATCATCTTTCAGGGCTACTTTGGCTTCTCCTTTCTGGTAATAGTACCGTTTAACAATTTCCTGAGCAATCAGATCCTTAATTTCCTTCTTAAATACATTCAGATCTTTGTCCAGATCAGGCTTCAGCAGAGAATCGAGTTTGTCTATTTCTTCCTGGGATATTTTATTGTATCCCTCTGCTTCAACGGTACTCTTAAGTTTTTCAAGTTGTTCGTGACTCTTAGTCTCATAATCGAAATCCTTACTTTTCACATAAGTGATAAAGTTATTGTAGTCAGCATCACTGAATGTAAAATTCTCCGGTGATGGTATGCTTTTATGATTATTGGCATACTGTGTGGCATAATCGAAGATAATATAATCACGAATCAGTTCGATAGTGACATTTCCCGGACGGTCAAACTCGGATTTTACATCCGGTAATATACCTCCACCATCTTTTACGGTTCGTCCGTTCTTGGTTTTAAACGTTGATATTAATGAATCAGGAACACGTCCCACGCTGCCATCAGGATTACGGTGTGAATAATCAAGAGCCTGAATACAACGTCCGCTTGGGATGTAATATTTGGCTGTAGTTACTTTCAGCTGTCCTTTATAACTTAATGGTCGTGTAGTTTGAACCAGACCTTTTCCAAATGTTCGCGATCCAACAATAATACCACGGTCCAGATCCTGGATAGCACCCGCTACAATCTCTGAAGCAGAAGCAGAATTACTGTTTACCAGTACGGCCAATGGTATATCCGGATCAACCGGATCGTTTGTTGTTTTATAAACCTTATCCCAGTCATCAACTTTACCACGGGTTGATACAATTTCCTCACCACGCGGGACAAAGAGGTTGACAATATTAACGGCTTCATCAAGAATACCACCAGGGTTTGATCTTAAATCAAGTACAATAGCTTTTGCTCCTCTGGCTTTAAGGTCAAGTAAAGCTTTTTCGGTTTCATCGGATGCTTTGTCTGTAAAGTTTGTCAGCCTGATATAACCGATATCATCCTTGAGAATATCATAGTACGGAACCGGATTGATCGTGATCTTTTCGCGTGTGATATCAAATTCCAGCGGTTTGTTTTCTCCCGGACGTTTCACGGTAATATGAAAAGAAGTTCCCGGCGTTCCTTTCAGCATATCACTTACATCAGAAACCTTTTTGCCTTTCATTTTCTGTCCGTTAATTTCCATGATAAGATCACCTGCTTTAAGTCCGGTTTTTTCAGCCGGCATACCTTCGTAAGGATCAGAAATCATAACGTAACCGTCACGTTGTGAAATAAGCGATCCAATTCCTCCATACTCACCCGTTGTCATGAATTTAAAATCAGCCATCTCCTTTTCGGGGATATAAACTGTATAAGGATCCAGTTGCTCCAGCATATCATCAATACTGGTTTTTATCAACTTTTCCGGTTCTATGGAGTCAACATAAAACAGATCAAGTTCCCTGAAAAGAGAATAATATATATCGAGATTCTTGGCAATCTCAAAATTCCGTTTGTCGCTGTTAAATCCGAAAAATGCAACTACTACTACCAAAACAGCAGCAATAGCAATGTTTCTTTTCTTCATAAATTTCATTCTACTCGAATTTTACTATGTTATCAGACAACTAAAATAATACTATGTGGTTTATGTGGGTCCTGTGCTTAATGAAATTTAACACAATCTGTTAAGGTGCATTATTTTTTCACTTTTCTTCGTTCGAACCTTAATATTTATGAAAGGGCCAACACTTCTTTGATGGCATCCCAACGTTTTTCGTCCATTTTGGCTCCCAGAACCTCTATTACATTCCCTGAAAGCACTGATGCCACTCTGCCACATTCGGCTGGTGAATACCCGTGGATCAGTCCGAAAAGGAATCCTGCTGCATACAGATCTCCGGCTCCGGTTGTGTCTATGGGGTTAACTTTTATAGGATCAACTTTAGTTGTTGTTTTATTCTGAGCAATTAAAGAACCTTTCGCTCCTGTTTTTACTATAGCAATTTCAGTTTTCTCTGCCAACTCATTCAGCGCTGCTTCAGGAGCAAGGCTTGTAAATGATAGGGCTTCTTCTTCGTTGGCAAATACGATATCCACATAATTAGTGATCAGTTTAGCCAGGAATTCCTTGTTGGCTTCCACCACATTATAGCTTGCCAGATCCAATACAATTTTAAGTCCGGCTTCCTTTGCCAGTTTCATCCCGGTCTCAATCAGGTTGTGATCCTGAACAAGATAGCCTTCCACATATAAATAATCATAATCTGAAAACCAGTCTTTATTCAGATCTTCCGGTTTCATCTCTATAGAAGCTCCCAGATAAGTGGCAAATGTTCGCTCTGAATCAGCCGTAACAAATGCGAATGCCCTGCCGGCAGGCGTATCTGATTTCAGGAGGTGACTTTTGACTTTATTGTTGATCAGATCGGATTCAAAAAAAGTACCTATTTCATCTTTGCCGACTTTCCCGATAAAACCGGTCTCAATGCCCAGTTTCGATAAACCGTTTATGGTATTGGCTGCCGAGCCTCCTGTTGCCCTGGTCTGGTATAATGAAGCGGTGAGACTATCAATTTTAATCAGTGTTTCATTATCAATTAGTGTCATGCTGCCTTTGCCCAAGCCGAGCTCATTCAATAACTTTTCTTCACTGTTCGGAAGCATGATATCCACCAGCGCATTCCCTAATCCAAGTACTTTTTTCATTGAAAATTATTTTTAAAAATATTTTTGCAAATATATTGCATAATTAAACAAATCCTTTTAGTTTTGCATCGCTTTTAAAGAAAAGCACAAGGTAATAAATAAATTCCTCAGTAGCTCAGTTGGTTAGAGCGGCGGACTGTTAATCCGTAGGTCGTAGGTTCAAGTCCTACCTGAGGAGCATAAAAATAGGATGTTCGAGAGAGCATCCTTTTTTGTTTTTTAAAACCTGAGGATATGTATTACCTATATATTTTATACTCTATATCAGCAGATAAGTATTATGTAGGTTCCACCGGTAATATTGAACAGCGACTATATCAACATAATAATTCGGCAGTAAATAAATTCACGAGTAAGTATCGCCCCTGGGAGCTTATGTCTTTCTTTGAAGTAGGAGATTCCAAAAGAGTTGCATTGCAAATCGAAAAGCATATTAAAAAGCAAAAAAGCCGCAAATATGTTGAAGATATTGTAACCCGGGGCAGTATTGATGCATTGATTAAGAAATTTACTGATTAATCCGTAGGTCGTATCCCGACGTCCGTCGGGATGAGGAGCAGCGAAAAGGATGTTCGAAAGGGCATCCTTTTTTGTTATAGCCCAAAATCTAAGAAAATGTATTACGTATATATTTTGTATTCCAAATCAGCAGATAAGTATTATGTAGGTTCCACCGGTAATATTGAACAGAGGCTATATCAACATAATAATTCGACTGCAAATAAATTCACGAGTAAGTATCGTCCCTGGGAGCTAATCTCTTTCTTTGAAGTAGGTGATTCCAGAAGAGTTGTATTGCAAATCGAGAATCATATTAAAAATCAAAAAAAACGCAAATATGTTGAAGATATTGTAACCCGGGGCAGTATTGATGCATTGATTAAGAAATTTACTGATTAATCCGTAGGTCGTATCCCGACGTCCGCAGGATGAGGAGCATAAAAAAAGGATGTTCGAAAAGTGATAACAGAATTATCTTTACTTACGGATTGTAAGTAGTTTTTACAAAATTACCCCTAAATCCCCTAAAGGGGACTTAAAGCCTTCCGTCAGCTGACGGAAAGGTTTGGAGGGGTAAAAGAAGGATTGCGTACAAATAATAAGTTCAAAATATTTTTATTTGTCTTTTGAACATCCTTTTTTATGCTTAAACCCTGAGAAAGAGTTCTTTCAATCGGTTCAATTACCCTATATTTGTATAAACTCTCCGACATGTTTTTGCGTTCAAGCCGACTGTTTGTTATAATACTATGGTTGTTCATCGCATCTATACTGAACAGCAGATATTCTTATGGTATTGAACCGGAAACCAGATTCATTTCTGATACATCCATCGTTATTTCATTATTTGAAAAAGGGAATCAATTCATTGACGGACCATCTGACTCATTGGTGCATTATTATTCAAAAGCACTGGATCTGATAAAAAGTAATCTGAAGGATTCGGATGAAATGAAACGAAGCGGGCCGGAATTGTTGTTGCGTTACAAACGGTTTGAGTTCAGGGCATTTATAGAATTGGGGATTGAATATTTCTACCGGAATAATTACGACAAGGCGCTTGTTAACTTTAATAAAGCCTTAAAGGTGGCTACAGCAATTAATGATGTAGATCTGCTTTCGGAATGTAACAGCGAGATTGGCATTGTGTATAAAAACCAGGGAGATTATGACAAGGCACTAACCTACTACGATCTTGCTTTGGATATGGCAAAACATACCTCAGACTCCTCATGGATAGTCAGTTGCCAGATCAATATGGCCAACGTTTACAAGGAGAAAGGATTTCTGACCATTGCACAAGGTTATTATTTTGAGGCCTTGTCAACCCTGGAGCGATTAAAGCACGATCGTCGGTTAGCTGCATGTTACCAGAATATAGGTGAAATTTACCAGAAACAACGGGATTATAAACCGGCTCTGGATTATTACAACAAATCCCTGGATCTGGGGAGATCCGCTAATGATATGATTCGTCAGATTGTGATTAATCTGAATATAGGCTACGTAAAAATAATGCAGAAAGACTATCCGGAAGCAAGGAAATATTTGTTCCAGGCACTGAAGTTGTATGAGGAAACCGGCTATCAGCATGAGATGGATGAATGTTATCTTTTATTAGGGGATACATACCTTCATGAAAATGACCTGGACGAGGCAAAACAATATTTTATCAAAGCCCTGGATATTGCAGAAAAGAAAAACGACAGGAAAAGCAAAGTGGAATCCAAACGCAGGCTTGGTAATGCAGCGTTACTTAGCGGGGACTTTAAAACAGCAGGAACGTATTTTCAAAAAGCTTATGAGGAAGCCAAACAACTAGGAGCGTTGGATCTGAGGATTGAAACCGGACATGCATTGTCGGCTTACCTTGATACGACCGGGAGATATAAAGATGCATTGTATTACACAAGGGAGGAAATGCAGTTAAAAGACAGTTTATTCAACAGCGAGAAATATAAGGCTATTAAAGAGTTGGAGATCCGGCATAATCTTGAAAAAAAGGATCAGCAACTCAGCCTTTTAACAGAGCAAACACAGGTGCAGGAATTGAAGCTGAGCCGAAGGAACAGAATGTTGTTTGCGCTCGGGGCAGTAATCATTCTGATTATTGTTATCAGCTACCTGTTGTACGTCCAGAATAAGCTGAAAGAGAAACATAAGGCTATGGAGCTGGAGCAACAACTGTTGCGATCCCAGATGAATCCACATTTTATTTTTAATTCTCTTATCGCCATTCAGAGTTATATTTATAAAAAGGAACCGGTGCTTGCAGGCGATTATCTGGCAAAATTTGCTGATCTTATAAGGTTAACACTGGAAAACTCCCGGCATGAGTTTGTGCCGTTATCCAAAGAGATTAAAACAATGCAAACCTACATTGACCTTCAGCTGCTCCGGTTTGATCATAAATTCAACTACACACTCAAGGTGGATGAATCGCTGAATGCAGATGCATATCTGATACCTCCTATGTTTGCACAGCCGTTTATTGAAAATGCCATTGAACACGGATTAAGACATTTAACCGAAAAAGGATTGATGGAGATTAGGTATATAAATTCAGGAAAGGAACGGATCAGAATTGAGGTTAAGGATAATGGAATTGGCAGGGATGCTTCGGAAAAACTTAAGCCGGGAGATAAGCATGCTTCACTGGCCATGCAGATTACAAGGGACCGTTTGATGGTGCTTTCAGGGAAACACAGGGAAAGGTTTGACTTCAGAATTGAAGATCTTACCAATAAATTTGGTCATGCAAAAGGCACGTTGGTGGAAATTACATTACCTCTGAAAGGTAATTAATCCGTAAATTTAAAACCGGTTAACCAATATGATGAGAATTGCAATTATAGATGATGAACCTAAAGCAAGAGAAACAATCCGGAATATTCTGGCATTGAGTACTGCGAATCTGATGGTTGTTGGCGAAGCCGGTGATGTAGAATCAGCATGGCAGCTCATAGAATCGAAAAAACCTGATCTTGTTTTGCTGGATATTAATTTGCCGGACGGCTCCGGTTTTGATATTCTGAAACATTTTGATGCCATTGATTTTAAAATTGTGTTTATAACTGCACATGAGGAATATGCCGTTAAGGCGTTTAAATACAGTGCGCTTGATTACATTCTTAAACCTGTTACTGCGTCAGATTTGCTCGATGCTGTAAAAAAAGCTGAGGACACCATTAATAAGGAAGACCATTCTCTGAAACTTAATGCCTTGCTGCATAACCTTGACAAACTGAAAAAAATTGTACTGAAAACGGCTGAAAGTATCCATATTGTTAACGTGCCTCAGATAATCCGGTGTGAGGCCGATGTAAACTATACCATATTTCACCTTAGCGACAGGCAGAAGCTCATCGTATCGAAGCCGCTAAAGGAATACGACGAGCTTTTAGGCTATGCCGGATTCTTCAGACCACACCAGTCACACCTGGTAAACATGGAACATATTCTTCGCTATGACAAAAACGATGGTGGTTACCTCGTGATGGACGATCATTCGGAAGTTCCGGTCGCCACACGTAAAAAGGATGATTTGTTCCGGCTGTTCGAAATGATGTAGAGCTCTTGTATTGCAAATAATAAATAACTCCCTGCAAATAATAATGTAAACCTGACCCGACACTGCGTTGGCCGTAATTTTATAATGCAAAATCACATCCAATGAAAATTGCAGCCAAAGATCATATTCATTTTTATAAAGCTGAGGATATCATCCGCTTTGAGTATGGTACTGAAGACGTTTCTGTTCATTTCAGAAATGGCAATACCGAACATATTGATGCTGAAATGGATCAACTCTCACGCGACCTGGAGGATCAGGGATTTATCCGGGTTCATTTCAAACATATCATTAATATTAATCATATCGCGCAGATTCCCGGTACAGAACCCGATACGGTAAAGCTCGAAAACGGGGATATCATCCCCTTATTACCCGATGCCAGGGACCAGCTACTTACGCTATTAAAAGATCATATATAACAGAAAAACCATAATGAAACCCACTAAAGAAGATATAAGAAAGGAACCGTTGATTTCAAAAATCAGGGACATTAAAGTCGCAGATTCATCCGCTTACCGTTCAGGAATATTTATTACAGGGGCTAATTCCTTTGTTGGAATTCATCTTGTGAAACTGCTCGGAGAAAAGTGGAATGGTCCTGTCCATCTGCTGGTCAGGGCAGAAGATAAAAATGCTGCAGTCCGGCGTATGCAGGATGCGTTTAATTTTGCCGAACTAGGGGAATTCAAGGATGCATTGTATGTTATACATACAGGCGATGTTTGTAAACCGCACATGGGATTGCAAAATGAGGCTTATAATGAGGTGCGAAAAACATGCGGATACGTGGTTCACCTGGCAATGAATCCCGTTTACCATTATCCATACAGACACTTCAGGGATATATGGCTTCCGGAGCTGGAGCACATGTTGTCTTTTTGCTGTGATCCGGAATATCCTAAGAGTTTGCATTATCCATCATCCTATAATGCCGGGTTTTTTACCGATGATGAAGATTTTGAAAACCTGAATGCTAATGCCTGGCAGTCTGGTTATGCCGGTTTTAAATGGGTGGCCAACCATATTATCAGCAATGCTTTCAGGCAGGGAATGAGCGGGTGTATTTATGATATCCCATTGGTTTTAGGCTCTGAAGAAAAGGGAATTTGTCCGGCCAATTATTCCATCTGGCATATCCTGGAGATTTTTCTTGTCAGCGGTACATATATAGATTTCACATTTAGGATCATACCTGTAGATAAACTCGCCGAAATTATACTTGACAATCTTTTAAAAGAAAAGTCAGGAGAAGAAGGCTCTCAGTTTATCAGGCCGGTACTTGAAGAGCCTGTAACTGAGGATTTATTTAAACATACGGCAGTTCGGTTACTGGGTTTGAGCCATACCACAAGGGAACAGTTACGGGATTCATGTATTCATAAACGAAAATTTGATTTTCTTATCCCCGGAAACTTTTACTATCTGCTTGATAAGGTCAATCAACTTAAAGCAGTTTGGCCGCCGGAATACAATAAAAGTCTTTTGCCCTCCACATATAATGTGTTTTACAGTAATCTTATGAAGGTCATTCAACGGCAAAAAATACCATCCCACTAAAAAATTGAAACATATGAAGCCTCTGATTTTACCCCTTGTGTTTTGTTTGTTCTCCGGTCTGATTACAGCTCAGAATGAACGTATATCTCTAATGAAACCAGTTCATAAATCGGTTAAAAGTTCAGGGATTGACCGTGTTGATCAGCGATCATTTTCGGATCAATATGCCAAACAAAACAGTTGGACAGACGCAAAAACGCATAAGCTTGATTCTGTTTATACCGAAACAATTTATGAAACGGATGATCCTATTTTTGAGACAACTACCGAACGTGAAATATACGAATATGACTCTTATGGTAATGTTTTGAAGGAAATGCATCATTTCTGGAATGGAGAAGAATGGAGGCCCCGGTTGGAATATATATTGACTTATAACAGTGCCGGATGGAACCTTTCGGAATTGATCCGTGACTGGGATGAAAATGAAGAGAAATGGGTTGAAACAGCAAAAACTGAACGTACGTATGATGGTGACAACCGGTTGATTTCAATTGTGGAATACGAGGAGGATGGCGATGTGCTGGAGCCCTATTGCAGGACAGAATATTTTTATGAAAACGAAAGCATTTATCCTGTATATGAGATTGATTATGATTGGAGCGGTAGTTGGGATGAAAATTCAAAAACAGAATCCACATGGGACGATAAAGGAAATTTGAAGGAAGAGGTCCGTTATGATTTTCAAAGAGATGAAAGGACATGGATTAAGGATGCAAAATGGGTTTATGAATATGACGATAGCGGTAACTGGATAAGGGAAACAGATTACGACTGGTACGATGAATGGATATTTAACTGGAAATGCGAGAACAGTTATGATTCAAATAATCAAAGGATTCAATACAACTCCTTTGGATGGAATGATGAAGACAGTATATGGTATAACAGTTATCAGTACCTGTATGCATTTAACGAAAACGGGAATATGACCTCAATGTTGAGTGCGCACTGGAGTGATGAATCGGAACAGTTTGTGCCTTATGATAAAAATGAATATGTGTATGACAGTAACTATAACATGTTGTCGCATAGCTATTCAGAATATGAAAAAAGCACAGGTATATGGTCGGTCCGGTTGAAATCGGAATATGAAAGTGCCGCAGGATTATCATTTTTGAACATTGCACTGCCTTTTGAAACCGAGTTTGAGTTTTCCGGTAAGTTTGAATCGGCGCCGCAAACAGAAACCAACTACATTGATGAGGAAGGTAATCTTGTGCCTTACACCAAATTAAACTACTATTATTCTGAGTTGGGAAGTACAGGTATACATTCTGTCAATGAGCCCGACGTTATAGTCTGTCCTAATCCGGCATCTGATATAATCCGGCTTATTTTGCCAGAGGATTTTCATGTGGTAGCTGTGAGAATTATGGACCTTCATGGGCAGTATGTGAAATCGCATAACCCTGAAATACTTAACCGGATAGACTTGTCCGATCTGGAGGCTGGTTACTACCTCATTGAGCTTATTACCAATGAAGCAAATTACTTCTGCAAATTTATTAAAGAATGAATAAACTTAATTGTATGTTATGAAACGTTTCCTGTCACTTATTATAAATGGTTTGTTGCTTTCTTCAACTATAAGCATACCTCAGAACCAGGTTGTGGAGGCGACAATTGGATTGCCGGATAACTTAAGCGGGATATTATCGCCAAACTGTATTGAATTCAGTTCGGAAAGTAATTGTTATTATGTTGGTGGTACAGAAGGCAATTATGTGGTTGTTATTGACGCATTAAGCAATGAGAAAACAGCCCGCATTGAGACTGGTTTTCCTGTCGGATTTATGGGGATTAATGACGTCGGGAATAAATTATATTGTGCAGAATGGGGTGGAAATCGGGTAGCTATTGTGGATTGTAATATGAATAATGTGCTGAATACCATTGAATTCACAGAAAAAAGTAATCAGTATACTTTTGCCTTTAACAGCACTGAAAATAAAATGTATATATCTAATTACAGGTATAATGGAAGGGTTCATGTGATTAGTGGCAGTGGCGATACACTGATTACTTCAATTATAGCCGGTGGTGATCCGAATTCCCTGGATTTCAATCCTTCTGCAAACAAGGTTTATTGTGGAATTCAAGACGATGATAATGTGATTGTGATTGATGGTAAAACAGATTCAGTAACAAACACTATTAAGCTTGACGGCAGAATTGATGATGTGAAGTATAATGCGCTTAATAATCTGTTGTATTGTGCTGTCAGAGCCGATAAAGTACAGGTTATTGATTGTGGATCAGAAACTGTAACTGCCAGTATCCCACTCGGAGGTGATGCAAAAATGTTAGCCCTTAATACCGTTAATAATAAAATTTACGCTATGGATGCTTCATCCAGAAGTGTTTCGATTATTGACTGTTCAGTGCATTCCGTTCTTTCCGTACTTTCTATGCCATCAATACCTACTGAACTGCTGTATAACAGCACTGAAAATAAGATTATCTGTGCGGCTGCCTACCTGGGGCAACTATTTATCCTTGACGGGGAAACAAATGTGTTTACAGATACCATTAAATCGGACGGGTTTCCGTGGAAATTATGTTATGCCGAACCGCTTAACAAAATAGTTACAGCAAATCAGTCTTCCAACCAAATGGGTATTTATAATGCAGAAACGAATCAGGTTGAGAAGCTAATTCAGGTTGGGATCAGACCGAAGGGATTAATATACGATGGTTTAAATCATCATATTTTAGTTATGGATTCTGAAACAAGGCTTACATCAGTTATAGATGCAAATACAAATGAGGTATTAACAACATTTCTGCCTGAAGAAAAAATTGGATTGTTACTGTATATAGAGGAATTGGATATTTTTTGTACAACTGTAAAGGGTTTGGATCAGACATGGATACTGGATGCAAAAACGTTTCAGATCATGCATAAAATTGATGTTGGAAGTGACCCTGTTTCATTGTGTTTTAATCCCACAATGAATAAGCTGTATTGCTCTAATGAAAGTAATTTTAGCATCAGTGTCATCAGTCTGGATACGTATGAGGTTACCGGTACTGTTTATACAGGCAAAAAATCATATGCTTCACATTACAATAGTCTCAACAATTACGTGTACTTTTTGAATGCATGGTCAAACGATCTAACCATTATTGATTGCAGTACAGATAAAATTGTTAAGCATCTTTCCACCGGAATAGATCCTGAATTATTACAGTATAATACCCTGAACAATTCTATTTATATTGGTAAGCCAATGGGTGATGATATTGTTGTTCTTAATTGTGAAACGAATCAGATGGTAAGTAGAATACAGCTTTCTGATGCGCCTAAGGATCTTGAATTTAATCCACTTGAAAACAAACTGTATTGTGCCCTTCAAGAGTCTGGTAAAGTTGTGATTATTAACTGCGCTACAAATTCAATAATTACGGAGTTAAAAGTTGGAACTTTCGCTTATAACCTGTGTTATCATCCTGCTGATAATAAAATCTTTTGTGCCAATTGGTATTCCTGTGATATCTCAGTAATTGACGGTGCTTCAGATGAGATCCTTCAGTCTTTTCCTGTAGGTAAAAATCCCTGCAATATGATGTATATTCCTGAACAGGAACGCATTTTTGTAGCATGTTTAAACGGTTCTGAAATTTCCGTATTAAGGGACAGTAGTCTGATTTATGGTACAGGAACACCTTTTGTGCAAAGCGATCAGAGTACTGTCTCCATCTATCCCAATCCGGCAAAAAATTATATTACGCTGATGTCAGCCTCCGATGTCGGATGTGTTCAGATATTTGATCTGAGAGGGATAAAGCTAATGGATCAAAAATGCGATACAGACTTTAATGAGTGGTTTGTGGATATATCAGCATTGGAACGTGGCATATACCTGTGCCATATTAAGATGGGTGATGTTTGGATCAGCAGAAAGCTTATTGTAAGGTAGGGTATTTTGTGCAGGGTATATTTTATAAATTCCCAAACAGGAACCTTGGATTTTTTAACCCTCAATACAACACATATGAAAGTCTTCGTTTTGACATTGTTAATTTGCATACTGGCAATTCTTCCTGCATCAGCTCAAAGCAATGGCCTTGGTTTAAGGGCAGGTCTTAGTTTTGATAATATTACGCTGGAAGGAAGCTTCCGGCATGCATTTGAAAAAAGTCAGCTTGAAGTTGATGCCGGATTGCTCGTATGTACGAGAGGCGCCGCAACTGATGTTTTTATTGCGTATCATTTTGTATTTCCGTTTAAGAATAAACCCGGATTATGTTGGTATGCCGGACCGGGAATAGGGTCGGGGCTCTATTTTAATTCGGCATATGCCAGACCATATGAATCATCGGAAAAGCACTATTTTAACGGTGGAGGCATTCAGGCTGGTATAAGCTATACTTTTGACTTTCCCGTTCAAATCTCTTTAGATACAAGAGATGCTTTGTATTTTGACAGTTATTATGATGTTGTTTTTCTGTCGAACTTTGCCCTTTCGGTGAGATACCTGTTCGGTAAATGATTCTGTGAGAAGTTGTTTGCCCGGATGTTCTGATCTGGCTCATCCGGACCGGGATATGTTAATATGCAAAAAAAGGATCCCCGAATTTCAGGGATCCTTTTTAGGGTCGTGTTTTTATTTATTGCTTATTTCTTCATTTTTGTGATGATATTCAGGGTATCCTGTGCGATCATCAGTTCTTCGTCGGTTGGAACAACCATCACTTTCACTTTAGATTCCGGCTTGCTGATCACCATTTCTTTACCACGCATGCCATCGTTTTTAGATTTATCAATGGTAAGACCAAGGTATTCCATGTCCTTCAGAATATCTTCACGATGCTGATCCGAGTTTTCACCGATGCCGCCCGTAAAGACAAGGATGTCAATTCCGCCCATGGCAGCAATGTAAGATCCGATGTATTTTTTTACCCTGTAGTTGAACATTTCAATGGCAAGCAGCGCACGTTTGTTGTTGTTTTTGTATGCCGCTTCTTCTATTTCACGTGAGTCGGATGATACACCTGAAATCCCCAGTAATCCACTGTGTTTGTTAAACAGCGTATTGGCTGAACGCGTTCCGATGTTTTCGCGATCCATAATATAATTTACTGCACCGATATCAAGATCGCCGGAGCGGGTTCCCATAATCAGACCTTCAAGCGGCGTAAATCCCATGGAGGTATCCATTGATTTTCCATCTTTTATGGCTGTAATAGATGCACCGTTGCCCATGTGACAAGTGATGATTTTCTGAGTTGTATAATCCACACCTAGTATGTCGCAGGCACGTTTTGATACATAGCGGTGACTGGTTCCGTGAAAGCCGTAACGTCTGATACCATATTTCTCATATAATGAATACGGTATGGCATACATGTACGAGTAGTCCGGCATGGTCTGATGAAAGGCCGTATCAAAAACACCCACCTGTGGGACATTGGGAAGGAGCTCCTGCATCGCATAAATACCTTTCAGGTTAGGTGGATTGTGTAAAGGAGCAAGGTCGATACACTCCTCCATTTTTGTGATTACCTCATCGGTAATAAATACACTTGAATTAAAGGCTTCACCACCATGAACCACCCTGTGTCCAACTGCATCAATTTCTTCCAGATCTTTTATAGAACCATATTTTTCACTCAGTAATACACCAAGAATGTACTCAATACCAACCTGATGCTCAAGAATTTCTCCTTCCAGCTGCGCTTTAGTGCCATCTGAACGTTTGTGCTTTAAAAACGATCCTTTCAGTCCGATTTTTTCAACCACACCGGTTGCCATGACCTCCTTATCGGTCATATTGATCAGTTTGTATTTTATGGATGAACTACCGCAGTTTAATACTAATATCTTCATTTTTGCTTACTTTTCAGGTTGTTATTCCGGAATGCGTTTACCGTTTTCATCATATTTAAAGAATCCATGGCCATCGATTACACCACCGTGTTTGGCTCTTACCAGACGCTTGATAAGAGGAGATGGTTTGTATTTGGTTTCACCAAATTCTTCGAAGAGGTTATTACCCCAGCGAACAATTTTTTCCAGCCCCATAATGTCGGCCAGATGAAAAATACCGTGACGGATTCCAAACCCCACGTTGGTGAGCTTGTTGATGTCTTCTTTCGAAGCTACACCTTCCATCAGTGTATCGCATGCTTCGTTCAGTAATGTGATAAACAAACGAATGCTTACCAAACCTACAGATTCCTGAACCGGAACAATACTTCTGTTAACCAGCTTCACAAAGTGGCTTACCTTGTTATAAACGGCCTCGGATGTATAAACACCTTTAACAACCTCTACAATTCGTGCTTCAGGAGATGATACCATGAAGTGAATACTCAGGCAGCGTTCCTTGTGCTCAAGCTCAGAAGCAAGTTCTGTAATAATAACAGTAGTTGCATTTGTAGCAATGATACAGTCGGGAGAAACGACCTTCTCAACCCGTTTAAAAATTTCTTTACGAACTTCGATTGACCGTTCCCCTGTTTTGTCATTGGCTCTTACTGCTTCTATCACGAAGTCACAACCAATAAGTTTGTCGTAGGTTACAGCGCCTGAAATACGTTGCAGGATAACTTTCTTTTCCGTAGGTGTTAAACCCCAGTTTTCAACCCTGCTGTCCAGTTCCTTACTGATATTGTCGATTGCCAGTTGTACTTTGGATTGGTTCACTTCAATAAAAATGACCTCCAGTCCGCTGATGGCAGCAATTCGTGCAATATTCTGCCCTTCCTGCCCGCAACCGATAATACCGATTTTAGAAAACAGTGTTTTCTTCGATGATTTTTTGCTTAACCCATATTTCTCGATGGGTTCAATGATTATATCTGACATATTTTAAATTATTTCTACCATATTCAGTATCACAGACATCATGTATCAAGTATCAGGATATAAGAAAAAGCTTCTTTGTGATACCTTTGTCTCGCTTGATTCCTGTGTCTTTTATCTTATGCCTTAAAACTATTTCATTCCCATGGCCTGGTTCGCTGTAATGGCTACCAGTTTAACAATATCATCCACCGAACAACCGCGTGAAAGGTCGTTGATCGGAGCTGCCATTCCCTGCAAAACCGGACCCACAGCCTCAGCATTTGCTAACCTCTGAACCAGTTTATATGCAATATTGCCTACGTTCAGCGAAGGGAAAATGAGCACGTTGGCTCTTCCTTCAATGGGTGATCCGGGAGCTTTGCTGTTGGCAATAGCCGGAATAATGGCAGCATCAGCCTGAAGTTCACCGTCAATCATCATGTCCGGTGCCATCTCTTTGGCCATAGCTGTTGCTTCTACCACTTTGGTTACCATATCGTGTTTGGCCGATCCTTTTGTTGAAAAGCTCAACATGGCAATCCTTGGTTCCAGTCCCACGATACTACGCATGGTTTTTCCGGTTGTAACAGCAATTTCGGCCAGTTCTTTCGCTGTAGGGTCAGGATGAACAGCGCCATCGGCAAAGACAAGCAGACCGTCGTCACCCCATTTTTTATCCGGTAGAAACATGAGGAATGCACCTGAAACCACACTTACACCCGGCATGGTTTTTACCAGCTGAAAGGCAGGACGAAGTACATCACCCGTTGCGTTCATGGCGCCGGCAACCTCACCGTCTGCGTCCCCGTTCTTAATCATTAAACAGGAAAGATATAGAGGATTTTTTGTGAGTTCAAGCGCTTGTTCCGGTGTAACACCTTTGTTTTTACGAATTTCGAACAGTAAATCTGCATATTCCTGCATTTTTTCATGGTTCTCCGGATCAACAATTGTAGCTTTGTCAATGTTGTTAAGGCTAAATTGTTTTGCCAGCGATTTAATCTCATCCGGGTTGCCGATGAGTATGATGTCAGCAATGGCATCACCAAGCAAAATGTCTGCTGCTTTTAACGTACGTTCTTCAGTCCCTTCGGGTAATACAATCCGTTGAGGATTGGCCTTTGCCTTGTCAACGATTTTTGATATAATGTCCATTTCAGAAAATGTTTGTGATAGAGAAGTTATTTTGACTGCAAAATTAGTATCAAAAAGGCTAATTTAAAAGTATTTTTGACATTTGGAATTATTAAAAATAATGAAATTGCAGTTTAAAACAAAATTTCTGTAATTGGTTGCAAATTAAAGCAGAAACATGAGTAAAAATACTGTTCTTGAACCAATAGAGCTTTTTTCTTTTTGTCCCAGGTGTGGATCGAAAGAGATAGAACCCCATGAAGAAAATACTGCCATAAAGTGCAAAAGTTGCGGGTTTATCTATTTCTTTAATGCTTCCGGATCGGTGATTGTTATTGTACAAAATGATAACGGTGAGTTGTTGGTCACTAAAAGGGCATATGAACCTTTCAAAGGTAAATTGGATTTGCCGGGTGGCTTTATTATGCCCGGAGAGCGTGCTGAAGATGCTCTGGTTCGTGAAGTTAAAGAAGAGTTGAATGTGGAGGCTTGCGATCCGGAATTCTGTTTTACACTTGCCAATAAATATCCGTATTCCGGTTTGTTTGTCCATACCATTGACCTTGTGTTTAAGGCTAAGGTCAGGGATTTGTCCGTGATTAAAGCAGCTGATGACGTGTCAGAATATGCATTTATTAAACCGGAGTTGCTAAAACCTGAAGATTTCGGTATGGATTCCGTGCGTAAAGCCGTTGTGGATCTTATACTGAATAAAAGCTAAGCATAAATCACGTTTACCTGTAAAATTCCCCCGTTTGCTGATTATTTAATGCTGGTTATAGAAATTTTATTTCTGTAGGTTCAGGATGTTATACCTTTGGTACAATACTAGATTAGAATAGTATTCTCATAAAACATTGAAACAAGAAAGCTTCTCCTGAACCCGGAAGCTTTCTTTCTTTTTATTCCGGTTCATCTGTAAACTGGTATCAATATCCTTAATCTTCGAACAGGAAGTCAGCCGCCAGTAATGCTATTTCGTTGGAAGATACCCTGGGAGGAAATACATTTCGAATTACCGTAATGGTGATTTCTTCCGAAGGAAATATCAGGTTGATGGCATTCATACCATCTCCCATACCGGGATGGTAATAAAATGTTCTGCCTTTGTAGGAGCTTACTCCCATTCCTAATCCATAGCCGGTAGATTCGCCGGAATTTAAGAGAACCGGCTTCCATATGTCGGTATAATTTGGAGGTAAGCTGCGTCCTGATACCAACGCCATATTCCATTGTGCCATATCGCGGACATTGGAGACCATGCCACCTCCTCCGATAAGGTTTGAAAAATGCATTATATTGGCATGGTGATATCCGGTTGAATCAAGGGAATACCGTTGTACTGCATTGGTGGCATCGTGGTTATAATCGCATGAGTAGGTATGGTTCATAGCCAGGGGGACAAAGATCTTCTCGTTCAGAAAGTCAGAAAAATTCATTCCGCTCTGCTGTTCAATTAAGGCAGTCATTATGGTATAACCGGTATTGCAATACATGTACTTTTCTCCCGGTTCACTTCTGTATTTACCCTTTAAGCCAATGTTTATTATTTCATTAACGGTGTGCTTCTCAGAGATCTTGCTCATGAATTCATCACTCTGAGTAAGCTCCGGTAAGCCGCTGGTGTGCGATAGCAACTGCTTGATCTTTATATGTCGGTTATCAAGGGGTAAATCCGGCAAATAGTCCTTAATTTCCCTGTCCAGATCAATTTTACCTTCATTTGCCAATATTAGGGTTGCCATTCCCAAAAATTGTTTCGACATGGAGGCTATACCCAGCACATGATCTGAATTAAGTTTTTCCTCTTTTTCAAAATTTGCATAGCCCAAATATTTCTCGAAAATGATTTGGGCTTTATGCGTTATAATGATGGATGCACCGGCATCACTTTCCCGGATCCTTTGGCATAATGCCGTATCAAGTTTTATCAATCGTTCCTGAAAATGGTTTTCGTCCTGAGCCTGAACAATTGTTGCCAGGATGAGGAATAGTACTGTTATAAATGGTTTTTTAGCTATCATCATCCGCTGAATTATACTATGATTTGAGTATCGCTTTAAGTATTCGGTGTGATTTTTCGTGTAATTTCCATCATATTCTGAGGCTTACTTAAGGATGTAAATCCGAATTGTTGATAAAGCCCGTGTGCATCATCTGTTCCAAGTCCCCAACGCTGAAGGTTTTGAAGTTTCTCATGCGTCATTATCGCATGCATCAGCATTTTCCCATATCCTCTTCCCTGGAAAGCTTTTAGGATAAATACATCCATTATCCACGCAAAAACGGCATAATCGGTTACCACTCTTGCAAATCCAATCTGTTGATCATCGGAATATAATCCAAAGCAAAGGGAATTTTCAACGGACCGTTTTACAATGTCTATATCCCTGTTCTTTGCCCAGTATGATTCTGTGGATAAATACTGATGTATCCTGTTAATATTCAGTCTTGCTTTGTCTGTTGATACCTGAATCATGTGTAATTATTTTTTTAATTTAAAACTAAGTATTCCAGATAGAAATATATTGTCGGCGCCATTTGTGCAATCAAAATTCATTAATTCATAGTGATTTTTGAAGTTCCGTTTATCTGCCTTAAAGTCGCTATCACACAGCTTTAATTGTACAAAATCATTAGCCGTATAATTTAATCCACTACCCGGGTCATGTATAATTAAAATATCGGAATTCACCTTGCCTTTTTCATCCTTTCCATATCCTACTAAAGACACCCAATGTCCCGCAATTATTTTCATTACATTAGGTTCAATTTCTTTGGTAATCCAAAGAAAAATCATTGTTTCATAACCATTTGAAATGCGATTTTTTAATAAGTCAATATCATTATTTGGATTTTTACCTATTTTTTTATATTCAATATTCTCAAAGTTATAGTCTGAATCTTTCACGTACCTTTTTAATCCTCGTATCATATAACCCTGTGGAGTAATTTTGTTGGTGATTGTCTTCATATACCTATCCTCGCCCAATTGACAGATCAAATCGGAATAAATTTTCATCGTATCACCCTGATAATCCGGCAATAACTTTTCAAAGCCATTGTTTTTCAGATATATTAAAGAATTAGCAACAGAAACCGGACCACAAAAATATCCGCCTCCATCAGGCAGTTCAAGTGTTTTGTCTGTCATTAATAAGTCAGGAACTAAATCTATTTTTTCGACAAAAAATTCTGGATATTCCATTTTATCCTGAGCTTGCAAGGAATTTAGATAAATCATTGTGAAAAGAATCAGTATAATGTTAATGAGTCTCATTTCTCGTCTTTTTTATGCCACATAACATGAAATTGTATGATTAGCAGCTGATTGCGGATGATTTCTTGTCAGGCAGGGATGAAGTAGATGCGGGTGATGAACCCTCAATTACCAGCAAAACCGGCAATGACATATTCCGATTGTTATGCCCTGGCATTTAATTCTTTATTTTTACAAATTCTCTAAAATTATCCCTGTCAATTACAAATCCATTTGCATTGTAAGCATCTAAGAATTTTTGAGGAAATTTTGTTTTTTTATCTTTCCATTTAAACTCAAATGCGGTGATTTCTCCGTCCTTTTCTTCAACAAAATCGATTTCCTGCTGTTGCTGCGTTCTCCAAAAATGGATTCTAGCAAATGTGTCTTTGTAGATATTTTGTTTTAGTCTTTCCGACACAAGAAAGTTTTCCCATAAAGCTCCTTTGTCAAGTCTTAGGTTTAACGATTTAAAGTCACCAATAATCATATTTCGAACGCCGTTATCGTAAAAGTAGATTTTGCGATTTTGCTTAATTTCATTTCTTAAGTTTCTGCTAAAGCTGTTGAGACGAAAAACGATGTAGCCTTTTTCTAAGATGTCAATGTAATTTTGCACTGTAATTTTGTTAACTCCAATGAGTTGAGATAATTCATTATAATTAACCTCACTTCCCATCTGTAAAGCTAAAGCTTGCAGTAGTTGGTCGAGAACTTCAGGTTTTCGGATATCTGAAAAAGCAAGAATATCTCTATATAAATAACTGGTAACGAGATTTTTTAGAGTTTCTCGTTCTTTACCTTGATTATTTATTACTTCCGGATAAAATCCATACAACAATCTGTTTTCGATTTGCTGCTCTGCTTTGATAAATCCAATTTTATCTTCGTATTCCTCCCACGAAACAGGAAATAATTCGTATTCCCATTTTCTGCCTGTTAACGGCTCATTTAGAGCATTCCCTAAATTAAAAGAAGAAGAACCACTGACAAATAGTTGAACATCCTTAAATTGGTCAGTAATTATTTTTAAAGTTAGCCCAATTCCCGGAATACGTTGAGCTTCGTCAAGGAACACATATTTGTAATTTCCTAGAAATGTCCTTATTTGTTCTGTCGTAGGATTTTGAAGCAGGCTTCTTGTTGATGGGTCATCTGCATCAAGAAACAAAAAATCTTTATCCGCCAGAATTTTTTTTAATAAAGTTGTTTTTCCAACTTGTCTTGCGCCAACTATGATTATAGCTTTACCACTTTTGAATTTTTCTTTTATGGTATTTTCTATTGTCCTTGTAAACATTTTTTATTTCAAAAGTAGGTTTTAGTATTATAATGACCAAATCTTATGGTTATTAGTCATTATAGTGTTTGAATTGCTGTTTTTTATATGCTTGCGCATAACGGTTGTATAAATCACATGTGTATTAATATTCCCTGTAAGTTATCTTTGTTAACTGGTCCAATTGTAGTGTTTTAATGGCTTTTGTAATTTATTTTTTACAAGACTCATCGGTTTCAATGATGGGTTTTAGTCAGAGCGTTTGCTTAGTGCAAAAGGGGCTTTTCAGTTACAGCATTAAAAATAATAAAAATCCGGAAGCTTTAAATACATGCGTTTATTTATTAAGTTGAATATGGTGGAGTGGAGTTAATTGTATGGAAGCAGACGAATATCTGAACCAGGGCGCTGCCTTATTTCAGTTTTTCATTGTGATTGTTTTTTCCATTTGATTATCCTGTGTGAATAAAGCTAAAGAATATAAAGAGTAATAATATCACTCCTAAAATCAATGCAATTCCAATTGTGGCTATACTTTTTATCCTGTTCGTTTTAAATTTTTTAATGCTTGCTTCACTAATTGTATTTTCTTCAATTTCAACCAGGCAACCTTCCAATTGCTTAATATTAAAATTGGTTTGTCGTATTTGTGCAAAAGCACTAATACCATAACTTAAAATGATTCCCATGGTTAAAACAATAAAATCGTCTATTTCAAAAGGTGGGATTTGGTTGTATTTGAAGAAGAGATAAAAAAGAGAGCCACTAAGAAAAAATAAAGTGCTTGATAAGGCATTCACAAATATGGATTTAATATAGTGCACATTGTAAAAGTCAATATAGGCTCTTAATAGATCTATTAGATGTTCTTTTGCAACACTTATTTTATCAACTTTTTTGTAAACTTTTGCCTGCCAGATTATTCCAAGGGTAGTTATGAAAATAAAAAATGAATTGGTAATAATGGCAATTGATTGATTTTTCAGAAGAAAAATTAGTGCAATAAATGAAATGAGTAAGGTGCTTTTTAATACTATATCAAAAATTAAAGACCTTTTGTACTGACCCACAATTTTTGAAGCTGATTTCATAAACGTGTGAATTTCAATAGCAGAAAGTTTTTCTACTTGAAATGATTTTTCATTTTTCCAGGCTAATTGATATTTACTTAAATCTAAATTTTGCATCAGCACAGCTTTTTAATGATTTTTGCAAGCTTTTTTTTGCTTCGTACTAATTTTACGCTTACGTTTTTTTCGGATATCCCAACGATTTCAGAAATCTCACTATATCCTTTTTCTTCAAGCCAAAGCAGAATAACAGCCTTTTCTATCTTGCTCAGTTTTGAAATGGCGATATAGAGAATTTTAATGTCTTCGGAATAGTCAATAGCATCTTCAATAGCCATATCATCACGCAATAGGGCTTTGGTATTTTCAAATAAGACAGCTTTTTTATTTAATGTGATTGCAGTATTTAGTGCAATCCGGTACATCCAGGTTGAAAATTTTGCTTCGTTTCGGAATGATGGGTATGACTTCCATAATTGCAAAACAATTTCCTGATATAAATCTTCTTTATCAGCATTGCAATTTGAATATACAAAACAAATCTTATGCAAAATCCCTTGATGCCTATGGATTTTTTCTACAAATTCATTTTCTATTTTTCTTTGATCCTGCACGCAGTTAAAACGAGTTATAAAAGTTGAAGAATAATATAAAGTGCAACGAAAATGATAAAACCAAGTAGTAATGAACCAATCATTATTCTAGTTTTCGCAGGGTTGATTGCCTCATTTTTTCTCTGTAATTTTTGCTCAATACTAATTCCTGCAAAAACGCCAATTGGTAAAGCTGCTGAAACAGCAGCAGCCAAACTTTTAGATAAGGTGAATACAACAAGTGCACTTACAATTGAGAGCACAATTCCTAATAACCAGCCTGCTCCCTTAAAAATTTTCCATTCATTGGTACTTAGATTTTCCATTTGAAATTCTCTTTTAAATTAACTGTTTAATCAGTTAGTATATTAAATTCCAAATTAACTACACTGTGAAGTATTTTTTCCAAAGTTGAACGCAACATTAGATTCCGGATTGTCGTAGCTTATTGCGCGTGATTGTCTGTTCGATTAGGACGAAAGACGATCAGGCGTGAATACGGGCTGCGCATACTACAGAAACACCAATGCAATTTACAAAGTTTTGTATACTGATGTTACTGTTCAATGTTAATCTATGGCAGGAATTTACACATTGGCTCTGGCTATTTGAAATAAATCAACATATCATCAGTCCATTTTTAGAATCCCTCTTAATTTAAGCCATTCTATGCAACGATCTGACCAATCCATTACTGTACTTGTTATCGCCTCTCCTTTATTTGTTTCTAAAGCAAAACCATGTCCACCATGTTCGTATATGTGCATCTCTGCCGGAACCTTATTTGCGAGTAGACCTAAATACAGTTGAACACATCCCTGCACTGGTGCTTTTAAATCATTTCCAGCATGAACCAGAAATGTTGGGGGGAAATTCTCATGACATTTAATTCCCTGATAGCTGCTATAGACACCTATCATAAAATCAGGCCTGGATGATACTGTATCAATCGGGTCATGGTATGCCCGGGTAAGGTAATTAGCGGAAAGATTACCTGCAAGATGAGCACCGGCAGAAAAACCAATAACACCGATCTTGTTTTTGTCAATATTATATTTTGAAGCATCTGATCGAATCAGACTTATCGCTCTTTGTGCATCCCTTAGGGCCGCATCACGATTTAATCGATATTTAAGAACGAAAGCTGTAATGCCGTGTTCGTTAAGCCATTCTGCAATTTTATAGCCTTCTTTTGCCATAACAACCTGATTGTAACCTCCTCCCGGGAATATGATTACTGCAGGTGTGAGCTCAGTTTGACCATTAGCCAAAAAAACAGTCAGATCTGGCTGATAAACATTTGTCACGGATCTTTTGTCTCTCCATTGTTCGCTGTTCTCCATACCCTCAGTGCCTGGTGCCAGCTTTGGCCATATTTTTATCACCTCATTTTGTGCCTTCAACGAAAACGATACGGTAAAAAATAAAATAATGTAACATAGCTGTTTGCTTCTCATAATGTATGCCTGTTTTAATGTGTTTTGGTTTTTATTATCTGATTAGTCTATTCCAATCTCTGTGTCTTTAATAGTTTCGTTGTGGCTGCTTCCCATATGATAATTTGTTATAGGCTGGCTTTTGTCATTTGTTTGTAAATCTCATATGTATTTTTATCTCATCAACATTTTTTGTAGAAGTCAACATTTCCAATAGTTTAAATGAAACTTCTAGTCCGGTTGCTGGTCCAGTCGACGTTATAATGTTTTTGTCAACAACAACATGCTTGTCTTGAACATTTACTCCAAAATCTGCAAGTTGTTTTCTTCTAAATCCGTTAGACAAATCATAAGTAGTTGCGTTTCTACCTTTCAAAACTCCTGATTTCCCAATTGGAATTGCTGCTACACAAACAGCTGCGATTATTTTTCCATCTTTATCGAAATCCCGTATCAAGTTTAAAAACCGTTCATCAAACGCATCTTCATAAAAACCAGCATCTTCAAATCCACCTGGTATTGCTAATGCGTCATAGTCATTGATGTTGATTTTGTCAAATTCAATTTCAGGACGAACATTAAAATTCCATTTGCATTTTATTTCAGGTCTAAGTCCAGTGGTAATCATGTCCACTGGCTCATTACCTAATATTCTACTCCAGCCAATTACGTCAGTGAATACCCCTGCCTCGTACTCTTCAAATCCTTGTGCAAGAAATAATAATACTTTTTTATTCATTTTTGGTTTTCTTGATTAATCCATTGATTTCTATATTCTTTTGTTTTCTTCAATCTTGCCACTTACGGTTGGTACAACTTGTAGTGGCGGATTTCGAAGAGGTTTTTAATATCTGTATTCATATTCACTGTTTTCAGTTAGGACCTTAATCGGATAATCATTTTGATTATATTCATAGGATGTCGTACTGGTTGAATATTTTTCAAACCCCGGAACTTCTTCATGTCTGATCAGATTTGTTTCAATTATATTATTTGAATTTGTGAAAAGTCCAGGACTGCCCAATTCATTGAGAATTTTGAAAGGATTCTTCTTATTATCAAACTTAAAGGATTTTTCACTTATCAATTTTGGCTGGGTGCTTTCAGTAGAAAGGTAACTGTAATATTTTTCGTTTTTTACGTTCCAGTTTTCGTCATATTCATAAACATTAAATTGTGTAATCTCTCCATTTTCATTGTGTATATTCCTTGTTACAATTTTCCCGTCAATAAATTCAAAACTCTGTTTTGACCGTAACTCAAATTTATCTTCTTCTGTTTTAAAATAATTCTCAATTTCCAATAATCTCCCATTTTCATCATATTTAAAAATTTGGCGACTCGATATGGAACTGTTTTCCCCGGTCATTAATTCTGTTTTTTCAGTTGGCAACGAAGAAGATAACACTGATGGGTCTATAGCGGTTTCACGGCTAGTTAGTTTGCCATCATTGTCGTACAGATATTTGTTGTAAAAATATATCCCCTCTGTTTCGGCAATTTTCCCAATAGCATTGTATTTATAATTGGAAATGATATTATCATTTGATACTTCTGATTTAATGAAATCGTTGTCATTAAAATCATTCACTTCAGGATCGTCTTTTTCGCAGGAAGACATAAGAAACAAAATCATACTCGCTAAGCAGAAATATTTGATTAACTGTTTCATAATTTGTAGGTTTTAAGATTTCGTTTTAATCAAGATGTCATATTCCTTTTCATGGTTGCATTTTCCCATCAATTGGGTTTTTAAAAATGGCCTGTAACGGTCACTTGTAATTGTCGTTGCGGATTTCGGAGCGCGTTCTTATCTCGCAGGACGGAACGAGGTTGCGGGAATCCGAGCTACACATACCACAGAAACTGCAATGCAATTTACAAAATGTTAGCGGCAGTGGTTATTTATTTTTAATCTCGAATTCTTGATTTCTTAACCAAGTCATAAGCATTATTAATCTCAGCTATTATTTTGGTCCTCTCATCTTTATTCTCAATGCTTTTATCTGGATGATATTTTAACTGTAGTTTTTTCCAAGCTTTTTTTATCTCCTCGTCAGTATTGTCAGGAGAAACGCCTAATATTTTATAGGCTCTATCCAATTCTTCATTGAATACGCTTTGTTGTCTTTGTTTGGACGAAGATTGCGCATCTCCTAGAGCCTCTTTAAAAAATTCGAATACTTTAAATGCTTGTGGTGCTTCAAGTGTATTTAAAAAAGCCTCTACTCCTTTTAAGAAATCTTTTTCAACTAGTCCAACTACAAGTCCAGCAATAACACTAAAAATTGCAGAGAGTCCGTGAACCTGTTGATTTATTTTGCTTAAATCAATAGTCCCAGGATGATATGCAATTAGCTTTCCATTTTTAAAAAGATAATATCCAGGCATAACCGATTCTGTTTTTTGTAGACCAATATCAGGAATCCACGATTTAACAAATTCGGTTATAATTTTCTCGTTATAATTTATCTCGGAAATATTTATCCATCCGAGTGAAATTCTGTCACTGTAGTGTTGCTCAAATTGGAGTTGTAAAATTTTATTAAAATCAAGCTCATTTCCGGTTTTAGCCCGAAGAACGAATAAATCTACAGAGGTTATAGAATCTAAAAAATTAGAACTAAATATTTCTTTTACGTTTTCCATTAAAATGTTTGATTGGGGTGAATTGCTACTAACGGTTGGCAGTATGAAATCGTTGTGGATTGCGGGCTAATGTCCTGTCCAGTTACACGAAAGTTGAAGCGGGCTACAACCCCTGAATTTACTGCCATTCCGGCTATTATTTTTATACATTGTTAGGTGCTGGGCTTTCATCCTTTATTGCATTAAAGAAATCAACAATTAATATTGAATACTCCTTTTTAATCAGAGTCTCAGTGATTTCTGTATTTTTTATGCTTCTATTCTCTAAAACATTCTCAACAATCTTATCAGTTATTAAACTATCAATATGTTTTTTATAAACATAATCAGATAACTTGTCTCCAGTTAAGTTTACTTTATTTAAATCCTCCAATATTTCATCAGCTTGTTTTTTGTTTTTAAATGGAGATAAAATTGAATGTGAGGATAAATAGGGAAAATGCTCAAAACCTCCTTTGTATGTGTTTTCAACAGCAAGAATATTACAATAAGGTTCTATGGCATAAATATTTTGTCTGTTTGCCGAAACATATCTTCTAACAACTAAGCCAGATAACATTTGTTTCTTAATGTTTTCATCAACCTCAACTGGCTTAAATTCTTTGGTGGTATTCTTTTCTAGAATAAAGACACTTCCGCTTTCATCTTTCTTAAATATTTTAATCACTTGATAATTCCATCTCAAATAGACATCAAAGTATTGATTTGCCCATATAATTGCCTCAACATTTTCTGCTTTACATTCCTCCTTAATAGAATTATATATTGCCTGTTTAATTTGAAATTTTTGTTTGTTGTTAACACCAAAAGTATTCCCAGAAACAACTAATAATTTTTTCAAATCAAAAAAATCAGTAGCTAAAATTTCCTTTCTTGTATTATTAATAGATTCAATCAGCAAAGATGGGATTTCTAATTTAGAGAGCATGTTCTTTTTTATTGAGATAGCAGGATTCTCATTTATTATACATGAAAGTAGAATGTGAAAATATATGCAAGATTTATTACTTTCAGGAATATTATAACTATTAAAATTATCTTCAAATAAAGATTTTATTGATGGCATTATTCTTGGGAAAACGTCATAGAGCAATTTCCCATTAAGAGCATTCTTTGTCTTTGATATTAATTTATTGCGTGATAAACTTAAAACCTTATCTGATTCAGGACTAAGAAGATTCCAAATTAGTCCAAAATAATGAGATTTGTAAAAACCAAAAGTATTGTCTTTGACAGGAATATCTCTAACAAAATATAAATACTTATAATGTGGTTGATGATATTCAAGGTCAATAGCATCAAATGAATTAATAAAATCCAGATATATTTCTGATCCTATAACATTTGATTCATATACAATAAAGGGGAGGGATTCCTTCTTTTCATATGAGATTAGTTTTTCCTGAAAATCGGTTGTTAATTTTGATGCAATGAGCTTAAGTTCGCTTGTTGTTGATTTTTGTTCAGCAGATTTAATGCTACCTTCATCTAATAAATTAATATTGAGATATTCAATATTCCCTAATTCATTTAATAAATAATCTTGCATCTTATACAAGTAAATACTGCCCTTTTTATCTGTGTAATAATCGTATGAATCAATAATATCAAAGGAAAAGGAGTTCTTGAATATCTTGGAAAATCTTTCCTTATGTATCTTTAAAATCAAGCGAGTTCCTCTTTTCAATTCAGGTTCATTATCTGTAATAGAGCAATAATTTTGCTTTTTAGCTGATCTAAATATAACTTCTTTTGGTTTTTCATTATCGGCTTTTGTTTGAATCACAAAACTGTCTGAAAGTATGAATAATGATTGTAATCCAATCCCAAAAGCGCCTGTAGGTCTAAGCCAAAAAGGAAGGCTGTTTTTAATATCTTGAAAAGATTTGTCATTTTTACGGCTTTCTCCTACTTTGCGAGTCATTCTAATTAAATTCTCTTCAGAAATACCTGTTCCATTGTCTATACATATTATATTTAGTTTATCATTATCATTTTCATCCCAATCAATTGAAAGAGTAATTGGATAATTCATATAAATATCATTCGGAATATCGTCAGGAAATTTAATATTTGAAATGATATCAAAAGTTGAATTAGCCTTTAAATGTGAGTATGTTGTTTGCAAATGAGGTCTTATAATAAAATCATAAATACCACTAGAAATATCTTTCCAAATTTGAATTTTTGTTGCATCGATTGAGTTTTGCACAATCTCCCTTATAAACACAAATTCTGCATCATCATACAATGCTGCCCCCTCAAAGATTTCAAATATCCTTTGATTTGAAATTGTAAATTTTAAATCTAAAAGTTCTTTTTTAGGCAATGCCCCTTTGTATAAAATTTGAATTTTCCCATTCAGTATTACAGGAGGTAATCCTCCTAATTTTGATGGAGCAATTAGTGCCCATTCTTTGCTTTGTTTTTCAACTTAATCTATTAGCCAATCAAACCATTGCCTTGCGGTCCTATAAACATTTTCATTATTACAATCAACTCTTGCCTCAATTGATTGAGGACTAATTAATAAATGTTTTATTGATGCATGTTTACCCTTGTGAATTATTGAAGTATTTGGAATTTTTGATAATTGATGTAAACTAAATTCGTCAAAACGGTTATCATCAACATCTAATAAATCACCTAATCTAATGAGGTATGCAATAAAACGGGGATGTATTTTGTCACTTTGAAATCCATCTGCTTGAAAATCTAGATTATCTAAAACTTGAAGAAAAGAAATTCCATGAGCATAAGCAATTTCTCCTAACAAATCAAGAAATCTGTTCGGTAACTGATCAGAGTAAAAGCCTTGTGCAATTCTTTTAAATTCATTATTGTCAACAGAAATGTAATCTTTGCTTCTTGAGTGATGAGTTCTTCTGAAAAAATCAGCGGTTAAAAGAATTACGGCATTTTTCACTTCTAAAGCCCAGCCTAAATTCTCGATTTCTCTTTCATTACTTTTTTGAGTGAAATCCAATATTAGCTTTGCAGCTTTTACTAAATCAACATCATTTGAATTTTCTTTTGTTGAAATCAAAAAATCTTCAAATTCAGTATTTTCCCATTCCTTTTGAATTATTGAATGAAGTAAAAGCATCCCTATATCATGTGTATATGCCGCCATGAGAATCAAGAAAGAATCCGAAGGACTTAGTTTTCTAATTCTTTCTTCACCAAGAAAAGATTCGATATTTCTTATAATTGTATTAGAATGTGACCTATCGTGTAGGCTATAATGTGGGAATGAAGAGGATACATTATTTAACCCAAATCCTATTTTTTTCTTATTGAGTTTCCATACTGCATTTAAAATCTCAAAATCAGTGTTTTGCAAACATAGTTCACTTAGGTGTTTCTCAATTGTGTATTCTATTTTGAGATCATTTTCCATAATAATTTTCTTTTAATTCAAATTTGCACTTGGCGAATTCTAGATTTTGCCTTGCCCACAGCGGAAAATTGTATGTTACGTAGGGGTTTTCGGAGAGCGTCACTGTCGACCGTTACGCCTTAATTGATAAAAGCTGCGATGCCAGAAAACCGCTAAAACCCCTATGGAATATACAAAATGTTGTGCTTTAGTACTTTATTCTTTAAGTTCAAAATTGTAAAAAATCTTTATTTTCTTTCTTAAAATCAAATATCTCAGTTGAATCTATTATGTAATTTTTTAACTGTTCTTGATCTGGTAAGTTATTAAGTGATAAATGAGAATCTTCACTAAAAGTACTTGATTCTATAATTGACTCAAGGCTTCTTATTCCAGATTTATAATTGAATAAAAGCAGTTTTATTAATAGTTCTTTGGATATCGTGCGTAGATGCGGTATATGCTGTTTAAGTAAATGTCTTATAAGTAATGATCTTTTTATTATTTTCGAATAGTTATTCATGTTATTACTATCCTCCTCTGAATAATTAATTCCTTCTACATCGTATGAAGCTTTTATCCTACTTATAAAATCTGGTACTTTCTGTTTCTTAAATTCATTATTTAGTGCAGTTTTCTCAAAATCACTAAATGTATATGTTGTACCTCCTGCGAATACAAAGATGGAGCGTTTAAAGAAGTAACTCTTTTCTTTTATTTTAATATATCCATCTTGCATTGGTGCAAGAAAATATTTCAGCCAACCCAAATTTTCTTTATTTGATGTGTCAAACTCATCCCAAAAAACGACAGGTAACTTATTGTCAAGAGAAGCATGCTGAATTTGATGAAATATTGTTGAAAGATCATCAATGGAATTAATTTGAGTTAGATTACATTCAATAAATTTGAATTCTATATCAAAGCTCTTTATGATTTCTTTTATAATAAAAGATTTTCCACTACCCGGTTGCCCAAAAACAGCTATAGAAAGAGGTCTGAAGACTTCATTTCTATAACTGTAATCTTGAATGAGTTTACTTAAATATGTCAGTTTTTCAACGTCTTTACGTCGAAATGAAACAAGCTTCCTGATTTTTAACATATATAGCCTAATAACTCTTCCTTCTATATTTATTCCTCTATCTAATACTGTTAGGCCTTTACTGATTATCTGAAAACATAATTCTATTATTTGATTATCATTAATACCTGATAAGCTGTTTTCAAAGAATTCTAATTGCTTATTGATTTTTGAATTATAGGTAAATCCTTTTCCTTCCTCCAAATTGTTATTATATGATAGATAAAGTGGACTAAATCCATTTATATACCAGTCACTATCCGATGTTTTTTTAATATAATTTAGAGTTTCAATTAGATTATATTCCGTATCTTTTGTTATTTGATTGAATCCATTAATAAATAAACTTCGCGATTGTTTCCAACATTCCCTTGTCAATTTGTCAATATCTATGTCTTTATTAGTCTGTGTACTTATGCTTGCAATCAATTTAGCAAAAAATACACCTTGGTATTCAGATACCCAACCAAAATTAGGGTTTGATAATTCACTGTATTTATAATTTGAATCTAGGTATGCAATAATTTTGAAATGTCCATCTTGGGGCTTTACTAACAGGCATCCTTCATTTCTACATAGAACGAATATCCAAAATTTAGTGGTATTTTCTATTTCAAAGTTGATGTTAGATATTTCGCTTATTATTTTTTCAATAAGTTGTTCCCATGAACGAAAAGTAATTCTAGAAGGCGTTGGATAAAATATATTGTCAGAATTACATGCCATGAAAACGTTTTTACAATATTTAAGTTTGTTGTCGGTTGTTGATGACAAAGCTTCTAGAAACTTTAGTGGCCTATTGGTTTTAATGAATAAATTTTCAATATTCTTATTCTTATTTAATTCAATAAGTAACTGATATGGATCACGTAAGTTATCTAGCCCAAATTCTGATATTACTAAGTTCGATTCATTTTTGTATATATCAGTTAATTGCTTTTCAATGTTTGGTACATCAACTATAACTTCATATGAAGTTATAAGGTTTTTAATTCTATAAACAACGCTTTCATTTGAAGGTAGTTTTAAATGTTCACTGATATTGAAAATTTGATGGTTGTATCTTTGACCTAAATATACACGCTCGGTCCTTTCAAGATATTTTTCTGTCTGTATTTTTACGTTTTCAAGTTTTATAGGTTGATGAATGTTATTTTTATCATCTGAATAAAATCTTATTAATTTCTCGAGTAGAAAAATTCCTCCAAACCTGCATATTATATTTGTTCTTGTCTTATTTGTTACATAACGTTCAAAGTGTCTCCCAACATTCTCAGACGTGTTATTTACGTTATATATATATTGGTCATAATTAAAGTCTCCACATAAAAATATATCACTATTGTTAGTTTGATTATTGTAAAAGAAATTATGATTGTGAGAATCTATAAATTGTATAATACTTTTTATTCCTAAATCTCTATTGAGAATCTTTGTTTTATCAGACAAACTTAATTCTGATAGGAATTTATTATTTTCAGTAAGTAATATATTGTCAAATTTATGTGATGAGTGGCCTTTGATGTAATGGGCTATTTTTACTGGAATTTTAGAATATTGGAAGAGATACATCTCTTTGGAACTGCCATTATCAAACTCATACCTCCAATAAAGCAGTTGCAATTGATCAATATGAGCATCTCTATTAGCTGCATCTTTCAATTTTAAAAGAAATTCTTCATCTACTACTGTTTCTTTAGAATTTACTGCAGGTTTACCATCTAAATAATCTATTGAAACACCCGAATCTTGAGTTAGCACAGGTATTTTATATTCATTGTAATAAACTCTAGCTTTAGCTAGTGCATTCTCTGCATATGAATTGAACGTTTCAATTTTATCACTATCTAAACTAATATTTTTAATTGATATATTTAGTTGATCCATGAATGGTTTCAATTCATTAGCCATCAACTTATTACTAGTGCCAAGATTGATTTCTTTAAAGTTGTAATTACTATAGTATAAATCAGTATATGTTGTAATATTATTGATTAATTGTTGATAATATATGTAATCTAGACTAACGAAATACGCTAGAATTTGACCTAGACCAACTTGTTTTAATATACCAACAGGTTTATTAATGTAGTTTAATAATGGAATAGAGTCATTCTGTGTGATTATTGGATATGCATATGAACATTGAGCCTCTTTATAAACTTCATTTAAAATTGTTGAATGATTTTTTGTAGGGGTAATGTTAATATTACAATCATTAAAAGCTTCAACGCTGATGTTAGTAATTTCTGCTATGTTTTTGGAAATTTTTCTTTGTTCAAAATGAAAATAAATGAAAATTGCCCCATCCTTTATTAATTCTTTTATTATTTCAATACTTGATGATTTGATTTTAGAACTAGAATCGCAAATAAAGACAGAATGAGAATTCCAAGCAGTTTCTTGATTTTCCTGAAAGTTAATCTCTCTTAAGTGGTTGTTTATTAGCGATTTACTGCTTATAAAAGAAAATAAATTTGAATTTTTCATAATATTTTGACTAAGAAAAATTAGAAGATTCTTTTAATATATTGGCAAGAGATTTATAATCTCTTTCAATTACTACTTTCTTTATATCAATCGAATTAAATCCGTTTGAGAAAGTTCTATGACATTTTTGAAGTTTAGTTCCATTAATATAAGAAGCATACGTACCTTGGCAATAGTCTCCACATTTCATTGATTTACAATTTTCTGTAGCCTTTTTGATTTGGCATGGTATTATTATTTGAAAACCATCTTTATCAACCATTCTTATTTGTCCGTCAACATTAATTTGATGCCATTGACAATCTGTCGTAAATGCCTTTGTTATTGGATTTACATCAGTGACTAATTTGTCAAATATATATGCATTATTATTAGTCTTATGAAGCTTAAAATAACCTAATGATTTTGCTCCATAGCTTTTTGTTAAGTTAATTAAATTTAGCAGCTCTTTGTAATTATCTAAACCACCTTTATATACCGGAACTGCTAATCTTACATCGATATTATGTTTGCTAGCTTCTGAAATCCCTTCTAAAACTTCATCAATTTTTATTTTACTTTTAGTATAAGTTTCATAACCTATATCTGAGTTGGCTGCAATTGATATATCAATATTTTGAAGGCCAGCCTCAGATAATAAAAGAGCTTTTTCTTTTAGCAATGTTCCGTTTGAACAAATCCAGAATGATTCTATTTCATTTTTCTTTTTAAATTTTGTAGCCGATTTAATAAATTCAAAAAGAAATTTATTATCAAGCATTAATGGTTCACCACCTGTAAGCATTACTCGTTTATAAGTTTTTGTTTCTATAGCTACTTTTAAAATGAAAAGATAATCTTTAATGCTAAAATGATGATTTAGATTCTCTTTTTGTGTTGATTTCCAACAACAAAACATACAATTCAAATTACATTCTTCCGAAACATTAATTCTAAGAAGTCTTGAAGGTGTTTCAGATATTGGTATTGTTTCCAACAGTGAATATTCATAAAAAGTTTCTATCATTATGTTTATAAGTTATTGAACAATTATAGCAGAGAGTCTTTTGCATGAAGCATAACGGTTGGTACATGTTGTCGTTGCGAATTTCGGAGCGCGTTCCTTTCCGCCAGTTGGCGGACGCAACTGCGAAACGAGAATCCAGCGAACAACACACCACGAACCCAGCAATACAATTTGTTATAAGCAGGTTTTTATTCATTTTAATATTTCAGAGTCTATAAAACTATTTATAATATATTTTGACGTTTCAATATCTTGAATTATTGGTATTCGATAAGAATTATCCTCTTTAATAACAAATCCACTCCAAGTGTCTAATATTTTATTCTTGTCAGGGAAAAAATTAATCAGAAATCCTCCCGCAATAAAAGAGAAAAAATACGAATTGAATTTATCAACTTCAATGGGATTCATCAAAATTTGATTGCTAATTCTATTGTTTAGAAAAAAGATTACAATTTCGAACTCGTCAATGAGATTCCGATTTCGCGACTCGATGATTTCTTTTATTGTTTTTTCTGTGTCATTTAGTTTAACAATTGAAAATTCAGGTCTATTTGAAATGCTTGCTCTCCAGAGGATGGAAGCGATAAATGTTTTAAATAAAAAATAGTCGTCAAGTTCAAATTCTATAAATTGTAATTTTTGTTCTATTGCATTTTCTAAAGTTTCTTTGTTTAATAAAACCGTGAAAATTTTCTTCCCATAATCGTCGTACTCCTTAATTGTCACGGAGTCACAATCCTTACAAAGAATTGTTGTGTCATATATTCCAGTTGGCAGTCCTTTTTTATTGAATTTTAAATTCCCGTTTGTATTTGTAAATCCATGAATTCTTCCTTGTCCTTTTTTGTCTGGGATATAAAGGTCAATGTCTCGATATAAAAACTCCGGTATTATATGAGCTTTTATCAATTTTTTATCCTTATTACAAAGTTTGCACGTCATTTTTTAACTTGCTTATAACGGACAAGTATATGCAAATGTGGGCGATTGCGGGCTTCAAACTTATCAAACCGTAAAAATTTAAAGCGGGCTACAACCCTTGGATTTACTACTATCTCGCCCATTTTGTATATACAGTGTTGCTAGTATGTGCTTTATTCATAGTATGCAAATAATCCTTCTTTGCTTTTTAAAATGCTTAAAATTTCCTCATCGCGATATGGATAGCCTTTTGAATAATCCTCCATTAAACTCATTCCAACTCTAATTCTGTTAATTTTATATTCTTCCTTTGTATCAGATGATGAAGATGGTTGTGGAATCGGTAACTTAAAGCAATTATTCTCCTTTAAAACAAAAGTATCTTCAAGCTCTATTGAATATTGAGCATTTTCATTAAGCATGTATTCTCCTGTTGGAGTTAAAATCGCAGGGTCTTCGCACTGATTTAAAATTTGTTGAAAATGTTTAACAACCGAGTAAATATTCATAATTATTATTTTTAATCAAATAGTAAATAAAATTTGTATCCGACATATTCTTTTTCTGTTGGCAATGTTATCCATTCAAGCATTCCATCAGCAGGAGGAGTAAATCCAATTCCTTTAAGAAACTTTATTTCTTTTTTCCCGAGACGTGCTTTTGAACCATCATGAGTTGTCCCGTCAATATTTATAGCATACAATTGATTGTTTCCTTGGAAAACATGGATATGGTCTTGTGTCTTGGTATTTGTATTCTCTGAATCAAATCTGTAGGTCAAATTTGTTTTAGGAATTTTTTTATATCGTTCCCATTCAAGAATTAATCCGTGTTCAGCAAATTCAGGAACGAATTTCTTTTCAAATACGATTGAGTCAATTTGATATTCTTCAATTTCCATATCAGCCAATTTATCAGTTATTTCGTTCAGTTTTTGTTCAAAAAGAAACTGTTTGAAGGTTAAAAATGTTTCGAGGCATTAATGTTTTCATACTGAATATTGAATTTCTCCATATATTCTAACAACTCTTTTATTGCATTTTCAATTTTATCACTTTACATATATCGTAGGTCTTTTTTAGCATTACTGCCAACCGTTGTATAAATCACATGTGTATTTATATCTCTTGTAAGTGATTTTTGTTAAGTGATTTTCTTATAGTACTTTAATGGTAATGTGTGATTGATTTGGTAATTTATTTTTTGCATGACTCATCGGTTTAATGATGGGTTTTAGTCAGAGCGTTTGCTTAATGCAAAAGGGGCTTTTCAGATTCAGCATTAAAAATAATAAAAATCCCGGAGCTTTAAATACATGCGGTTATTTATTTCATTGAATAAGATGGAGATGAGGTAATTGTATGGGTGTGGATTGATATCCACACCAACACCTGTTTTAAGTGCAGATGGATATCTGCACAACAACTTTGAATAAAGTAGCGGATCTTCAGGTGTCTTTTTCTTTGTTCTTATTTCTGCTCACCTGAATAGAAAGGCCAATACCTACAACTAGAATAATACCCAAAGCCAGATAGATGATCAATGAAAAAATACTGCCCATAGTTATTTATCATAAATTATACCGGCTAAGTTAGTAATTTGGATTGATAACGGGAAGCATAATGCTCTGTGTTTGATAACCGATTTTAAATCAATAATTTTCTTTCCTTTAAGATGCCATAAAATGCGTCTTTGTAACTGTCAGAAATCGGAATTAAATCGTTACCAATACGTATTCTGTTCCGCTCAATATGTTCAATTTTCGAAATTGAAACGATATAGGAATAATGAACTCTTTGGAAATCGGCATCCGGTAATATCTCCAGTAAATTACGGAATGTCTGCAAGGTCATTATTTTTTTATCAGTGGTATGAATCTGCAAATAATCTTTCATACCCCGGATATAGAGGATGTCTTTAATTTCAATTTTCTCGATCCGATATTCTGTTTTTACAAAAATGTATTCATTTGAATTTTTACCTGCTGCTTCACTTAACTGATGATAAACCTTATCCACTGACTTTAAAAAGCGCTCAAATGAGAATGGTTTTAAAAGATAGTCTGCCACGTCTAATTCATATCCTTTTAGGGCAAACTCATCATAGGCCGAAGTGATGATTACTTTGGGTTTGCTCTGGAGAGCTTCCAGAAATTGTATGCCGGAAAGCTTTTTCATCCTGATATCAAGGAAAATCAAATGGACATCATTTTGCTTCAGATATCCGATGGCATCAACGGCATTATCAAATCCTTCCAGTAAATTCAGATAGTCAACCTGCTCTATAAATTCCTTAATTTTCTTTAGAGCCAATGGTTCATCTTCTATAGCAATACAGTTAATTTTCATTGAGTTCTATTTCCAGCTTAACCTTAAAAACTGAATTGTCAGTATTGATTGTTAACTGATGTTTGGTTTTATAGATCAAATCTAAGCGTTTTTTTACGGTTTCTAAGCCTATCCCGTGAACTTTATCTTTGTCTGTGTCGGAATGGTCAAACCGGTTCTCACAAACAAAAATCAGCGTTTTGTTTTCCAGACTCATATCAATCGTTATCCCATTCTCAGTACCTGAATCAACGGAATGTTTAAAGGCGTTTTCAACAAACGGAATCAAAATCATGGGCGCTATTTTTAGTCCGTCAGCATTGATATTTATCCTGTAATTCAGAAACTTTTCCGTCTTAAGTCTTAATTGTTCCAAAGCCAGATAATTTTCTAAATGGTTCAATTCTTTCTGTAATTCAACAAAATCTGATTTGGCATCTTTTAGCATGTATCGCATAATGTCCGAAAGCTTCACCAACGATTTCGAAGCCTTGTCTTGATTGTCATATATTAAAGTGTCTATATTATGCAATGTATTGAACAAGAAATGAGGATTGATTTGAGAACGAAGTAAAGCGAAATTGCTCTCAAAATTTTTACGTTCAAGTTCTGTTTTTAATCTGTTTTTCTTGAACCAATCTGTGAAAAATTGAAATAAGCCACCCAAAAAACCAAATAACAGTATAACCACTAAAGTCATCAAGGCGTCCATATACTTATATGAATTATTTTCTCCCCAAATTACATGTCCAATGAAAAAAGGTGCGATTAACAAAAGTGGATAGATTAGGAATTTTACATTTTTTATGATCAGCTTAGTGTAAAAGAAAAAAATATAAAATGGAACCGAAAGTATTCCAACAGTAAGTGCAGCACTTGTATATGCCTCCCAGTTAGTGAGTGGGTTAAAATCTTCGGAAGGCAATAACATTGGAATCAAGTTCGTAATTGTAAAGATTAGAAACCAAATCATTAACCAAAATCCAATGTGCGATAAAATAATAACTGACTTTTTCATTTTTCTAAATTTAAGCAATACATGGGTTCAAAAGTCAGAAATTATAAATTGTTTTAAGAATACAATATATTCCTTCACGTATTTTATCGACACATTCAATTATTCAGTCTATGCTTTGGTTTGCAGTAATCCTCGCAGTAGTACACAAATCGCCGTATTGTTTTTATGATTAATCATTTAAGAAAGCATCGGTGTATCCGTTTATAAATGCAATATTCCCAACTTTGTAAATATTTTTTGTTGAGCCGTAAAAGTCTGTTTGTTTAACAGTTTTATGTGAAATGCTGTCCGATCTGAAATCTGTGAGTGTCTGTTTAAGCTCAATCAGTTTGTTATAGGTTACCTGAGGTTTTCCATGCGCACCATAAAGTTTAAAATTATCGTTGCTGTTTGACAGGATGAGATCAAGGCTACGTAGATAACTTTCCATGTCATCTATAAGAAGCAATCCGTTATAGATCAGATCACCGGCAAAGATATATTTGTTAGCTTTATCAATAACAGTTATTGAATTGGGTGAATGTCCCGGAGTGTGCAGGATTTGAATTTCGCGATTTCCCAAATTCAAATCCTTTTGTGTGTCAATAAGGGAAATTGTTTTTATCAAAACAGAATCCTGATATAATGTTTCCCGTTTTGTCAGGTATAAAGAAGTATCTGTAAGTTGATCCTTATTTGGGACTTGATCACTAAGGATTGCAATTCTGTCAAAGTCATTTCTACATCCGATATGATCAAAATGAAAATGTGATAAAATCAATGTAACCGGCTTGTTTGTCAGTTTTGAAACGGTTTTATATATCGATTCGTTTTTATTTTCTCCTGAACCGGCATCGATAAGAAATGCTTTGTTGTCGCCTGTAATTAAAAAGCAGGAATTTTTCTGAGAACTATTCGGCTCTGAAATTATGAAGGTATTCTTATCAATTTTTTCAATGGTATACCAGGTATTCGTATGATTTACACAGTTATTAAAAGAGATTATAATAACAGTGAATAATATGGTCTTCAATGCCTTCATTGTTTGTGAGTTAGGTGGACTGTTGCGGATTTTAAGCGGGTTGTGAACCTTAATTTTATACTTTACCTGCCATTACTTATACACGTGTTAGTGTCTGGCATTTTTTACAAATTTTATTGGATATTTCGTTTTAACCTGTCCTTTTATTATCCTTTTTAGTTTTGCGTTCATTAGCCTCTTTCTTAATGGTTTCAGATGGTCAATATACAAAATCCCTTCGGTATGGTCATATTCATGTTGGACTATTCTGGCAGTTGTTCCACTATATGTTCGTATTTGTTTTTCAAAATATGGATTATCATACTCTATCGTAATTGTCCAGGGCCTTTTTACCGGTTGGGATAAGTCCGGGATGCTTAAACAACCTTCTTCATCTTCCCAACAGTGACCGGAATGTTTAACTATTTTAGCATTAATAAATGTTTCTGTTATTCCCTTATCATCGTTCCTATAATATGCTTTCCTGTCGGATTCTTCAATATTGTCATAAGTCGATTTGCTATCTACTATAAAAAGCCTGATTGGTTGCCCGATTTGGGGTGCAGCAAGCCCACATCCGTTAGCTTTTTGCATTGTTTTCCACATATCACTAATTAGTTTGTTAAGATTTGGATAATCCGGATCAATATTTTCACATTTTTCTTTTAGTATTTTATGCCCTAGGGACAAAATTGGTAATCTCATGTTTTATAATTCTTTAGTTTATCCGGTAAAATTCTAAAGAACCTATCAAACATTCAATGAACCCATGTTAACTAATTTGCCTTCGAATCCGGCTCAGTCCTTGTGGTGTAATCCCAATGTACGAAGCGATGTATTTCATCGGTATAAATTTTAAGATATCTGGTCGTTCGCTAAACAATCGCAGGTATCTTTCTTTGGCATTATATTTTAGTAATGATAATTCACGCTTGCTTTTTTCTAAAAATAATCTTTCAGAGGCAAAACGTCCTAAATAATTTCCCGCTTTAGTTTGTGTATAGACTTTCTGTAAATCGGCGTAAGAAATCTGCCAGACGATTGTTTCAGTTAAGGCCTGCAATTCATATTCTGAAGGAGTCTGAGTCAGAAAGGAATCATAAGCACAAGTAAATTCTCTGTTAAAGCTGAAATTAAAAGTCAAATCAGTTTCATCATCCGGAATATAAAATCTCACAATGCCTGATTCGATGAAAGATAAAAATTTTTCTGTCTCACCTTGTTGGGTAATTATTTCGTTCTTATCAAAGACTTTTCTGCTAAAATGAGCAGCAATGAATTCCCATTCTGCTTCTTTAAGTTTTATAATTTTTTCGTAATATTCTCTTAAATATCCCATATGTAGTGTCGTTTTTTGCTTGTTGCTAGTGGATAAGTATATAAAATGTTTGGCATTTTAAGTGAGTTTCTGTCAAACTGCTACCCAGATTATCAATGTACCAGTCTCAAAGATAGGACTTTCCTTCCGGAATCTTTTATATACAATTTAGCTGCAATATTTCATTTCATGGTCTATGTTATAGTTCTATAGTTTGTTCTGCGTTTAATTGTTCCAGGAAGTATTCATCGTGTGAAATGACAATCAGGGTACCTCTGTATTCATTTATGGCTGTTGTCAGGATTTCAATGTTTTGAATATCCAGGTTATTGGTAGGCTCGTCCAATACCATAATGTCCGGAGATTGGTTTTTAATGTTTAAACAGCAAATCATTAAGCGCATTCTTTCTCCACCGCTTAACGCACTGCAAGGTTTATCCCAGTCATTTTGGGGAAACAAAAACCGGTTGAGCCTGATTTTAATCTCGTGTTCCTGCAAAGATGATAGGTTGAAACGTTGAGCCTGCGTGTAAACATTTAGTGTATTGTCGATCAATGAAAAGTCCTGGTCAATGTAAACCGATCTGGCACTTGCCCTGTAAATAGCTCCTGTTTGTGGTTCTAACTCACCTAAAATTAGTTTTATCAAAGTTGTTTTTCCCGAACCATTCAAGCCTTTCAATGCATAACGCTCTCCACTTCTGATTTGAAAGTTTAAATTTTCACTCCAGAGTGGTTCCGTGCTGTAACTGAAATTAATATTTGTGGCAGTAAACATTATTTTGCCCTGATGTAATGCTGAATTGTCAAAATCGAATTTCATTTTATCAATATCGGGTTGAGATGAACGCAGCACCTGCAATTCCCGTGAAATACCGCCAATTTTGTCAGCGTGTACACTTTTTATTTTTGAAGTGCTGTTTTCTGAATCGTTTTTCATCTTATTCATCATTACTTTGGGCGTTCCTGCTTTTGCATGTTTCTTTTTCCCCCGATTGTCCAGTTTTTGCTGCCGTTCCAACGTTTCCTGCTCTTTTTTCCGTGCTTTTCGCAAGGCTTTTTCTTTACTTTGAATATCCTGGGCTAATGCATTGTTTTCTATTTGTTTTTGAAGCGCATAAAATTCATAATTCCCGCCATAAACTGATATGCCATGTTTGCCCAATTCGCAAACTGTATTTAAAAGGTTCAACAATTTTCTGTCGTGGCTGACAATAACCAAAGAGCTCTTTGTAGATTCAATATAACGGTACAAAAGTGTCCTGCCCGAAATATCCAGATGATTACTGGGTTCGTCCAGTAGGACCAGTCCGGACTGGTGAATAAAAATTCCGGCAAGTAAAACTTTCATTTTTTGCCCGCCGCTTAGCGTCCCCATTTTTTGAGATAAATCCAAATTGCTGATTTGCCAATAGTCCATTGCCTCTTTGCACCGTTCCTCTATTGACCAGTCATCATTGAGGAGCGCATAATTTTTGTCTGATACTTTTCCTTCCAATATTTCTTTCAGGGCTTTGAGTTTGGCTTCAACCTGCAATGATTGTGCAACAGTCTGATCGTTGTACTGACCAAAAATCTGAGGAATATAGTAGGGCCTGGCATCAACTATTATTTGCCCTTCATGTGGTGATAGCTGATTTGCTATTAGTTTCAACAAAGTTGATTTCCCAATACCATTATTGCCAATCAGGGCTATTTTTTGGTGATCGCTTACGGTAAGATTTATAGTTTCAAACAGTAAGTCTTTATTCGGATGTTTATATGAAACGTTCTGTAGAGATAACATAATTTCTTTCGTTATATAAATGAAAATTTCACAGCAAAATAGCTTACTGTGCTTTTTATCTATTTTATGAAAGTGATTATATGCTCATCTCTGCTTACTATTTAATTTTTGATAGTGCAAATGTATAAAATTCCTTGTTTTTCTAATATAACATCTAAGGGTTACTTGTATGTGGACGGGCGGTCTTTTCAACAGTAATCCAGTCAGCCCGCTAAGCAGTTGATTAAATGCTATTCGGTTCAAATATAGCATAATCCGCGCAATGTTTTTTACCGCGTGTTAGTGGTTCGGTGTTTGTTGTTACATATATCTTTCTCATTTTAGTCGTGTTTTTAATTTCGGGTTCAGAACTTATTTTTCTTCATATCTTTTTTATAGTTCTTAATCACTTTCCCAAACGCTTTATCCTTTTTTCGTCTATCTTCAATTGTTGATTCAAAATGTGTTTTTTCCCGCCTCATTTTCAGATAGTTTTCATAAGATTTTTTGTCAATTTCTCCTTTTTCAACTGCTTCGATTACAGAACAACCGATTTCATCTGTATGTGTGCAATCTTTAAATTTGCAATTTAGCGAAAGACCGATAATTTTATCAAAAGTAGTTTCTAATCCGCCCGAAGTATCAGCAATTGCTACTTCTCTCATTCCCGGATTGTCAATAAGAATACCTCCGCTCTCAAGTATTATTAATTCCCTGTGGCTTGTTGTGTGTCTTCCTTTATTTGTACTTAAGCTAATAGAATCTGTTCTCATTAAAGTTTTCCCGGAAAGATTGTTCAATAAAGTTGACTTTCCTACTCCGGAAGAACCAAGCATACAATAGGTATTACCACTTTTAACAGTTCTTTTAAGTGCTTCGTATCCATATTGAGTTTCGTTACTAATTGCAAAAACTACACTATTTTTTATTCGTTGTTTAATACTGTCTGTAATTTCAGTAAGCTTTTGTTCATTTATTAAATCCGTTTTAGTCAATACAATAATTGGTTTTACATTAGACGAATAACAAATTGTCAAGTATCTTTCAAGTCTGTTGATATTAAAATCTCTGTCAACTGCCTGAATAATAAATGCGTAGTCAATATTTGTTGCAATAATTTGAATTTCTCCGAATTGTCCAACGGCTTGCCTTGTAATCATTGATAATCTCGGTAGTGTTTTATGAATTACCGAAAATGCACCATCATATGTTGTCAATGCAACCCAATCGCCAACAGCCGGAAAATCTAAACGGCTTTTTGCTGAAAACCTTAAATTTCCTGTTATTTCGGCTTCATATTCACCGCTTTCGGTTAGTACAATATATCTTTCCTTATGTTCTGCAATGACTCTTCCTATATCAAAGTTATCCAGTTTTTGTTCTTTCCTTAATTCTTCAAGTTTGTCATTATATCCTAAATCTTCTAATCTCATTTTAATTTCTATTTAGTAGAATGTTTTTGTCCTTAAAATGCTATATATAGTTTTGTCGGGTAGCATTTTTCAACTGTCATTTATTATAATATAGCGAATAAACCTTTCGTGTGTAAACTCACACACGAAAGGAATTTTAAGTAAATCAACCGTAATTTTACGGCTGGTTTCATCTTCGTTTAAATCTTTTTCCCAATATAAAACATATAACCGTAATATGCTTTGTATTTGTAATACAACTCTGCTTCGTATTGCTGAGAGGCTACAAATTCTTCTACGGTTTTGTTGCCGTTATATTTTTTTAGAAAAGATTCACGTCTCAATATTTGCGAAGAATAATAATCTGTCCAAATTTTCTCGGGCAGGATATAAGTGGCAACCGGAAGATAACCTGCTTTTTGCATTTGAGCAACTTTATTCGGGATGGTATCAATTTCAGGATAAATTTCCTGCCAAAAATTTTGAATTTCAGCAGGTCGTTCTTCAGTAAACCAGGTATTTTCTGTTACTGCGATATATCCGCCTTGTTTCAAAAATTTTCTCCATTCCTTTAATCCTTTTTCAAATCCCATATGATAAATTGCACCTTCTGACCAAATCAAATCAAATTCCTCTTCCTTAAATGGGAGGTTCTCCATATTCCCAACAATGCCTTTCACTTTATCCTGAAGATTTTTATTTTGGGCATTTTGGTTGAATTGATCAATAAAACCGTGCCAGGCATCAATACCAATAATTTCACACGGTGTGTGTGCTCCTAATACCATTGTTTGGCCACCTGTTCCACAACCAATATCAGCAATTTTGGACTTTTCGGTAAGACCGTCTATAAAACCTAATGCTTTAAGCGTTTCTTCGGGACTTCCAGGTCCTTGTCTTTCTGTTTTTGAAAAATATTCATAAATAATATTCAAGTCAAATTCGTGAATTGTCTTTTTTTCGTTATTCATTTTTTATACTTTGATGCATACACGTAAAGCATTACAATGCTTTCACAATTGTACACAGATTTAAAAATTAAATTATTACAATAGAAAAATGATCTCGAAAAGAATTATCCGAGAACAAACGAAGATACAATCTATACAAAAAGCACAGATTGTTTACAGAACAATATCCGAATTAAAAATAAACATCCAATTTTTTAAGATGGGTACAAATGTATAAAAAAAAGCAATATGGAAATAACCGTGTACAATTTCTCTCAAATCTATTCTTATTCAGTCATTGTGAAGTTCCTCGCTTTGCCTGCCGGGAATCTTCCTGATTGATTTTTCACAATGACCGCTAAAGGTGAGCATAAGAATAGTAGCTGACTGCGTTGCACTTTCCTGTCAAACCGAGATGAAATAGATGCGGGTGACAAACATACAATTATGCACAAAACCGGCTATGACATATTATTATTTTATAAATATTGATTCTATGTCATTTTTATTTTCGTTGTTCAAAATTCCGTCAATAAAATTGTACATCAAGTCAAGGTGCTTTACATACAGAGAAAGCCTGTTTTTGAGTATTTCTTTATCGGTTTGTTGAACTTCATTGCCTAAAAAATATCTCAAATAAAAAAATGACAAGTATGCATTATGCTCAAATTCAGTTTTTGTGCTAGCATATAAAATTTGTGGAGCTTTTACGTTTTCCAAAAAGTTAAAAGGCTTTTCTTTGCCCGTTGCTGCACAAAATAGAATTGGGAAAGGATAGCTCACTTTTTCAATAATAATTTTTTGATAGACCTCAGGCCACAGTTCCGGGCTGTTATGTCCAAGGCAGCCCTCTTTTTACTACACTTCGTAAGAAAGCGAAGCCTTTTGGATATTAAAATAATTGTTTGCAGTAAGCCTGTGTATAAGCTAAACAGAAGAATAGAGTTTTATAACACAATTACCTGTTAATAACAAATTTATATATTTTATATTCCCCAAATGAATCATGCAGTTCAATAAAATAAATACCGGGATTTAATTTCTCTAAGTTCAGAGTGGTCCACTTGCTATTAATGAATCCCGAGGTTTGAATTTTCCCATGTAAATTTAGGACTGCGTAACTATATGAGCCAAGTCTGGAAGTCTGTACTGTAATCTGATTAGAAGTAGGATTAGGATAAATTTCTATATAGTCATTAATCTCACAAACACTCATTTGAGTTTGAGTTGCAATAGCTTCAAAGCAACCGATATCCACCTGATTCATTCCGTCGTTGTCCCCATCAACTACTCGGTAATTGCCTGCTAAATCTGTTAAAATGGTGGTATAAGAACTATTGCCTGCATCAATACAAGGGCTGTTATATGATAAGTTAAAATTCAGATTTTCCATATCAGCAAAACCAGGCTCAACTTGCATATTTTGATAAGCATCAACTGAGTCTTTATTTTGATTTACGGTTACATTCCAGCCAATATATGGGTGGCAATTGCTGAAATTTCTGTTACTATTTCTATAAAAGATGCAATTAGAAATACTTGGATTACTTGGATATTCTACATCATTCATTATTCCATAATTGCCAGTGTTGTAGGCTACAATACTATTAGTTATCAAAGGGTCGGAATCAACAATTAAAAATATTCCACCTCCTTTAACGGAATGATTTTTTACTAGAGTCGAATTGTTAATTACCGGACTGGATTTGTAACTATATATTGCCCCACCACAACAACCAGCTGAGTTATTATATATTAAAAGGTTTTCAAGAATTGCATTTGAATTATACTGTAGGTTAAAAGCACCTCCTCCAGAAGAGGATGAGTTATCGTGAAATTCGGAATTATATACCTGTATCTGGCAATTGTTTTCACAAGCAATTGAACCACCCGATATAGCTGAGTTGTTGTAAAATAAAGAATTTTCAATAACCGGATTTGATTTTTCCAGTAGCCCAATCGCTCCACCACTTGATGCATAATTATTCCTAAATATACACATAAATATGTATGGACTTGCATTTTCACAGTAGATCCCTCCACCTTTCCTCTGAACAGAAGTATTATTCTCAATTATTAAATTCAGCAACGCAGGACTAGTCTGCAAGCAATATATTCCTCCTCCGCTACCCTTATCACCAAAAACATTCATATACCCATTCCGTATAGTTAGTCCATTCACAACACAATTTAAACCTTCCTGATTTTTAATTACTATTACTCTTCCAGAATTACTACCATCTATTATGGTTTGTGAAATGTAACTTGTATCATTAGTGTTAATAAATTTGGACCCTAGAGTGATATTTTTCCCATTCATGTTAATATTTTCCTTATAAACACCAGGCATGACAAGAACTGTATCTCCCTGATTAGATTGATTTATTGCTTCCTGAATTGTGTTAATTATTTCAGGAACAATAATACAAGATTGCCTAAGATATAATGTGTCATTTGGCAATACTATGTCTGAGTATATTGCTTGATTGTAATAACTTTTGCTGAAATAGCCATTGTTAGAATAAACGATTTTATAAATTCCGTTTTCAATTGATATTCTGAATTGTCCACTTTCATCTGTAGCGGTTTTATACTCCAGAAAAGAAGGGGCAACTCTGGTGAAGCTGATTTCTATGTTTTTATTATCAGATGTGTCTTGCAGTTTAATCAGCCCACTAACAGTAATGGCTTGGGCAAGGATTATGCAATTTGAGATGAATAAAACAAATATCGTGATTGTTGCTCTAAAAATATATGTTTTCATAGGTAATGCGTTTATGGTTTGTATTAATATTTCCCTCCAAATGGCAAATAATGTTGATCAATTATAACAAAGTCAGGTAGTTCAATTGATAAAAGTAGATAATTGAATCGACTTTTGCAAATTGTGAATTTGGAATGCAGGAGATCGGTTAAGTATGACGAGACGAATCGAGTATGATGTACTGGTAGGTTCGGATTTCAAGTTAATGAGAGGATCAATATTTTTTTTGAATCACCCCAGACCACAGTTCCGGGCTGTTATGTCCAGGACAGCCCTCTTTGTCAAAGTGTTCCACCTCGTGACAACGAGGGACCGTTTGGACCAGCAAAATTGATTCAATCGCGTCCCAACAAAAGCCACATGTCCGATCACCCTCCCTGGAACCGATTGAAAATCGGGATTAGGGAGGACCGCTAATACAAAACTTACAGGTTTGATTTATCCTGGGAGGGTCATGAAATACTAATTTCAACATTCTACAAAACGCCGACAAAAACGTTCTTCAATTTTTCAACTGTTGTGCGCGGCTTCGGATTTACATGACTTATACACCCATGGCTTCGCCATGGGCTGAATTGCGATTTGCCTTTCAGGCAAAATATTTCCTGCACTCTAATGAAAACCACATGTCCGATCACCCTCCCTGGGACCGATTGAAAATCGGGATTAGGGAGGGCAGTAAATACAAAACTTACAGGTTTGATTTATCCAGGGAGGGTCATGAAATATTAATTTCAACATCCTACCAAAAGCCGACAAAAACGTTCTTCAATTTTTCAACTGCTGTGCGCGGCTTCGGATTTACATGACTTATAAACCCATTGCTGCGCCATGGGCTGAATTGCGATTTGCCTTTCAGGCAAAATATTTTCTGCACTCCAATGAAAACCACATGTCAGATCACCTTCCCTGGTACTGATCGAAGCATCAGTATTAGGGAGGGCAGTAAATACAAAACTTACAGGTTTGAAAGATACCAGGGAGGGTCAGTAAAATATATTTGACTCACCCTGGTCCATAGTTCCGGGCTGTTATGTCCAGGACAGCCCTCTGCTTTGTAACAAGCGAGGACAAACAGGTACGGATGGATATCCGCACCTGTTAAGATTTTAGTATGTGTTTATAAGAAAGGCTTAATTTATCTTTACATCAATGGATTTCTTTTTACTCCAGTCAGAGTATACCATGCCGTTGTCGGTGGTCACACCAACCCGGAACACCCGTTTTTTAAATTTCATATCACCTTTCTGGCGGGTTACTGTTACGGTCATGGTTCCCGGTACTGTGGCGCTGGCTTCAAATACATCGCAGGCAAATTCCCCTTTCCGGTAACCGTATCCGTCACCGGCATCACTGTAAAGACGCCCGGTAGCCGTCATGTTATCATCAGGGCACACAAATAATGTAATAGAGTCGTTGGAAAAATAAGCTGTGGATTGCACCACCTGTCCCAGGGGCAGAATAGCGCCGCCGCGTAGTTTTAAATCGGGCTGATAACTGTCCGTTTCAGAATTTTCACCAACCAGCGAAATGGTTTTCCAGATGCCTCCTGGTAGTTTGGGATGATCAGCCCATTTAGGCACAATCAGCAGATCGGATCCCAGCATAAATGCCTGCTGTTCATTCCGGATGTTTTTATCAGTCGGATCAGCAAAAAACACAGGACGCATTACCGGCATGCCGTTTTCTGATGACTGGTGAAACAACGTGTATAAATAAGGCAACAAGCGGTATCGTCGTTCAATGGCTGTTCGTGCCACGTCTTCTATCTCTTTGCCAAATACCCAGGGCTCCTGGTTTTTACTGTCCTCTGTAGTATGTGCCCGTGAAAACGGATAAAAGGCACCAATAGCAATCCAGTGTCCCCACAGTTCAGGTGTGGCATTTCCGGCAAAACCACCTATGTCCGGCCCGTTAAATGGTTGTCCCGATAATCCGAGATTAATACTCATTGGAATTGACATTTTCAGGTGATCCCAGCGTGCAGCATTATCACCGGTCCAGGTGGCAGCATAGCGTTGGCCGCCTATAAAATTGGACCGGGTAAGTATAAATGGCCGCTTGTCAGGGTTGGCTGCTTCAATGCCTTCGCGTGATGCTTTTACCATCATCATGCCATATACGTTATGATAGCGCAGATGCACATCTTCGGGGAGTTTTTTACCACCTTTATGAATGTTATCCACCGGCATGGTCCAGTCGGGTCCGTCAAAAACAGCCGGTTCATTCATGTCGTTCCATACGCCATCAATCCCGTTTGCCATGTAGTCCTTGTACAGCGCCGACCACCAGGCTTGCGTCTTTTCCTGTGTAAAGTCGGGAAATACACACGGGCCCGGCCATACATTTCCCACATAATTTTTGTTGTCTTTCGTTTTGACCCAAACATCTTTCTCTGTACCGGAATCATATACACTGTAACCATCTTCTTTGGCTACTCCCGGATCGATCATCCAAACAGATTTATAGCCTTTATGATGCAGATATGCATTAGTCTCCTGCGGATTGGGAAACCGTTCCGGTGAAAAGGTGAATATTTTATAAGCTTCCATATAATGGATGTCCATCCAGATCACATCACACGGAATCTGTTTGAGCCGGAATGTATCAGCAATTTCCTTTACCCTGCTGTCAGGATAGTAGGACCAGCGGCACTGTTGATAGCCAAGGCTCCAGAGTGGAGGCATTTCAATGGTTCCGATCAGGCCTGCCAGTTTTTGCATCACGTCCTGTGGCGACTTGCCTTTTATCACAAACACCCTAAAGGCAGGGCCTGCAGAAGAAAACAGGATTTCCTTTCCCAGCGATAACTCCATCTGCCAGGTATTGTCAGCCAGAACACCAAATGCCGAACCATCTTCATTAACCCCAAGCACCCATGGATGTGACTGGTATAAGCGTACACCATTGTCGCGTTCATACATAAAGTTATCAGTATTCCACATGCGACGTGTGGTTCCGTTACGCACCAGGTTTCCGGTCTGCTCACCGGTAGCATACAGGTCGGTGTTTGGTGCAATCTTTATCATGGCCATCGATTTTCCGAACGCCTTACTGAAAGCCACATTCATATCCCAGTCAGTTGGTAGTTCTCCCTGCATTTCCGGTTCTTCCGTCAGTGCAAACGAAGGCAGGTTCTCTTCCGGATTGAAATTTTCAGGATAGAATACTGCAATATTTTCATCCACGAGTCCGGTTGTGAACTGAGCCGATACGGTTACCGGAATCAGGATCAATATAGATGCTAAAAGTTTTATGAATCTGCTGTTTTGCATGTGCATATGTTTAAGTTATCTGTTGCTGTATACCAGGTAATCCCATGGTTTAAGGTCGAGTTTCATACCTTCGGACAGTGAGAGACTGATGTTGTTAAAGATATCGGTATACGTTCCTTCAAAACCTTTACCCTGAAGTGTTCCCTTTTGAGGTTTCGATGACAGATTGATAATGACTACTACTTTATCACCGTTTTTCTCGCGGATGAAGGCATAGATGTTTTCATCGTTACCTGTTGGGATTTTTACCAGTTTACCGCCGTTTTTACCGTTCCATAAAGCCTGGTTGCGGTGTTTCAGATCGAACAGTTTTTTGTAAAATCCTGCATATTTATAATGATCCCATGGTACGGTGTCTTTGGAGAAAAAGGCCAGTCGCTTGTCCATGGCTGATTCCTGACCGGTATAAACCAGCGGCATTCCGTTGAAGGTTGCTGTCAGCACGGCGAATGCCAGATGGCCTTTGCCCATGCGTTCGAACTCTGTTCCGGCCCACGCATTTTCATCGTGGTTAGAGGTGAACTGCATGTGGTATCCTTTGTGATACAGACGTGCTTTTTTTGCCAGCAATGAATCAATATCTATGGCTGTTTTCTTATCAGCTTTCTGTGCTGATCCTTCCACCAGGTTCCCCTGTACAAGCCTGGCTGCGTCGCTGCGGTTGGCACCCTGGTATTTGGCAATGTCATTCAACAGGTGATGCATTTCCCATGCATAATCCATCATGAATGAACCGTCATTAAGTAATTCGGGATTTTCAGCTTCGGCCAGCATAAAGACCGGTTCAATGGCATATAACGAATCGGTACACTGCTCCCAGAAGTCCACCGGAACACCATGTGCCACATCTACCCTGAAGCCGTCAATGCCGATGTCGGTGATCCAGAATTTCATGGCATCGATCATGCCAATCCGCATATCCGGATTATCGTAATTCAGGTCGGCTACGTCGGTCCATCCCCAGGATTTTCCGGTGTTGTAGTCGATGGGATCAGTAATATTCCCTAACGAATCTTTGGTGTACCAGTCGGGATGTTCGGTAATCCAGGGGTTATCCCATCCGGTATGGTTCGGTACCCAGTCGATGATACAGTGCATGCCCAGCGCGTGAATGGAGTCGAGCATGGTTTTGAAATCGTTCATGGTGCCAAAACGCGGATTGACTTTGTAGTAATCGCCAACGGCATACGGACTGCCCAATTCGCCTTTCCGGTTCTTTTTGCTTACAGGATGGATCGGCATAAGCCAGAGGATGTCTACACCCATTTCTTTCAATCGTGGCAGGTGAGTTATGAAGGCATTAAATGTTCCTTCAGGCGTGTATTGCCTCGTATTGACCTCGTAAATGGTGGCGTTTTTATGCCATTCAGGAACGCGGGGTTTCTCCCATGAGCTTTGATCCTGACTTTGTTTGGCTCCGTTACAGGCTCCCGTCAACAGGATGATAAGCAGTAAGCCGAGGAGGTTAAACTGTTTTTTCATATAAAATAAAGTATTAAGTTGTAAGTATTAAGTAGTAAGTCATGTTTTGAGCGATTTAATCAGTCCTCTTATAATTTTGGATATTTCATCACCCTGAATAATTAATTTATCTTTTTCTTCTTCTGTGATGTAACGTAGTCTGTGAGAGAGGTAAAGCATTGATTTGACTTCACTGCATGAACCAATGGAAAAATGAAGAAAACGGATAAAATCAGTATTGGTTCTTCTTTCAAATCCTTCAGCGATATTATTGGAAACGGAAACAGCCGCTCTGCATATTTGGTCTTTAAAACCGTAATCCTTAAGTAAACCGAAAATCTGATAGATCACCACAGCATAATCCTGCGCTTTTTGCCATGCAATAATATCTTCAAATCGTGTTATTTTCATTTGCATTTTTTAAGTCTAACACTTTCTACTATCTACTTATTACTTACAACTATCCACTTATTACTTACCACTAACTACTTATTACTATTTATCTCTTCTCTCATCTTCAGAAATACCCCGTTTGTCCAGCCAAAGCCATCCTGGTTGTTGTATTCTCCACCACCTCCTGGACGATTGGGATGTACCACATCGTATTTTTCGGTCATTTTTCCGGTTTCAAAGTACACCTTCATATTCAGGTTGAGCCATCTTTCTGCGATTGCATTTGCCAGAGTGTTGAGACCATAATTTTTCATGGCCACGTAGCCAATCCATTGTAAGGGTGCCCAGCCGTTGGGGTAGTCCCATTGCTGTCCACGATGTTCAGTTAATGTAGTGACCAATCCACCGTTTTGCAGAAATTCATTCCGGATGTAGCCTGCAGCACCCTGTGCCTGTTCCGGTGTCGCAATATTAAAGAACAAAGGAAATAATCCAGCCAGGGTTTCCTGTTCTGACAGTTGTTTCTCCTTAAAGTTATAATCAAAAAAATAGGCTTTTTTCTTATTCCAGAATACCTTTTGAATTAATGCTTTCCGCTGTTCTGCCAATGCTGCATATGCTTCTGATTTCCCGTCAGCGTTTTTGAGCCTGTATGCCTTTGATAAGGTCATTTCCATGTGATAGATCAGGCAGTTAAGGTCTACCGGAAGGTATTGTGTGGTTATGATCTGTTCCAGATGTTCCCCGTCTCTGAACCAGCGTGTGGAGAAGTCCCATCCTGATTCTGCAGCAGAACGGATGTCTCTGAAGATGGATGAATCGCGGCCTGATGCTTCGAATGTTTTCACATCATGCAGATATGATTCCGGGCGTGGTGTGTTTAATTCGTCGTAATAGCGGTTAAGAATCTTGCCGCGCTTATATTTCACGATTTTATTGCCCGACATCCAGTACACATATTCTTTTTCTATCTCGGGCAGAAACCGGATTAGTATGGTTGAATCGTATTTGGTTTCAGCCAGCAGTTCCACCATCAATGAAAAAAACGGCGGCTGCGACCGGCTCAGGTAGTAGGTCCGGTTTCCGTTGGGAATATGTCCGTACGTATCAATGAGCCATGCAAAATCACTGACCATGTGTTCCATCAGATCGCTTCGCCCGCTGACCTGCAGGCCCAGCATGGTAAAATAGCTGTCCCAGTAATACATCTCAGTAAACCTGCCTCCGGGGACCACGTAGGGTTCCGGTAACGCAATGCGGGATGAATTGGGGTTTTGTGGCTCGGGCTGCCTTGTCAGCGTGTTCCACAACATGGTGATGTGCCGGATCATGGCTGCTGTATCGGCCTGAATGGTATCGAAATATGTGCCCACAAAATGCCTCAGATTGAATCCGGGTTGATCTTTTTGATTGTGGTAGAGGATCAGAATAGAATCAGGATCCGTTTTAGCGGGGCAATCGGCAAAGCGTTTCTGGTCGTGAAAAATCTGTTGGGTCTGAACCGCTTTAAACAGCTCACCATATTTTTGAACAGGATCAACCTGACTGCTTACCGGCCATGCAGTTAGCAAGGTCACAAAGATTATGAGTGTTATGGTTAATCCTTTGCCGTTCATAGATGTTTAACGGATGATATCTTTAGTTAAACTGTTGTTTTTTTGGGGTGTTCGTAAACTATCAAATTTATGAAATTATACCGAACATGAGGAACCCTGAATAAGACAAAACTATGGTTCTTTACGGGGAAATCACAGGAATAACGATGAAAATACGTCAAAAACCATTGGAATCGTTTCCGCAAACGTTTTCTGAAAATATACCAGGACTTTTGCCCCTACAGGGCAAAGAATCTTTAGACGCTTTAATAACGCAGGGATTCACCCTGAGTTAAAACATAATGTAAATCCTTTGCCCTGAAGGGGCAGTAGAACACCTGTCAAACAAAAAAAAGCCGGCATAAGCCGGCTTTATATTTTAGGATCATGGAGTTTTACCAGATTTTTGCCCGCATATCCAAAGGAATATACATGGAATCTGCCTCCTGAATATTAAATGCATTTACAAAAGCCTGAAGGTTTGGCAACGGACCGTTAACCCGGTGTTCACCAAGTGAGTGAACATCTGTTTTTACCCTTCTGAGTTTTTCAGCTTCCCTGATGTTTTGTGCCCATATTCTGGCATAGGAAAGGAAAAACCGTTGTTTGGCTGTGAAACCATCAATTTCTTCCGGTTCTGCTTTGCCTTTCAGTGTATTTTCAAAAGCCTGGAATGCAATATTCAAACCACCCAGGTCGGCAATGTTTTCACCCATGGTCAGCTCACCATTGGCATGAATGGTATCCTGAACAATAAATGAGTCGTAACGCTCTGCCAGAACTTTTGTCCGCTTAGCAAATTTTTCAGCATCGGCTGGCTGCCACCAGTCATTCAGGTTGCCTGCTTTGTCAAACTGACGTCCCTGATCATCGAAGCCGTGGGTCATTTCGTGCCCGATAACTACACCGATGGCTCCGTAATTTACGGCATCGTCGCCATTCAGATAGAAGAACGGTGGCTGCAGAATAGCTGCTGGAAACACAATCTCATTGGCCGATGGATTATAGTACGCATTCACTGTTTGCGGTGTCATGTGCCATTCGTCTTTGTCAACTGGCTTCCCAATTTTATCAGCCGTATATTTAAAATCCAGCTCATTGGAACGGATGGCATTCTCCACATAACTGTCTTTAGTGACCTTAAGGCCGGAGTAATCTCTCCATTTGTTGGGATAACCAATTTTTACGTGGATCGCAGCCAGTTTATCCTTTGCTGCAGCTTTTGTACTGTCACTCATCCAGTCCAGCTGATCGATACGTTCCCCAAAGGCTATGCGCAGGTTTTCAACCAGTTTTTCCATGCGTTTTTTGGCTTCCGGCGGGAAGTACTGTGCTACAAAAAGCTGACCGATAGCTTCACCCAGCGCGCCACTTGTGGCACCCGAAACACGTTTCCAGCGTGGTTCCTGTTCCGGCATACCAGACAATGTTTTACCGTAGAATTCGAAGCTGGCATCTACATAGGCTTTCGGCAGATACCTGGAAATGTTTCTGAGGAAATGAAATGTCAGATAGTCCTTCCAGGTGTTCAGGTGTTCAGCCCCCAGCATTTTACTCATCTCTGCCAGGTAGTGAGGCTGCGACACATTGATCTCTTTTGGTTCAGCCACACCCATTGCTGTGAAAAGATTATCCCATTCCATGGCGGGATATTCGGCTTTTAATCCGGCATAATCTACTTTGTTATAGGTTGCCTGCGGATCGCGGTTCTGCAGCCTGGTATTACTGATCTCTGCCAGTTTGTTTTCCAGTGCGAAAATCTCATCTGCCTTTTGTTCAGCTACCTTTTCGCTGCTGCCTTTCAGCATCCAGATTTCACGGATATAGTTTTTATATGCTGCCCGGATTTTATCAGCGTGTTCTCCTTTATCTGTATAATAGTCGCGATCCGGCATTCCCAGTCCGTGCTGACTTATTTCGGCGATCATCATGTCGCTGTTTTTAGAATCCGGACTGCCGTAAAAATAAAACAGCGGATAGATCTGAAGTTCCTGCAATTTTCCGATCGCATTGACCAGGTCATCTTTGCTGCTGATGTTCTGAATCATATCAAGGTAAGGCTGAACCGGTTTTAATCCTGCTGCTTCAATGGCTGCAGTATCCATACCCGATGCAAAAAAGTCGCCAATCTGTTGTGCGATGGTACCTTCTTTGGCCTGCTCTTTAGCAGCACCTTCAATAATGCCTTTAACCCGTTCCCTGTTTTCTTCGGCCAGCATGTCGAATGCACCGTAGCGGCTTTTGTCATCCGGTAAAGGATTGTTGGCCATCCAGCCGCCGTTGGCGTACATGTAAAAATTCTGACCCGGAGTGTAGGACAAATCCATATCCTCCGCCGTAAAATGTGGTTTTTCACCCATGTTTTTATCACCTCCGTTTTGGCATCCACCCAAAATGAGGGCTGTCAGGATGCCTGTCGTGAATAACTTATGTTTCATTATCTCTGTGTGTTTGGTTGTTTTTCAAAAAAGAAGGAACAAAAATAATACTTTTTGTTTGTGGAACTTTATCACAGAAGTTAAAAACAATAAACGGAAGGTTTATTAGGCTTTAGATCCGGATCATTTTAAGTTTTATTCTGGGAATTGCCCATTAGCTGTTTCATTTTTTGTACGTTAATGGCGGAAAGATCCACCATATTTGGTCGGTCTGAAAAACTTAGCAGCGTCAATAACTGTTGATTATCATTATTTCTTAGTGGATAACCACAATCTGTTTTGTTTCAATCACAGCATCATCAACACTTATCCTGCACAGGTAAGTACCGTTGGAGAACAAAGCTGTACTAAAGTCAAAGGTGTACTCTCCGGCGCTTACCGTTTTGTGGAGTGGCATAGATATCAACTGACCGAGTTGGTTAAATACCTCTATTTTAATAAGCTTTTTACTGTTTAAGTCAAATTTAAATACCACATTGTTGTCTGCAGGATTGGGATAGCTGCTAACCATTGCAGGCAGTGTAGGCGGTTTATTCTGTGTGCCGGTGTTATTGCCATAAATCAATATACCATCAGCCGGAAAAGAGTGGCCATGTGTTGTGGTGAAATCAATATTCCAAACGGATTGTTTCAGGGTATCCGTAGTGAAAAAGAGGGTGAAGGTAAGTTCATCACTCTCCTGACCCGGCTGCAAATCGCCTATATATACCGAATCGGATCCAAGTACGGTTAGTCCCGGTCCCGGAGAAAATCGTGCACTTACACCGGACGTTGCAGAGTCACCATAATTTTTAACTTTAAAAGAAACCACACTTTCTTCATCATCATTAACCGTAAATGCACTTTGTGATAAATTGTTAGCAGCAATACTGGCCTCCAGTTGAATATGATCTGATATTAAATTAAGTACATGGTTGGTCTGATCTGCTAATTTCTGTACGCCGCTCATACACGTATCGATGTATGCCAGCACTTTTTCTTTGGTGGCATCGCTGCTGTCCGCAGCCAGGGTAATGATGGTTAGATATGCATTCAGGCGGTTCATGGCAGAATTGGTATAGTTTGCCACCAGTGTATCGTATTCTGTTTCAAAACCTGGTATGGTTTGATGTGCCAGATGAGCTCCGGATAATACCGGATACATTGCATTTTTAAGTTCTTTTTCATAAGCCAGTTCGGCTTCTCTTAAATCAAACAGTGACTTGACAGCTTCCCACTCCTGGCTGTCCGTTATTTTTGTTCGTATCGTTTCAAGTTCAGTGTTAAAGCTGGTGGAACTTTCTTTCAGCCGCAGAGATAATGGATTCGTATACGTTTTCACTGATATTGATCTCTCAGCTGTCAGTAATGACGTGTTGTTTAAATTAATGCTCTTCGTCCCATACGGATAATATATTTTGTCGACAGCATCTCTCATTTCCAGCGGCATTAAAAAGTAGGTTACTGTAGAAATGGTAAGTGCAGTTCCTACCTCAACATACGCGCTTGCTTTAATGTAAAAAGCGGCCTGTTCCAGGTAGTTTCCTATTCCGGTGGGATCAAGGGTGCTTATCCAGTCCAGGATAGCTGCTGTTTGCATCATCAAGGCAGCGGCTGTTCGCAGACCGTCACTGTAAGTATGGACAGTTTCCGTTGCACTTTTTTCATCGCGTATGAATTCAATTTTCTTTATTATGGCATCTTCCAGCGTGCCGGTTTGATCCAGTTTAAGACTTAACTGTCCGGCTTTCTCAATACACATGCCGGTTTGAGCATTAATGTATGCCAGCTGTATAAATGGTTCTTCAAGATCTTCAAATACCATTCCTGCAATTTTATCCCATTTTACTTCCGAAAAACCATGAATGCCGAAACCGGCGTAGTTCTTCTTTAAAAGCTTCCATCCATTAAGAATTGGTTTAGCTGCAGGATATCCAACCTCGCCGGCAACAAATTTTACAGTCATATCTACATTATCAATTACTGCCAGTTTTATCAGTTCCCGCATCAGAATCTGAAGTAGCAGGTCGTAAAGTTCCTGTGCCCCTCCAGCCGGGAGTTTTGCAATAGCCTTCAGGAACTTTATGAGATCCATGCCCCAATCGTCGGAATAGTAGATGTATGCAATCAAATCTCCGAAGCAGTTCATCATGTCACTGCCTGTAATGGTTCCGTCTTTAAATAAATCGTATGTAAATTGTTCTACAAGAATAAGTCGTGCCAGACTCTGTGCTTTCTGGTCCGTCATGTACTGATTCCAGTTATCCATCATATCATAGATGCCGGCAAGGCTGTTTTTGTAGGTAAAGTCACCCACATAACTATAGTTGTTAAGATGTCCATATTTTTGCGGAGATATGTGTTTGAGGTCATGCATTAATTTGTATTTAAAAGTGAGTAGTGAATCAGGAAAAGACAAGCTTGCTGAATTAACCGCCGGACCAATTTCTATGTTTTGGTTCACTGTAACTTCATGGGCATTGCCATTGGGCTCAAAGATTTGTTTGGATGCCTTTATGATATAATGACCCTGTGCCAGATCCGGAAGTTGAGATAAACCGTTATGATCGGTTGTGACCGGACCTGCAACTTTAATGTTGTTCTGATACAAACTAACGGATACATCTTCGGCTGGCTGTGTATAGTTCAGAGCCAGATATTCTTCACTGAAATACACATCGTTAACCTTAAGTTTTAAGGTGCCCTGAGCATCATTATCCACCCCGGATCCTGTTACATTAACTGTATCGACAGGGTTATAGATATCATCTGAATAGATGAGTATAGCGTCGTTAAAATCTGAAATAAGGTCGGGATTGAACCGGAGTTGAAAGGTCGTCGATTGCCATGGCATTAATAGTTTTGGGAGTGAAGCACTAATACTGATGAAAACCGTTGTGTTTTCCGGTTGAATATTTTTTACGGTCAACGGAATATTACTTTTGTTGGCAATGGTAATGTATTCATCCGAATAACTGTTGACCCAGACATCTCCGAAACTGATGGATTCCGGTGTCGTTTCAATAACCGGCGAAGAAGAAAAATAGCGAAAGCACATTACATAGGACTGCTTGTTATGCGGCGCATTATCAGGGAGACCGAAAAATGCGATGTACGGGTTGTTATGACTGTCCATTTTAAGGGACGCATTTCCCTCAGGAGATACTTCATCTGTAATGGCAATTCTTTCCCATTGATCTGTTGTGTTTTTGTACAATACAAATTCTGTATCCACAGTAAACACGTAAATATCATCTTTGGGATCAACAAAAATTGATAATGGTGTTGCCAGACCGCTCATTCCGAGTTCATGAACGCTTAAATCCTGCCAGTTATAATAGTAGTAACTGGTATTACAAAACGTAATATAATCAGGATCAAGAACATTACAGGTGAAGTGTAAATTATCTTCAGAGTCAATGGCAACATCAAAAGTTCTGATGGGAGGTAAGACAGGTGCATGTGCTACATATAATTTCTTGACCTGCCATACTGAAGAATTGCGATGATAAACACTGACTGTGTCATCAGTAATGGAGCAAATAACTGGGGTGCCGTCTTTTTTAAAAAGGAGCCTTGACAGTAATCCTGAAAAATTTGCATCAACAGTTTCCTTATTCCATTCCGTTCCGCTTTTTTCCGCATATATCAGTTTATCCTGTGACGGATGGGCATATATCACTGCGACTTTTTCGTCTTTATACGTGTTTATGTCTGTTTGTATTAATGCAATATCGCGTGTTGTGTCTACTTCTTCAAAGGTCCATTGATTATTGGCATACTGTCCGTAAATAATGCTATTTACATTTAATACTCCGGGATCCCTATGGAAACAAATATGGAGCCTGTCATCCTGGTCTATTGCCATTGAAGATTCCGTTCCACTGATGCCAAACGTATCAAGGTTGGTAATCTTCCAGCTGCCATTTTTATTGGTGACATATTTAAGGTCCAGTAAATCCAGATCCTGATAAAGAATATGGGCGTTATCATTTTTATCAAGCGCAAAGGATATGTACGATCCTTTTGCAATTCCGGTACTATCAGCAATCTGGGTATTCCAGATCTGACCACTGACGTTTGAAACAAATCCAAACAGTAAAATTCCCAGGGATGGAAAACAAAGCAGAGACCTGCGCATGGTGAGTAAATTTGAGGTTATTTCTTTGAACTGAAAAGTATTGGGAGAGGACTATCTGCTAGTCAGGAACATCCATTATAAATTTACGTAAATTTGATTACTGTAACCAAAATTCCCGGTTACAATTAATTATAAACAGCCTGTCAATTTTCCTCTCTGTGCTTATAATGTACAGTTTCAGTGAAATTTGCAGAAACTACAATGAAAATAGATTCATGAATATTCAGGTTCCTTCCTTTACCAGATACTTTTCAGACGGATGGCTTCAAATTGCGTAACTTTTATATCTGAACCGGAGATTTTATACAGATCGTATGGTTGTGAAGGGAAAACAATTTCAGTCATCACAAGCTCTCCCCCGTTGATGAATACTTCGATGCTGGAGATATCGAGTAAAATATGCAGTTTTATTTCTGAATTGTTAATACTGAATGGTGCGATATGGTTGCCCGTAAATTCATTTGAAAAAGATACATCGCCTGATTTGTCCCGGTTGATATAGAACTGCTGTTGTTTTGCATTATAACCAAAAATCAGTTGTTGTTTAAAATCGTTGGATAAGGTCAATGCGAAATCACTAAGGTTTTCTGTTTTGCTTTTGACTGTAATTTTGAGTTCCTGTGGACTGGAACGAAAGGGCAGATAACCTGAATAATTGCCTTTTTTATTCGGTTTCAAATCTGATACAATTTCGAGTTTTTCCTGGATGTTTTTTATTTCCCTGACCGGATTGGACAGAATGCGGTAATTCCCGTTTTCTTTTTTCAGTGTCAGTGTTCTGGGGAAGGTCATGGCACTGCGCCATTTTTCAGTGGGAACAACCTGCCCGTATTGCCAGTTACTCATCCATCCCATAAATATTCGGCGGCCATCGGACCTAGGTATATCAGACCATGTCACTCCGGCATAATCGTCTTTCCCGTAATCAATCCAGAAAAGCTCTTTGTTCTCATTGGTAAATGTGTGCCCATCAAATTCCCCAACAAAATACTGTGTGCCTGAGCCACCATTGGGCGCACCCGGATTGATGTTGACAATCAGTACCCATTTCTCCTTGTTGTTGTCTGACTTTAATGGAAAGAGATCCGGACATTCCCATACACCGCCATAGGATGCTATATCAGAACGAAAATCACTTTCGTGCTGCCATGATTTCATGTCTTTTGAAGAATAAAGACTAATATGATCTTTTACGGCCAGGGCCATGATCCATTTGTTATCCGGCTCATACCAGATCACTTTTGGATCACGGAAATCGATAATTCCCGGATTTTTCAGGACCGGATTATGTGCATATTTTGTCCAGGTTCTGCCTTTGTCCAGACTGTAAGCTATACCCTGCGTCTGGAAGTTTTTTCTGCCTTTTTCGGCTCCAACCGGATCATGATACGTAAAGATGGCAACCATAGGGGGAATATTGTCCTTACCGAAGCCGGTGGTATTATTCCAGTCGATGACTGCACTTCCTGAAAAGATATCGCCCAGGCTGTCGGGATAAAGTGCAATGGGTAAATGTTGCCAGTGAACCAGGTCGGTGCTGACTGCATGTCCCCAGTGCATAGGTCCCCAAACGGTGCTGTCGGGGTAATACTGGTAAAACAAATGATATTCTCCGTCGTAGTATACCATGCCATTCGGATCGTTCATCCACATGGAATCGGGCGAGAAATGAAATTGTGGGCGGTATGGTTCCTGGTAATACAATTCCGAAGCCGCATCCATCATGTCCTGAGGGGTTTCTTTTTTCTTTGAGCCACAACCGGAAATTAAACCTGCAAGTAAAAATAAGTTGATCAGGATCGTGAATGCATGTTTCATTTGTCGTCAATTTTGTTTCGGGTCAGAAATTTAGCGAAAAATTGGCACAATGATGAAATCTGTTTCCATATGGTTTATTCTTCATCTAAACCTTTTGAAAAAAAGAGAGGCCACACAACGTGTGACCTCCCGACCTGATTGTTTGTGTGTTTCCTACTCTGCAAACCAGGGTTTGATATAGTTGTTGTTTACGACTATGGCGTTGCTGTTATAGTTACGTTCGCTGATACAGGTCGGGTATCGGAAAGGTATACCGTTCTGATTGGCGAGCGGATCGGGATTAGGTGTAAGAACCGGATAACCTGTTCTGCGCCAGTCTGTCCATACTTCCAGCTGTGTAAACATGGCATCATATTTATTAAGGATGATCGTCTCAAGATTGATGTCTGTAGCGGTCAGAGAAGCTATGGCAGTAACAAATTCTTCCGGGGCATCAGCTCCTGTAGCCCATAAAACAGATGCTTTTATTCCGTCGTTACAAGCCTGGGCTGCCAGGTCGTTACTTCCTTTTCTTAACTGAGCTTCGGCTTCCAGGAATTTGGCTTCAAAAGATGTGACCAAAGGAACCGGTTGGGCGGAAGCGTTAAACAGCGGACCAATTTCACTGGCATCGAGTACAGGTGTACGCGTGTCAATTCCCGAAGGGGTGTAATTCCCGTTGGCATCTTCAGCACAGTAAAATGGTAATCTAGGGTCGCTATTCGCTTTGAGCCGGTCTACCAGGTAGGCTCCCATGCCCATATAACCGGGACGTAACACATAAAAGGCATACCACTGGTTGGCATTGTTTGCCGTTTCACCAAAAACAGCCATGGCATTATCAGCTTCCTCTGTCATCCCAAACTGCAGACAATACAGCACACTGTCTGCACTGTAGGCGTAGTGTTTACTGACCCGGTTGAAGTAGCGTGCCTTAAGTGTCCATGCCAGTTTAATCCATTTCTCTGCATCTCCTTCAAAAATAAGGTCATCCGACCCGGGAAGAAGCAGGTTAGCACTTTCTGGTTTACTCAATTCTGTAATGGCCTGACTCAATAGGTTCTGGGCCTGTTGATAAACCATTTCCTGTGTATCGTATTCCGGATTCAGGTTTTCCAGTCCCTTAATGGCCTGAGAAAACGGAATATCTCCCCAAATGTCGCTGGTATAAGCACCGGCCCAGGCTTTCAGGATCAAACCTATTCCTTTGTAATACGGATTTATACCTTCTGCCTTGTCGATAAGGTCACAGGCCGGATCAAGCCAATCGGTATAGATGGATTCCCAGTCGTTCTGGTTATCACCTTCAAAGATCCGGTAGCGCGCATGTTCCTCCAGGGACTGGTCTTTTAAGCCAGCCTGGCTTTGCATGAAAACAGATGTTTCGCGGGCCATTTCACCGGTTACATTTCCGAATAGGGCAACCTCGGCAGCCGTTAGCAGGTTCGCCTCAGGTACCACAGACGGGTCATTGGGCGAAACATCGTATCCTTCGATGTAACTCTCTGTACATCCTGTAGTGAGTGCTAAAGCACAAACTATTCCTATTGTGAATTTTAAGATTTTCATATGTGCGGTTTTTTAAAAGTTTACTTTTACACTGAACAGATATGATTTGGTACCCGGCATATTAAAGTAATCGAAACCATTCAGATTCGATCCGGCACCGGTCAGGCTTGTTTCAGGGTCAACACCGGGATAATCCGTTTTTAACCATAAGTTACGGCCTGTAGCTGTGAGTGTGATGTCTTTAATGTAGTTTGAAACTTTACCTTTTGTACGGTATTTGTACGACAGGGAAAGGTCGCGCAACCGGATCCATGATCCGTCGTAACGTGCATTTTCACCGGGTCCCCAGTCTCCAAGTACATAGCGGTAATAATCCTCCTTGGTGATGGGAACATCGTTAGGAGTGCCATCTTCTTTCACACCTTCCACGATGATTGTTCCTTCGCGGTCGGCTGTTATAGCTGTACGTCCTATCTGGTTTAAACGGGCGATGGTACCACCCCACAGATCGCCACCCTGACGAATATCCAGCAGGAAGCTCAGACTCAGATTTTGATACTGAAACGTATTCCGTATATTGGCCATCCAGTCAGGAAACGGGTTGCCAACATATCCTCTGTTATCAGCAATAATAGGATACCCTTCAGCATCGCAGACCATCAGTCCGTTATCATCGCGCAACCACATATCGGAATACAAGGCACCGTAAGGTTTTCCTACTATTGCATATGAACCGAAACCTGTAAATGCTGATTCTATTTCAATTTCTTTGACTACTGGATTGCCTTCAGCATCAACGGCATCGTTCAGTTTAAGAACTTCATTTACATTTCGGCTGAAGTTGCCAATGATGTCCCAGCGAAACTGGGATGATTTAACCGGTGTTATACCAAGGGTTATCTCAACTCCTTTGTTTACCATTTCACCGGAGTTCTCCCATATGTACTGGTAACCTGAGGTTGAGGCAATCGGGCGCTGAACCAGAATATCTGTTGTGGTCTGATAGTAATACGTCAAATCGGTATAAATTCTGCCATTAAAGAACCGCAGGTCAAGACCACCTTCAATACCGGTAGTCAATTCCGGACGCAGTTCGTCGTTACCCATGGTTGCGGCTCTTGTAAATCCGTTCTGACCAAGGTAAGGCCAGCCCAGACCGTTTGTCATGCCAGCTGCCACAGAAGGCTGCGTATAATAGGTTTGAGTCCGGTACGCTTCGTATGTATACTTATACGCTTGTGGATTATTACCAGCTTTTGCCCATCCAAGTCTGGCTTTACCAAAACTGAGGATGTTATTTTCCGGTAATACTTCAGAGAATACAAATGAACCGGTAACAGACGGATAGAAGAAATCTTTTTTAGCACTACCCAGGGTTGAAGCCCATTCGTTTCGGCCGGTAACGTTCAGAAATAACATATCCTGCCATTCCAGATCAGCGACAAAAAACAGGGCTGCTGTCCGTACAGTATATTGTTCTTCGTAACTGTAAAGGTCGGAGCCATTACTCAGGTTGTAAAAGTCAGGTGCAGACAGATTCCTTGCTCTTCCGAAGAGGTTCTGGTAAAACTGTTCATTCAGGTTATGACCCAGACTTAAATTTCCCAGTAAGTTTTCCCCGAATTGGTGTTTTGCTGAGACGATAAAGTTGGAGTAGAACTCGCGGTTACGTTTCATGTTTTCCGTTACTTCACCTAAACCATCACCTGCATCTCCACCGTTTGAACCCAGTGCGATTATTCCCTTCCTGGAATCCGTATAAAAGTCAATTCCTACTTTATAATCCAGGGTAAGCCATTTGTAATTGTAGTTGAAACCGGTATTTCCCATAAACCTGTCCTGGCTGTTTTTGAACGTGTTGTTATAAGCTGACCAATACGGGTTGTCAAAGTAGTCGATGTACTTTCTTTGAACGCCTTCAGGCGTTTCATAACCGCCTTCTGCCGGATCATTCAGATTATAGCTCACCGGTGTTCTGAATAATGAAAGCATAAGACCGGCGAGGTTACTACCTTTTTGTGCTTTGTTTCCTCCGGATTTAATATATGCCGCAGTTCCGTTTATTTTTAAGCCGGGAGCCACATCGGCATCACCGGTTAAACGGGCAGAGGTACGGTCGTAATACGTATTGGGAATGATCCCTTCAAGGGTCGAATTGCCTATTGATAACCTTACAGAGCCTTTATCACCGCCTCCGGATACCGAAAAGTTATGAATATGTGAAACGCCCGTCCGAAAGAAATTGTCAACATTATCTGTGGGTTGAATGCCTAAATCAGAAAGTCTGGCCCCCCAGCTAACATACGTATCCATATTATATTCCCCGTTATCTCCCTGGGAATATACATTCTGAAATTCAGGAAGTTTGTTCACCTCAGATAATTCCAGGGAATAATCGTATGATGCCCTGATTTTACCTTTGGATCCGCGTTTGGTCGTGTAAACAATGGCGCCGTTTGCTGCCCTTACACCATAAAGCGCTGCTGCAGCCGGACCTTTAAGTATTGTTACACTTTCCACATCGGCCGGGTTAATGTCCAGCGCACCGTTTGACGGGTCTACACCTTCCAGATCCTTGTTGTACGGGTTATCTCCGGCAACAGTCTGAATAGTGGAATTGTCAATAGGAACACCATCTACAACTATCAACGGCTGGTTATTGCCGGTAAACGACGAACTTCCGCGGATGATGATCTTACTGGAAGCTCCAGGTACGCCGGCTGAACTTACCACCTGAACACCTGAAGCCTTGGCTGATAAGGCCTGAATGGCATTCTGTTCGCCTGATTTCATAATGTCATCCGATGAAACCTGGGAAGTGGCGTATCCCAATGCTTTGGCTTCACGCTTAATCCCCATGGCCGTAACTACAAGTTCCTCAATGTTAATGTTAGCTGGTTTCAGGGTCACGTTTAAAACGGTTTTACCGCTTACATCTACGTATTGTGTCTCCATTCCCACAAATGAAAACACCAGGACTTTTGCATTGGCAGGTACCTCAATGGAATATTTCCCATCAATATCAGTGATGGAGCCGGAAGAGGTGCCTTCCAAAACTACTGTTACACCTGGTATAGGTGAATTGTCTTCCGCAGAAGTAACAACACCTGTAACAGTCCTTACCTGTCCTTTAAATGTAAAGGACATCAGAATTCCTAATAGGAGTAAAAAGGTCTTTAGTCGCATGTCTCGTTTTTTTAAGTTAACTGTTAAAATTAGTTAACCTATTGATATTGCAGAGGTTATATCAGCGTTCGGTCTTTTTTGATACGTATACAGTTATTGTACCTTGATTATGGGCTTACCCTGATTGTGAATTGCTGTTTGTACTGCTAAACAGGTATTTGGTTGATTTGAGAACTGCGCGACAAGCGAGGGCTTCGTTTGTAACGAAACCATCGCTAAAAAATCATAACATCTTGGTATTTCCAACCGGAATACGCGCTCTATCTTTGTAGTGAAATCTTAAAGGATGAGAGTTAAAGCGTTACATAGAGCCATCTCCTGTTTTTTGCTTGCAGCATTTACCATGTATGTGGTAACCCAAACGGTATACCTGCATACACATAAGTTGCCTGACGGAACTGTAATCACACATGCTCATCCATACAATAAAACAACAGAACAAACACCGTTTAAAACACATCATCATACATCGGTAGATTTTATGATGCTGCATCACCTTCACCTTTTATTCTTTGTGCTTCTAAGTTTTGCATTTGCACAGATTGCGAAAACGCATCTGATTCGTTTAGCCGATCTGTTCAGAAATGTAATGACACCATTTTCTGCTTCCGTATTGGGCAGAGCTCCTCCAAGCTTTACCTGACATATTCTCTTTTCTCAGCATTTATGCTGATCCTAATTTATTACTAACGATTTAAATGTAATCATGAAACGTATTGTATTACTGGCTGTATTGTCAGTCGGATTAAATATGGCTATGGCTGAAAATACTAAAGCATCTGCCAGTATCGAAGGCCGGGTAACCTCAGGAGAAAACGAAATACCTTTTGCATCAGTGGCTGTGAAAGGGAGTACAGTTGGCACACTTACCGATGCAACCGGATTTTATGAACTGGAGGATTTGCCTGTTGGTGAATTGACCATAGTAACACGCATTGTGGGTTATAAGCCTCAGGAAAGAACGGTGATAACGAGGCCCAACGAAAAAATTGAGATCAGGTTTGATCTTGAAGAAGATGTTCTGGACTTACATGAACTGGTGGTATCGGCTGACCGCAGCGCGATGAAACGGACCGACGCACCGGTCATTGTAAATACCCTTTCGCCAAAACTATTCAATACCACGCAATCTGTTACGCTGAGCGAATCGCTTAATTTCTGTCCCGGATTGCGTCTGGAAAACAACTGTCAGAACTGTGGGTTTACACAGGTTCGCATGAATGGAATGGAAGGGCCATATTCCCAGATTCTTATTAACAGCCGTCCGATATTCAGCGGACTGGCCGGGGTTTATGGTCTGGAGCTGATTCCGTCGAACATGATCGAAAAAGTTGAGGTGGTGCGCGGAGGTGGTTCTGCATTGTTTGGCAGTAATGCTATTGCCGGAACCATAAACCTGATACTTAAAGATCCGGTTCGCAACTCATACGAAGTCGGTTCAAACTATACCATGACCGGAGTAGGGATAAAAGGATCCGGTGGCGCAGCACAGGAGTATTCGGTTAATTTTAATTCGTCCATCGTGTCAGAAGATCAGAAAACGGGACTGGCCATATACGGTTTTACCCGTGATAGGCAAATGTTTGATGCTAACGGGGATGGCTTTTCAGAGCTTGCTCCCATGAAAAATCTTACGTTGGGTGCACGTGTCTTCCAAAAGCTGGGATTCCGTAACAAAGTAGCCATCGATTTTTTTACCATCAATGAAAATCGCGAAGGTGGAAACAAACAGGATTATCCGCTGCATGAGCGTGATGTGGCCGAAGCCGTTTCACACGATTTGAAAACAGCAGCGATTACATACGAACAGTATTTCAGGCAATATGATATGTTATCTGTCTTTGCATCCGGACAGTTTCTGAACAGGGATTCTTATTACGGTGCGAACTATTCGTTAAGTGATTATGGTAAATCCAAAGACCGGACGTATAATATTGGTGCTCAGTATAAGGCCGTTTTCGATCATTCATCTTTGGTAACAGGCATTGAAAACACCGGTAGTTACCTGGTGGATCAGAAACTCGGGTATCCTGACTACGCCAGTGCCGTTATTTCGGGTGATTCAATCTTTAGTGTGCCTCATACAGAAAATACAACCGTTTCGGATCAGTCATCGGTTACAACAGGTGCTTTTGCACAGTACGAATTGAAGCTTAACAGGGCCACGGTGGCTGTTGGTGCCCGTTTCGACCATTACAGGATTCAGGATCATGCCAAGGCTGATTCTGAAGTAAAAAGCGGCAATGTCATCAGTCCGCGTCTGAGCCTGATGTATAAAATTGTAAATGATCTGCAGGCACGCATGAGCTATTCACAGGGCTATCGTGCGCCGCAAATATTCGATGAAGACCTGCATATTGAAACATCCGGTTCTCGTCAGGTCATTAATGTTAATGATCCGAACCTGAAGCAGGAAACAAGCCACAGTATAATGGCATCGTTCGATTATAACGGGATGGTCGGCAAGGTATTCACCGGATTGCTGCTTGAAGGATTTTATACCCGTTTGCAGGATCCGTTTGTGAATGAAATTGGAATTCCTGATGAAACAGGTCGTGTGGTATATACCCGTAAAAATGCAGAGGATGGCGCTGTTGTTGCGGGGTTTAATGTAGAGTTCAAGTTGAGACCGGCAGAAGATTTTTCACTGACATCCGGGTTTACAATTCAGAAAAGTGAATACGACGTACCACAGGAATTTAATGAAACACGCTTTTTCAGAACACCAAACCAGTACGGATTTTTTGCCCTGGACTGGGACTTTGCTAAGAATATTTGTTTGTCAGCCACAGGAAATTACACAGGGAAGATGTTGGTGCCATATTTCGGTCCGGATACTGATCCTGATCTTGGTGAATTAAGAATTTCCCCGACTTTTTTTGATTTTGGGGCGAAGATAAGCTATACGGTTCAGCTTAAAAATGCCCGGATGGAATGGCTGTGTGGGGTGAAGAATGTGTTCAACGCATACCAGTCTGATTTTGACAAGGGAAAAGACCGCGATCCGGCCTATATGTACGGACCCGTTACACCACGAACTGTTTATGTGGGCGTGAAATTCGGAAATGTGCTGTAGTTTATCCCGAGCTTTTGTCGAGGGATCTATGGGTTTTATTCCCTGCCCCTTAGGGCGATTAAACGAATAATTCCTTATTGATATCGCGTCTGTTGCGGCGGGGTTGTTCATTCAGGAAGTATCCTTTTTATCTGACTTTTGCATTTGAGGTCAACTTATTTGAGTTCAAAGCGTTTTAATAATTAATCTGATAATGTGTTGATATAATGAATTCGGTTTTACCTTTTACAGAACATACAAAGATGGCGGATGTGATCCACAGAGATTACCGCTTAATTCCCATTATTGGACGCTTTGGTATCGAATATGGATTTGGAAATAAAACGATATCTGAAGTCTGCAATGATAACGGGATCAATGCGCTGTTTTTTCTGGAGATCATCAACTCTTTTCATAACCATCAGTATTTCCCGCAGGAACAGCTGCAGAATTATCCGGCAAAGCTGATAATTAAATATTTGTCCAATACACACCGGTGGTATCTGAAAGATAAGATTCCTGAGATTCAGGGTTATATTGACAAAATGCAGGAAACAGTCAATGAGGAAAACCATAAAAACATTAAACTGTTAAATGATTTTTTCAGGGACTACAGGACAGAACTTGTCAAACACCTGGAAGAGGAGGATAAGAATATATTCCCCTATGTGCTGGAGCTGGAGGAGGCCGTGGAACATGCACAGATTCCGCCTCATCTGAAGAATGAACTGGATCATGAGCCCATCGAGGAATATGAGCGTAATCATGAAGATCTGGAGGTTAAGCTCAGTGATCTGAAGAATCTGATCATTAAGTATCTTCCGCCCTTGTTGTGTAAAGAGCTGTGTCAGAAACTGCTGACCGAACTCTTTCGACTGGAAGCGGATCTGGAAGACCATTCCCGTATTGAGGATAAAGTTCTGATACCGAAAGTTAAATTACTCGAAAAAATCGCTTTGGAGATCAATGGTTCACACTGACAAAAAAGACACGCTTATTATTGCTTCCGGACAGTTTATGTGCCGGTTTGGAATTAAAACCATGCTGAGCGTGCTCGGTAATGAACCGGATATTATTGAGATGAACGATTTTAAAAGTATCATTCAAAGTCTTTCCCATGAAAACCCGGTGAATTATCTCATCATGAGTGATGATATTTTACCGGAACCCAAAACTGAAAGCGTAAATAAGCTTCGTAAACTGGATTCTGAGGTTAAAATTATGGTGATTGGTGTAGACCTTAAAAAGGATAAGGCACTACCATATCAGGTGTTGAATGCAGATAATCAGAAAGAGGTTCTGGAGGAATTGCAGGACTTTTTTAATGCGTCTGAATCTGCTGCAGATTCTGAGATGCCCGATGTGTTAAGTGACCGCGAGGTTGATGTGCTGAGAGCTGTGGCTCAGGGCTATTCCAATAAAGAAATTGCAGAAAAGCTTTTTATAAGTGCCAATACCGTGATTACCCACCGAAAAAATATTACCGAAAAACTTGGCATCAAGACCATCGCCGGATTGACCGTATACGCCATCATGAAAAAAATTATTGAACCTGACGATGTGAGGATGTAAATTAATATTTTGTTTCTCGCAGATAATCGCAGAGTAAAGCGAAGAGCTTCGCAAAGTTTTAGTTAAAGATTGAAATAATTCTGGTATTCATATTTTAGTATAACTATGCAGTATTAGGTACAAAATGTTAATTTAGCTCATTTAGGAAGTCGTCATATTCAATCCCCATATTTAATAAGTTTGTTTTTATATGCAGTGGAGGTATTTCTTTTTCACAACCAATAATAGTTACTGGTCTTAAAAGTTGCTTGTCGTTTGGGAAATCCCATATTTCATGATCACCATTATCCCTAATGTGTTTTAAACCTCTTTTTTTAAGAAATTTCTTGAATTTTTTTGTGGGGATTGGTTTGTAAGTCATTTAGCATACAGGTATTGCAACATCCTCTGTAAATGATGTGCGCCTAATTTGTTTAGGTGCAGTAAACTTAGGAGGCGTATATTTAGGAACAGGTTTCTTCCTTAAAGTCCAACCCATTTTTAAAAGATATTTCTCCAGTGTTCCTTTTTGGGAAGCTTCAACAAAAAATATCTCAACTTCTTTCTCGAATCTTTTTTTAGCCGTAACTTCATCTGTACCATAAGAAGATAATTCGAGAGCAGGACAATAAGCTACAAAATATCCATCTTCTTCATGTATTTCTACATAAAGTTCAACAGTTAGAGTATTAGTGGTCTGTTTTATGATATTCTCTCTCTTTGGCATGGTCTACTATCTTTACTTTAAAACGTCTTTTTTTAAAAAAGTGTTCAATATATATACTCAAAACACCAATAATTGTTACAAAATTTGAGCCAACTTTTCACTAAAAAATAAAAATTTGCAAAGGTACGCTTTTAAATCATAAAAAGGTTAATATAGTAATTGTACTTTGTAAATATATGAAAATATTTTCATATAGATTTTCTTGCGTGATATATTTATTGATAAGTTCCCAAATTTTCGGGACAAACATAATCAAAAAAATCATTCAAATATTTGATATTTGCTATATAAAGTGATACTAATGGCGGATCAAGATCAGATATTGACATTGAAAGTAAGCAAGGAGTTTAATAAAAACTTCAGGAGATGTCTAAGAAAGATAGAAGAAATTTAAGTTCCTATATCAGGATGATTTTTGATAAGGTTATATCAGTAAGATAAAACCATAAATTTTTTGTAGATAAAATTAATACGTTGTAAGCCTAAATGCCCTTCCTTATTGTGGTCATGACAAAGTCACTATAGAGAACGTCAAAAGGTACAAATGTACTCACAAGGAATGCACAAGACGTTTTCTCTTACCGTTGGAACTATATTTGAAACATGATTTATATTAGTCCCAAGTGATATGTAATTACCGTTATTTTATGTCTTGTATCTGATTTTTCACTGATTTCAGTGACATATACTTTAATGGTTTTCAGTGATGTTTTTGTGGTTTCGTATTATTTTATTTGTAGGTGACAATTGAATAATACTGTTTGTATGAGAACCTCAAAAAAATTCCTGATCTTACTTATTTTTGTTTTATTCTGTTCAGCTAAAGGATATTCTCAGTTAAGCGTATCATATTACAACTCTTCTCTGTCAAAGGCAGGACTTGCATATAACTTTTCAGAGAGATTCTGGTCTGAACTCAGATTGTACAGTAATACCGGATTTGACGATATTACACCTGAACTGGTAATATGCTTTAATGTTGTTCATAAGGAGTTTCATAATGTATATGTAGGTTTTGGCGGAAACATGAATGTGTTAACAGGTGTAGTATTTCCTGTTGGCGTACAGTTCATTCCACTGGAAAAATACAAACGGATTTCAATGCATGTTGAACTTCAACCCACGTATGATGTGGATGCTGAATTTGGTTTGCTCCAGGGGGCCTGGGGAATTCGATACCGATTCGGGAACAAAGAATAACCGTCGATCTATACAACTTGCCTATATGTCATCATGAAAAGGATTATTGAACCTGACGATGTGAGGATGTAACGGATATTTTGTTTCTCGCAGATGATCGCAGAGTTTCGCAGAAGACTCTCTGCATATTGATGGTACTCTTGTGATTCTTATGTTCCCTAAAATTCGCAATTTTTAATTGCTTCAATTTTCGAGGATCCTCGTAAAATATCAAATCATAGATTTGTATTTTTAGGGACTTGATTCTTGTGTCTTTTAATTATTTTTGTTTTTTGCATGACCATGGCAGAGTTGCACGAAACAGATATAACCTATTTAAAAGGAGTTGGGCCAAAGCGGGCTATCATCCTGAAACAGGAAGCCGGAATCGGAACCATCGAAGACCTGCTGTATTATTTCCCCTATAAATATATTGACCGTTCCCGGTTTTTTAAGGTCCGGGAAATTACAGCCGGAATGCCTTATGTGCAGTTGATTGGCCGGATTAAAACAATGGATACAACCGGAAAAGGATACAAACAACGTTTAAATGCCATTTTTTCGGATGATACCGGATCCATAGAACTCGTCTGGTTCAAAGGGATAAAATATATCGCCAAATCATTGAAAGCGGATGTGGATTATATTCTGTTCGGGAAGCCTTCACTTTTTAACGGCAGGGTAAATGTCGTTCATCCTGAACTGGAAAAATACGACGAAGCAGAAAAGAAAGCTTATACATCAGGCTTGCAGGCAGCTTATCCCACCACGGAAAAAATGAAAAGCAGCTTCCTGAATTCCAAAGCCATGCTCGGATTGGTGACCAATGCATTTGAAACCATGAACAGCAGGTTGACGGAAACGTTACCGGCCTGGTTAATTCAAAAGCATCATTTCCCAACCTTAACCGAGGCACTGCGTGAGGTTCACTTTCCAACGGGTCATCAGAAGCTGGCGAAAGCAACTGAACGGTTAAAGTTTGAGGAGCTGTTCTATATTCAGTTGAATATTCTGCGCTTAAAAAACAGGCGTTCTGCGGGGATGAAAGGGCATGTTTTCAGCACGGTAGGTCATCTGCTGAATACCTTTTATAAAACCTGTCTTCCTTTTGAACTGACAGATGCCCAAAAACGTGTGATTCGTGAAATTCGGCAGGATGCAGGATCCGGAAAACAGATGAACCGTCTGTTGCAGGGTGATGTGGGGAGTGGTAAAACTCTGGTGGCTCTTATGGTGATGCTGATCGCACTGGATAACGGTTATCAGGCCACCATGATGGCACCGACCGAAATACTGGCAAATCAACACTATAATACACTGGTCGGAATGTTGGACGGTATGGAGGTTAAAGTCGGACTGCTGACCGGAAGTACTAAAAAATCAGAAAGGACAATACTGCATGAACAACTTCAGAACGGCGGGATGCAGATACTGGTTGGTACACATGCCCTGATAGAAGATACAGTGAAGTTTCATAATCTGGGCCTGGTAATTATTGATGAGCAGCACCGGTTTGGTGTGGCTCAGCGGGCACGCTTATGGAAAAAAAATACGGTTCCGCCACATGTGCTGGTGATGACAGCTACGCCAATTCCGCGGACGCTGGCTATGACTCTTTACGGCGATCTGGATGTGTCGGTGATTGATGAATTACCGCCCGGTCGCAAGCCCATAAAGACGGCTCATTTTTACGAAAAGAAACGCAAAGCCATTAATGAATTTATTGATAAGCAGGTGGCGTTGGGGCAGCAGGTTTACATGGTTTATCCATTGATCCAGGAGTCTGAAGCGCTCGATTACAAGAACCTGGAAGAAGGCTATGAATACATGAAAAAGCATTTTCCGCATTTAAAAATCAGCATGGTACACGGAAAGATGAAACCGTCGGAAAAAGATGCGGAAATGATGCGGTTTAAAAAGGGCGAAACACATATAATGGTGGCTACAACGGTGATTGAAGTCGGTGTGGACGTGCCGAATGCCACTGTGATGGTGATTGAAAGTGCAGAACGGTTTGGCCTCAGCCAGCTGCATCAGCTGCGTGGTCGAGTTGGTCGTGGGGGAGAGCAGTCCTATTGTATTCTGGTGTCATCGCCGAAACTTTCTGAAGATGGACGAAAGCGCCTGGAAACAATGGTGGCAACGACCGATGGTTTCGAAATTGCGGAGGCTGACCTGAAACTTCGCGGACCGGGTGATCTGGAAGGAACGCAGCAAAGCGGACTGCCATTCGATCTGAAAATTGCCAACCTTGCAAAGGATGGGCAGATTTTACAACTGGCCCGTGATGAAGCAGGAAAGGTGCTTGATGATGATCCTCTGCTTGAGAAGGAATCCAATACTACTTTCTCCAAACAGCTCACTAAACTTTCCTATAAACGCATTAACTGGGGCATGATTTCCTAGATGTTAACCTACCCTTTCTTGCTCTGCCATAGCTCCACGAAGTCGATGCAGCGCGGATGAAAATTTGGCTCACCTGATACCCAAAGCGCCACAGCGTTTTGCTTTGGGCTTAATGAAGCTGGGTCTTTAGCCCGGACTTATTATACTGAAATCCGCATTAATCCTTTTTTCCCTGATCCGGCTTGTGATGTTTGCCCTGGTGTTTTTTGTCACCATGATGGGCGTTAGGATGCGTTGGTTTATTATCCTTTTTATGAAAATGTTTCTTGCCTTTGTTACCTGGTTTGTTAAATTTCTTACGGTAGTTTCTGTTCCCGCCACCACTGCGTTTTCTGGGGTTATATTCCGGCGTATCTCCAAATTCAGGTGGGACCGGGGCTTTGTAAATTTCCCGTTCAATCAGTTGCTCAATCCGGGCAAATTTATCCTGGTCCTTTTCGGTGATAAATGTTATGGCCAAGCCTTCTTTTTCAGCCCTTGCTGTACGTCCAATACGGTGTACATAATCTTCCGGATCAGATGGGACATCGAAATTCATTACCAGATCGATATTTTCAATATCAATGCCCCGTGCCAGGATATCCGTGGCAACGAGAATTTGTACTTTACGGTTTCTGAATTCCCTGAGTATTGCTTCCCGTTCTTTTTGTTCAAGATCAGAATGGATGGCCTGAGCATTAAGCTTCTGACGTTTAAGATCCATTGCCATCTCTTTTACAGCTGACTTGGTAGATGAAAAAATCAGAACACTCGTCATTTCCTTATTGGTTAGCAAATGCCTGACTAACGGAATTTTTTGGTTCGGGTAAAGCATGTAGGCCACCTGCATGATCTTTTCAGCAGGTTTCGAAATCGCAATATTTATCTCATGCGGGTTATACAAAATTGTTTTGGCCAGATCACGGATCTTTTTAGGCATAGTTGCCGAAAACATGAGCGTTTGCTTTTTCTGTGGCATGTATTTGTGGATCTTTACGATATCGTCGTAAAATCCCATGTCGAGCATACGGTCGGCCTCATCAAGAATAAAGTGTTCCACACCTGTAAGGTCCACATATTTCAGGTTCAGGTGCTGTATTAAGCGGCCCGGCGTGGCCACAATAACATCCACACCCGAAGTAATGGCTTTACGCTGTACATCCCAGTTCATAGAGTCATTTCCACCATAAATGGCTAGGGCCGATACGTTCAGGAAATAGGCAAATCCCTGGATTTGCTGATCAATCTGTATGGCCAGCTCCCGCGTGGGGACCAGTACCAATGCCTTTACTTTAGTGTCGGAATGACTTTTATGCAGAGCATTCAGTACCGGCAACATAAATGCCGCCGTTTTACCGGTTCCTGTTTGTGCACAGGCAATCATATCGCGTCCATCCATAATAAAAGGCATGGCTTGTTCCTGAACAGGAGTCATGGTTTCGAAGCCCATGGCGTCGATGCCTTCAAGTACAGAATCGTCAAATTTCAGTTCGTCAAATCTCAAAATAATTTGTTTTTATTCCACATAAAGCACGAGACCTTTCAGGTACTCGCTTTCGGGATGGTAAATATTCACAGGGTGATCAGCAGGTTGTTCCAGTTGATGGAGAATGCGTACAAAGCGACCTGATTGAGCCGCAGCACTGAAAACCGTTTTGCGGAACATGTCGCGGGTTACAACCTGCGAACACGAAAAGGTAAAGATGATACCTCCTTTGCGGACCTGTTCAAATGCTTTGGCGTTCAGCTTTTTATAGCCCTGAAGCGCATTGTGTAATACATTTTTATGTTTGGCAAAGGCCGGAGGATCCAGAATAATCAGATCATATTTATCTTTTATATCTTCCAGATACTTAAAGGCGTCCACCGCAAAAGCATCATGTCTTTTGTCACCCGGGAAATTAAGTTCCACATTCTCCCTGGTCAGATCTATGGCACGTGCTGAACTGTCAACAGAATGCACCAGGTTGGCTCCACCACGCATGGCATAAAAAGAGAAGCCTCCGGTGTAACAAAACATATTCAGCACATCGCGGCCTTTAGAATATTTCTCCAGCAATTTCCGGTTTTCGCGCTGATCAACAAAAAAACCTGTTTTTTGCCCTTTTAACCAGTCAACCTTAAATTTCAGACCGTATTCCATGGCAATATCTTCGGTGCTGTCACCCAGCAGAAATGCGTTGTTCGGATCAGCACCCGCCATAAACGGGAGTGTGTTTTCCGATTTATCGTAAATGGCTTTCAGATTGTCGCCCATCAGTTCCTTAAGCATGGCAGCCAGTTTTTCACGGATCAACCACATGCCTAGAGAATGAGACTGCATAACCGCAATTCCGTTGTACATATCAATGATCAGACCTGATAGTCCATCGCCTTCAGCATGAACCAAACGGTACGTATTGTTGGTTTCGGAAATCAGACCGAGAGACTTGCGCAGTTCCCAGGCCTGTTGCAGTTTGTTGAACCAGAATTTATCATCCGGCTCTTTTTCAGTGAACGATAAAATGCGCACCATAATGGAGCCTGGCTGGTAGTGACCCATGCCAAGAAATTCATCTTTATTGTCGTATACATGAACCACGTCACCTTCTTTCACTTCGCCAAGAATTTTTTTGATGGCTCCGGAAAAAATCCAGGGATGAAAGCGTCTTATGGATTGGTCCTTGCCGGACTTAAGAATGACTTTAGCGTAATTGCTCATATTCTTCGGTGCTGATGAGTTCTTTGTAGATTTCGAGGCAGATCCAGGCATCGGTAGCTGCATACCTTTGTTGAGCCTCGGTTAATATTTCGCTTTCCCAGTTGGTAAGCCGTTGTTTTTTTGAGATACGCTTGTTAAGCACGATACCCGCTATTTTTTTCAGACTGCGGTCATCAATTCCATAGTCTGCAACTTTTTCCTGAAGATCGATAAATCCCCGTGGTTTTAAATCCGTCAGACGGCGTAATCCCCGGATATCATCTTTTAACGATAATCCGATCTTGGTGATATGGTCATTTTCTATCAGCGCACGAAGCTCGTCTGTGAGGCCGGTCATATTGAGCCGGAAAAGATAACACGTATTGTGTGTTGATAACTGGATCAGGCTGACATCATTAATCACACCTTTTTTAAACGATGGTTTGGTTTCAGAATCAAAACCTATAAAATCGTGCCGCTGAAGATGCTCCAGTGCTTCAGTAATCTGATACTGGTTATCTACAACTATTACTTTCCCTTCAAAGCCACATAATGGCAGGTTGCTTAACTCTTCTTTTGTAATACTATCAGGATAAGTCATCTGTTAAAAATCCTCCTCTTCATTTCGCCACTCGTTCTGTCGTTTGGCGACGAAGCTTCTGCTAACGTCAGTACGTTTATAGAAGTCGTCCTCTTCTTCTATCGATTCAATGCGTTCTTCACTATAGTTCAGGTTGTGGAGGGCCCGGAGTACATTTACCAGTTTCTGTCCCCAGTATTCTCTGAAATTATCAACAACTTCGGCCAGTGCGTCGTTCATTATTTCTGTTGATCCCAACTGGTACAACGATATGAAATCTTTAATATCCTGGTAAATATCGGCAATATCTTCCGAAATTTTTACCCTAACCGGGGCATCGCTGTATTTTATTTCAGGATGAAAAACTTCGAGGTAGACATCGCTTTTTCCCAGTAAATATTCAATAAAGTCGCGGATAGCCATATAGTCCTCTTCCGTTACAATGCGTTCAAGCGAATCCTCAAATTCGCGATCAACCTTTGGCAGCATTGTGCCCTTAAGATAGAGTAATGGAAGTATTTTTACGGCTTTATCCACAAACTCATCTGCCGATTGTGTAGACGATTGTTCCACGAACAAACAGAACTGGTTCGCGACTGTAACAAACTCTACTACATCCTTTGAATAAACAATATGTTCAAAAACATCATCCATTGAAGTGTTGTTGAAAAATTTTCACAAAAGTAGGAAAAATTGTTTATAAGTTCCGGTCGTTATATATGGTATTACATAACGATTAAAATAAATTTGCATGAGTGATGAAATGATTACCATGAGTGTAAAAGATTTTTTTATACGCATATTTCCGTTTGTAAAGAATAAATTTGTTCTTACAACTGCTTTTTTTATTGTCTGGATTGTGTTTTTTGATCAATACAATCTTGTCAGCAGGGTTAAAAATAACCAAAAGCTGAATCAGCTTGAGAAGGAAAAGCAACATTACATTAATGAAATTGATGAGAACACACGAATGTTGAATGAGTTGAAAGGCGATAAGGAAACACTGGAAAAATTTGCCAGGGAACAATATCTGATGAAGAAGAAAAATGAGGATATTTACCTGGTAATTGAAGATTAATATGGCGTATGAACAAGCAAAAGCTCAACAATAACCTCTTTTATTTTTCAACACTTTTAGTTTTAGCCGGCATCTTATTAAAGATTTCGAATTATCAGACCGCGAGTTATGCGTACCTTGCAGGTGCGTGTTTATTTACGTTGTCCCGGGTTTTCAGTTTTATTCTGAACAGGACAAAAATACGTGGTCGTTTATTACAGATTCAGATCTTTAGCGGTATGTCACTCATCTTTTCGGCAGTTTTAATGTATCGGGGCAGTAACAGTTGGAGCGTTTTTGTTTTGCTTACGGCACTCATCGAACTTTATGTTAGTTTCAGAGGAGGCGAATTTTCTAAATAATTACGCCCGGGTAGCTAGCAGGTAACTAATTTTAGATAAGGTAATTTTTAAGTGCAATAGCTTATATTTCATTGAACAATACATTAATGGTTCTGTTTTTAAGATAAAAAATTTTATATGTACGATTTAGCAATTATCGGAGGTGGTCCGGCCGGTTATGATGCCGCTGAAAGAGCCGGAGAAAAAGGCCTTAAAGTTATTCTGTTTGAAAAACGTGAATTAGGTGGTGTCTGTCTGAATGAAGGATGTATCCCCACCAAAACAATGCTTTACAGTGCAAAGCTTTATCATAAAGCGCTGGAAGGTAAGAAATTCGGCATTGAGACCAGCGAAGTGAGCTTTAATTATGAAACGCTTTACAAAAGAAAGCAGAAAGTTGTAAGGAAGCTTGTTGGCGGTGTTGGATCCAAGATGAAAGCGAATAAGGTGGAGGTTGTTAAAGCATTTGCCAACATAAAAGGGAAAAGCGGCGATGCCTTTAATATTGAGTCTGACGGCAAGGAATATCAGGCAAAAAATATTATGATCAGTACAGGATCAGAGGCTTTTATTCCGCCAATCAAAGGTGTGGATGGCGTATCTGATATTATCCTTACTAACCGCGAAATTCTTGAACTTCAGGAACGTCCTGAATCTCTGGTGATCATAGGTGGTGGCGTTATTGGGATGGAGTTCGGTTGTTTCTTTAATACCATTGGTACAAAAGTAACAGTCATCGAGATGTTGCCCAAAATTCTGGGTCCGATGGATGGAGAACTGAGCAGCATGTTGCAGAAAGAATACGAAAAGAATGGCATTGAATTCCATCTGGAAAGCAAGGTGACGGAGGTTAAGGGCAACGAAGTCATTTTTACAGATAAAGACGGAAAAGAGCAGAAAGTATCTGCGGATAAGATTTTGCTTTCTGTTGGCCGTAAAGCCAATGTTCAGGGATTTGGCCTGGAGAATCTTGGCGTAGAAGTTGAACGTGGCGGTATTAAGGTGGATAATAAAATGCGTACCAACGTGCCGGGTGTATTTGCTGCAGGGGATGTAACCGGATTTTCACAATTGGCTCATACCGCTTACCGTGAAGGAGAGGTGGTTGTAAATAACCTGAGTGGAAGGGAAGATGTAATGCGTTATAACGCGATTCCTGCGGTTGTTTATACCGATCCGGAAATTTCTGCTGTTGGTCTTACAGAAGACGAAGCCAAGAAGAAAGGGATTGAATATGATGTAAAAAAGCTTCCGATGACGTATGCCGGTCGTTTTATTGTGGAAAACGAAGGTTTTAACGGTTTGTGCAAAGTTTTAGTAGGAAAGAAATATGGCGAAGTGCTTGGTGTTCATATGATTGGTAACCCAAGTTCTGAAATGATTTACGGCGCATGTATGGCTATTGAAACTGAACTGACCCTGAAAGAACTGGAAGAAGTTATTTTCCCACATCCAACTGTTTCTGAGATATTCAGAGAAACAGTGTTTGCGTTCGGGCACAAATAATCAGTTGTGAATGTACAATTAGGAATTAGAGAGAATTAATATCTCAGATATATCAGAACGGATCGCATTTGCGGTCCGTTTTTTTGCATCATACTTTTCCTTATTTACACATTTTATGGGAAACTGTCTGAAACAGAAACAACTATTACTGCGTTACTCAATATTTTTGAATTCATACTTAACAATAAAAGGATTACTATTGATTAAATTAGTTGAACTTAATTTACTTTTAATATCAAATCTATCTGCTACCTCACTATAAATTCCTCTTCGTTCAAGATTCTGAATCTGTTCTTTTAAATTCATGGGCTCTATATGCCAATAAACCATGTCATTATAAAATTCGTCAACATTAAATGGAGTTAAACGGAATATGCTTTTTTCGGAAGCCTTTGACCACATAATGGAATTATGTGGATTAGAGTAATTAATTGTTCTGTATATAAGACCCTTTCTAACACAAGTAAAATAAACCAGATCATTGGCAAGATAAAAATTTCTAATTTTATAAAAAGCACCATTTTGTATCTGTTGATTAATGATATTCTTGTTAGAACTCCTTTTTATCCATTTACCATTAAAGTCAATTTTATAGTTTAGTTGAGGTTTATCACCCAACAAGCTATAGATAGAAGAAGAAAATCGATTTGGTCGTAAATATGTTTCATTATTACTTTTATAAAACATCTTTGGGGAATCAAAAATCCTACTCGTTGTATCTTTCAAAAATGACTCCTGCACAGAAAATTTGTTATCAATATAGTGCAATGTATAGTAATGAGTTTTTAGAACAGAGTTGCTTCCACTCCATAAACAATAGGTGTTTTTATTTAATCGTTCTATTTTAGTAGGTGCAAAATCAAGTCTTTTTTCAGTGATAAATTTACCGCCAAGATTGAAAGTAAGAATTTTACCTCTACCAAGAATTTTTATATTATGTTCATATTCATCGATAATAAAATCATATAATGATATATATTCTCCCGGACCTTTGCCAACACTTCTAATTTTAAAAATAAAACTACCATCAAATACACTGAAGGCGAAAAGTGTTTTATTATCATAGTCTAATATAAAGATCGTATCGTTATAAACTTCTATTTTTTGAATTATGCCTATTAAACAATCTTTATTTGTTTCCAAAGCAATAATATCTTTAATATTGATTAATTCTTCTATAAGAGGCTCAGAAATTTTTTCTGCAGTTTTTATTGTTTTGAATTGTGAAAATTCTTTATTGTCTGAACATGATATTAAAACAATAGTTAAGATTACAGCAGTAAAATAAATTCTTATCATTTGTATTTATTATATCTTAATATGCTCAATCATAATTTAAACTTAAATCTTACTATAACAGGATTTCTATTCACATTTAGCAGTCTTTTATCATCACCATGAAAAATACCTATATTCGATAGCTCGTCGATATACAAAATCTTATAAAAATAGCCCTTGTGCTCTATCTCTGGTAATAAAAAATATGGATTTTTGTTGACGTCAACTGTTCCATTCTTAAAAGCTTTAATACAGATGGTTTTATTAGATTTATGATTAACCAGGACATGATTAACACTCGAATTTAACAATATACCAAAAGATGCTGTGGTTTCATTGTATGTGAAATTAAACAGCCTACTTACATAATCTTTACCCTCAATTTTGCTCAAGAATTCTCTTACATCTTTGTATTGTCCATTCCGTATGTAGGAAGGAAGAGAATTCTTCCCATGATTTAACTTTAGATCAGGTCGGATTCCTTCTTCATTAATCTCGTAAATTGTATCATTACATACAGTATAAAAAAAAGTTTTATCTCCGTATTCGAAAAAATTCCCAGTTTCACTGAAATGCATCCAACTTCTTTCATTTTCATGAATATATTGAAATTGTCGAACTATTTTATTCTTTTTTTCTGAAAAGTAGTTTAAACGATAATTACTATCTACAGTAATTGACCCTGTATAAATAGCCCATATATCCTCATTAAGTTTATTAAATCTTTTTCCAACAACACCTACGTTATATGAGGTTATAAATTCGCCTTTGAAATTATATTTTAAAATTTCCTTTAGCTTTTGATCTAAAATGTAGATAAAATCATTTTTATCTACATAAACATCTGTCAAAGCTAAATATTCACCTTTACCTTTGCCTAAATGATATATTGAAGCGATATATTTCCCGTTAAAATCAAATATAAATACTTTTCTTTTTGTACTAATAACATAATAATTATTGAAAATATAAAACTGTATTAATTCTCCAATTAAAATATCGTCCCTTGTTTCTAAAAAACAAAATGTTAAATCCGAAGTGTCAACATATTCCGAGTATTGAAACACACTCGATTTGTCCACTGAAGCATCAATATTATTTACCACCAACGAATCAGAAGTTGATACTTTATTTCTGCATCCAAACAGAAGCATATTCAATATCAAAGACATTAAAAGAATAAAATTTCTCATTAGTTTTTTGTATTTAACAATATATATCATTCTTAGGGCAATTTGAATTACTAATATATTAGCAAATAACGGAGACACATGAATTACACGTTTTGTCCCCCCAAGCAAGAATAATACCGTCCTTAATTGACTTGATATCAAAGGTAATATGAATCATTTCTACCAACATATTCGTTAAATTCATTCCCATATAAATAGTTATATTTTAAAATAGATTATAAATAATTGATGGCATTTTCAGTTTGACGACTTATTGATTGTTTTTGCATATTTATCTCTAACATTAACCTTTTATTTGCAAACTGCATTTGAATATTATATATCACTCTAATTACTGAAATCAACAATGTAAATAAAAAGAACACTTTTCTTTTTGACAGCTTATAATTCTTCATGTTTTTTAAAATTTAATATCGCAATCGTTGGATTTTCCATTGAAGCTTTAATATTCTTTTTGTACTGAAGCTGATGCTCACCTTCATTTTTAAAGGTTGCAATATCATCATATGTAATTGAGTATATAAATGCATTATCGTATACACCTTTTAAAGGCATCATAAACAAAAAAGGAAATACATTATCAATATCATTTGTAATCTTCCTAAATGTCATTAAGGTATTTTTATCGATATTATAAATATTAATATGACTTTTCCTTTGTTTGACGGTCATAAAAAACACTTTATTATTAATAAAACAGCATGGTCCTGAGTGGTAAAACTCATTAGAATTATCCCTTGCTTCTATTGCTGTTTTTCTGGCATTAAATTCTCCATTAGGTAAAGAATTACTATTTAATTCCTTTAATATATTAAAAAAGAAATTGTTATTATCCAACTGTAAATTTAGAATAGGATCTAGATGCATCTTAACTTTGTCGAATTTATAAATTCTCCCAGTTAATATAGGACTAAAATATACGTCATTCATATTTCGGCAAAATACATAATTATTATAATCATGCACATAATTTAAATAAATTGGAAATCTACTTAAAACATCAATAATTTTTCCATTATAATCAAAATAGTATACTTCAGCATTTTGAGGAATTTTACCTTTTACAAGATTTGGATTGTTATTTGTATATGCTAAAAATCCGTCTTCCATCATTAAAATTGAAGAAAAATCATATTTAATTTTTATCTCATTTTTAAATTTACCAGTTTTTAAGTTGAAGAATAATGCCTTTTTTGTCATCCTGTCATGAATTGCCAATACTCCGTTAAATATATCAAAACCGCTGATCTTAATATACTCTTTTGGACCTTTCCCTACTTGCTTAATTTTGTATTTAAAATTTCCTTTAATATCAAAACATAATATTGCATTTTGCGGATCATCAAAAATTACGACATTATCTTTTAGCATTTTCACATGTGAAACTTCTGAAATGAAAGATTTATCTGTTGTTTCTAGTTTGATGTAATTGATACTATCAATAAATTCTGATAGTTTCGCTGCACTTTCGATTTTATCCACTTTCAACTTTACATTTTTTCCAGTATCGATTTCTGGTGTTGTACTGCAAGCAATGCTTAATAAAGATAATATTGGCAGAACTAAGCTAGGTTTTAACATGACTGTAATAATTTAATAATAACTTGGTTATAAGCTATGTTATGTTGAAAGACCATCTAAAAGAACACATGTACGAAGCACGTTTTGCAAACTCCTTACTTACACACTATTCCTTTAGACAGCAATATTAACGAATTGTGTTAATTATGGACAATCTTGTTGTTCTGACAGATCACAACCTCCACCAGAACAATCACAAATATTATGCTGTTCACCAGTAGCTACTCAGTAATACGCGGCGTCTCCATACAATGATGGATATGAATTCATTTCGCTATCCCAACAAACTGCATTGGCTGTTTTTATTCCCTGATGAGAATTAATACTTACTGTCAACACAGAAATAAATAATACTTCTAAACTAAAAAATAAATATCTTCTGGCAATCCATTTAACTTTATTGAGTGGGGGTAAAGTATTTAAAGCATCTTGAATACTATTAAGTGATGCATCAATGTCTCCATTTTGATACAGAATAAATGCTTTTAGAAATGAAATTTTGCCATTAAAAACTTTGTTATGGGGCAATAGAATCGACCTTGCCGTAGAATCTAATTGTTTTTCAGCAATATCAGGGTTGTAATAAAAATTTAAATATAAATTTTCATATATGTTATTGCCTTTCGGTACTGCACCTGAATAAATTTGCGTGTTACAAAATAAAATGAATAATACGAGGCATGTTTTTTTCATTGTAAAATAGGGTGAAATTTATAGGATAATAAATATAGTTAAAAAAATATTTTACTCCTAAACTAATTTAATTATTTTTAAGCCTTATGTCAACCCCATTACACCATAAGTGGTTTGTCATTCTTAATCCTCATGCAGGCGCCCGCCGTGGCGAGAAGGATAAAGAAAAGATTTTAAACCTCCTTAAAAGGTATAATTTTGATTTTGAATATGCCGAATCAAACTATAGGGGTCATACAATTCAACTAGCCCGTGATGCTGTAAAGTCCGGTCAAAAAAGATTTATCGTTATAGGTGGCGACGGATCATTGAATGAGGCATTAAACGGTATTATGAGCGTAAATGTAAGCGGCGCTCATGATGTTAGCCTTGCCATGATTCCGGTTGGCACAGGAAACGACTGGATCAGGACATTTGACATTCCCAACGATTATAAAAAATCCATTGAGGTGATCCGGCAGGATAATCTTGTTCTTCAGGATGTAGGGATGGTAACCTGGGGTAAAAACGGGTCGACAGAAACCAGGTTTTTTGCCAACATGGCCGGGTTCGGTTATGATGCGGTTGTGGCAGACAAGGTAAATTCCATGAAGGATAAAGGTTGGTCGGGGAAATGGTTGTATTTATGGAGTCTGGCTTTCAGTTACCTCAAATATAAAACCTGTATGATGCGGTTCGAGGTTGACGGGCAACGCTTTAATGAAACAATCTTTACTGTCAGTATTGGTATTGGTAAATTCAATGGAGGAGGAATGATGCAGGCTCCGGATGCGGTTCCCGACAACGGTGAATTTAACATGACACTTATTCGGAAGATTGGAGTCTGGGGTATTCTGAAAAACCTTCGCGGATTATATAATGGATCATTTTTAAAAGATCCGCATGTGCTGACTACAAGCGGTAGAGAGGTACGTATTGAATCGCGCCGTATGATACCCGGAGAGGTGGATGGCGAGCAGCTGGGAAAATCTAATTTTACGATATCGCTTATTCCCAAAGGGATCAGTGTGTATTGCGGAAGTGACAAATACCTGAAACAAAAATTGAAAAGTCACTAAATCTGCGTATTTTTGAAATAATAATCCAGATAACAATGAATATTCTTATCATTATTCCATCCAGATACGCATCAACCCGATTTCCGGGTAAACCTTTGGCGATTATTGCCGGTAAGCCGATGGTGCAACGGGTATATGAAAAAGCTGTTGAGGCCGGTTTTCCTGCTGTGGTTGCTACAGACGATATGCGCATTTTTGAGGTGGTAGAGGATTTTGGCGGACGTGTGGTGATGACATCAGAACGGCATAAAAGTGGTACAGACCGGTGTCAGGAAGCTGTTCGTAAATATATGCAGCGCGAAGGAGAGGTGGTGGATGTGGTGATAAATATTCAGGGTGATGAACCGTTTATTGAGGAAGAACAGATTTTGACTTTGGCAGGTTTTTTTAAGGATCCGGAATGCGAGATTGCGACATTGGCCAAACCTTTTAATGTAGATGAAGGATATGAGGTGTTGTTCGATCCGAATAAGGTTAAACTGGTACGGGGTGAAAATGGAAATGCCCTTTATTTTAGTCGTTCTGTTGTGCCGTATCAACGTGGATTAGACAGGAAAGAATGGCTGTTTAATCATACGTATTATCTGCACATTGGAATGTATGCGTATAGAACTGATATTCTTGAAAAAATAACACGTTTGCAACAAACACCACTTGAAATTGCTGAGTCATTGGAGCAACTTCGCTGGCTAGAATATGGCTTTAGAATTAAAGCCGGGATAACCCACCATCAAAGCATGGGCATTGATACGCCCGAAGACCTCGAAAAAGTCAATAATCAACCTGATGTACGCCTGCTATGAGGAATCTTTTTGCGGTCTTTTTTCTTTTCGTTTTTTCATTTTCCGGGGTCGCAACAAACATTGTTGACGTTCATAAACCATGGCCGGTAATTGAGGGAATTCCTACAACGGTTAAACTTGAACTCTCGGATGATTCGTTGGATGGTACTACGATTCTTGTCAGGATAAATGATGATGAAGAAGCGTGGGTGGTTGAAGGAAATACAGCAAGTGGGGATATTGTTTTTACGGAAGGTGAAAAAGTTTGGTTGCGGACACACTCTCAAAGCTTTTTGGTGGATGTAAATCCGGTGCCGTTATGGCTTTCTGTACTGCCTCCGTTGATCGCCATTCTTTTGGCACTGGTATTCAAAGAGGTTTATATTTCGCTGTTTTCCGGAATTTTTTCCGGTGCCTTTATTATCAATTATTATTCCGATATGTCTTTGTGGACAGGTTTGCAAAGAGGGTTGTTTTCTACAGCAGACACTTATTTTGTGGATGCTCTGAAAGATAGCGGCCATGTTTCTATTATCATTTTTTCGATGCTGATCGGCGGTATGGTCAGCATTATTCATAAGAACGGAGGTATGCAGGGACTGGTGGACCGGCTGGCAAAATATGCAAGAAGTCCGCGTTCGGGGCAGCTCATAACCTGGTTTTTGGGTGTATTCATATTTTTCGATGATTATGCCAACACGCTTGTGGTTGGAAATACCATGCGACCGGTTACAGACAGGCTAAAGGTGTCGCGTGAAAAACTGGCGTATATTGTGGATTCTACTGCAGCGCCAATTGCCAGTATTGCCTTTGTAACCACATGGATAGGTGCAGAACTGAGCTACATTAAAGAAGGGCTCATTCAGGTTGGCATTGAGCAGAGTGCCTATAGCATTTTCCTAAGTTCACTGAAATATTCTTTTTATCCTGTGTTCACGGTAATTTTTGTTCTGATGATCATCTTAATGCGAAAAGATTTTGGTGTGATGCATCTGTATGAGCAGATGGCCAGAAAGGACACTGAAACATCTCGTCATCAAAAAGAGCACATAAATTCTACCCACTGGATCAACGGTATTGTTCCGGTTATGGTAATTATTCTCGGAACCATAGCAGGATTGATCGTAACCGGTTTTGATCCTGATATTTGGCACAGCGACCTGTCTCTTTTTAATCGGGTTGCAGAAATTATCGGAGAGGCGGACTCCTTTGTGGCGCTTTTATGGTCTTCATTAGCGGGTGTAATCGTAGCCATTATTCTCTCAGTTGGACAGCGCATCCTCACCCTTCAGAAAACCATGGATGCATTGTTGGATGGATTCAAAAGCATGTTGCCGGCCATTACCGTTTTGGTTCTGGCATGGTCACTGGCCGAAATAACAACTCAATTGCATACTGCAACTTTTATCTCTAAGGTACTTATCAATTTTAAACTGGCACCCTGGTTAATGCCGGCTATTACCTTTGTGATGGCTGCCCTTGTTGCCTTTTCAACAGGTTCATCCTGGGGAACCATGGCCATTTTGTATCCGTTAATCCTTCCGGCTACCTGGCTGATCTGCCACAACGACGGCCTTGATCCGGTTCACACGATGGCCATTTTTACGAATGTAGTCTCTGTTGTTTTGGCTGGTTCTGTTATGGGTGACCACTGTTCCCCGATTTCTGATACAACAATTATGAGTTCGCTCGCAAGTGGATGTAATCATATTAACCATGTAAAATCACAAATGCCTTATGCATTAACCGTTGGGTTAATTGCAATTTTATTCGGAACCATACCTTCTGCAATAGGAATACCTGTTTTGCCGTTAATGATAGCAGGGATAATTGTGATTTATTTTACCATAAAATTATTGGGTAAAAAAGTTGTTTGAGAATAGTGTTTCCAATGGAATCCTGTTAAGGTTATTACGAATATCCCTTTAAAAACTTATATTTGTTAGCGGGGAACAATTAATGATGGTGCTATGAAGAGGATACGTATTATACTATTTCTGTTGATTTTTATCATTCCGATGGCCCGATCACAAAAGATCTGGCACATCTTCGGTGGAGACCATGCTGATCCAACTATTGTACGTGTTGACAAGGATTATTATATGACCTTTTGCTCATATAATTATGTTCCGGGGTTACAGATTTATCACTCAGAAAATCTGAAAGACTGGACCATGATTGGGTATGCCCTGACAAAATATGTTGGTGATATTTGGTCCCCTGAACTGGTATACTTCGATCAGAAATTTTATATCTATTTCCCTGCAAACGGCACCAATTATGTAGTAACAGCAGACAATCCTGAAGGGCCCTGGAGTGATCCGGTAGATTTAAAGACGAATGGTATCGATCCGGGACATATTGTTACGCCGGAAGGAGACAGATACCTCTATTTCAATAATGGCTGGGTCGCCAAACTGGCACCAGATGGACTGTCTATCGTAGGAAAAAAGACAAAAGTTTATGATGGTTGGCCAATCCCAAACGACTGGATTATTGAATGTTTCTGTCTGGAATCGCCAAAACTGATTTATAAGGACGGGCTCTATTTTATGACCTCTGCTCAGGGAGGAACTGCTGGTCCTTCTACAAGTCATATGGTTGTTTCTGCCAGATCCGAAAATGTGATGGGCCCCTGGGAAAACAGTGCTTATAATCCCGTGTTGCGAACCTGGTCTCCTAAAGAGGAGTGGTGGTCAAAAGGTCATGGAACCATTTTTGATGATCCTAAAGGGAATTGGTATATCGTCTATCATGCCTATAGAAATAATGAACTCAACAGAGGGCGACAGGTTTTAATTGAACCTGTAAAGTGGACGGATGATGGATGGTTCAGACTAAAACGAAAACCAACAGAAGAACCGTCTACAGTGTTTTTTGAAAATATTAAACTAAAGGATGATTCTTTCAATACCGTTGTTTTAAAACCACAGTGGCAGTTTGCCGGAATCAAAGATCTTGGTGAGATAGTTGTTGTTGATGGTGAACTGAATATTTCTTCGGTAAAGGATAAGGTTAAGGCCATGGTTGCGAATACCCCGGATGTAAATTTTGATGCTACTATAAAATTAATTGCCGACGAAGATAATGATTCACTGGAATATGGTTTTGTTCTGTACTACGATAAAGAGAATTATACAGGTATTGCCATAAACGGTAAAAACATGTATGCACTGGATTGGGCCGAGAAAGGGAAGGGGCCGGTCCTGAATAAAGACGGTTATACGTTTTTCAGGTTGATACGGAGAATGAACGACCTTCAAATGGCTTTCAGCAAAGATGGCGAATCCTGGATCTATTATCCAACAAGTCGGGAGGTTTCGGGTTATCAGCATAATGTACTTAGCGGTTTCAAAAACCTTAAAGTCGGTGTCTTCTGCAAGGGAGATGGTGTACTGAAAATTGATGATTTTAGTTATCAGGGTTATGTATTGAAGGAGTGAATTTCATTCTCCTTTTAATAGTCTTGGTTTATTCTGTTTTTAAATTTTTATCCGTTTATTTATTTTTTTTTGATCCGGGCTGAAAGCCCAGCTAATTTCAGCCCAAAGCAAACAAAGTGGCGCTTTGGGGTATCAGGTGATCCAATTTTTTTCGTCCTGAAAGGGCAGGTTAACTCAATCTGTCCAAGCATACCTTTCATCATATTCAATTCCATATTCATTTAAAAACAAAATATACTCCTCTTTAAAAGTCATTTTATGATGATGTGATTTCTGATTTTGAATATAATTCTTTGTTTTCTCGTGAAGAGAAGGACTTACGGAAAATCCTCCATAACCACCTTGCCATGCAAACGCTTTATATTTAGCACCTTTTGTTTTTATCCATCTGCTACTATGACGTTTAATCTCTTCTACCAGTTTTGACAGTGCAATATTCTTTGACATGATGCAAAAGACATGTAAATGATCCTGCACTCCGTTGATTATGACTGGGATAGACTCATTATCCTTTATAATAGAACCTATATAAGCATATAGTTCCTTCTCAATTTCTGGTTGTATTTTAATTCCTTCTTTTTTAATGCGAAATACAATATGAACATAAAGTTTTGATAATGACTGTGACATTACAATTAGGTCTAAGTTGTCCTTTCAGGACGCTGTTTTCAGTTTGGTTGATTTCCCAACGCGACACATTTCGTAAACTCAATGTTTGCATTGAGTTGAATTAATCTGCCACTCTGTGGCGTTTCTTCTGGTAAATTTAAGGATTTTTATGCTAATAATGAGGGATTTATAATAAGTATCCTTTTGTTACCCGTAAAATATGTATTCACTCTTCCAATCAGATAAATAACATCATCTTGTCTGATGGGTCTGGAATAAATTTATTTATGTTTCATTTTGATCCGGGCTGAAAGCCCGACTTAATCCAGCCCAAAGCAAACAAAGTGGCGCTTTGGGGTATAAAGTTAAAGTAACGTTTTTCGCCCTATCGGGGCAGTCTATAACATTATACCTGAGTTATCAAGATGAAAATAAATGATTCATTGATAATCTTAATCCTTATATTATAATACTAGCTTCTCAATTAAAATTCCTCTCAATGTCTTCATGAAAACGTTTTCTTTCTCTTGCGTTTTTGCTATTTTTAGGGCATTAAATTATGACTACCAGAAGAACCTTCATAAAAGGCGCCATTTTAATTCCCGGAATGATAGCCGGTTTTCGGAATGCATTATATGGTTGGTCGGATAATGACTTTACAGGATTGGAAGTAAAAGCCTCTGATTTCAGTCAGCATCTGAAACCTGTCGGCCGTATACTGGAAGAAGAAGGGTACTACGTATGGTGCAATACACCGATTTATGGTGAGGACGGAAAGGTGCATGTGTTTTATTCCCGCTGGCCGGACAAATACGGAATGGGGGGCTGGATTCATAAAAGTGAGATCGCACATGCAATCGCCGATTCACCGGAATCGGAATTCAGATATGTGGAAACCGTTTTGTCATCAAGAGCGGGTTATTTTGATGCGACAACCTGCCATAATCCGCACATACAGCATGTCAACGGGAAATATTATTTGTTTTATATGGGGAACTCCAATGGTAAGACCAATACCAAACGCATTGGGCTGGCTGTTGCAGATTCACTGAATGGTCCGTGGAAAAGAACGGATGAGCCACTTCTGGAGGCAGGTCAGGAAGGTGCCTGGGATGATCATTGTACCACAAACCCTGCGCTTTTGGTTCATCCGAATGGAGAATACTGGCTGTATTATAAATCGTGGAATACCGAAGAATATGAGGCTGCCAAAGGTAAACGAATCCGGGGAAACCGGAAGTACGGACTAGCCATTGCTAAAAATATTGAAGGGCCATACAAAAAGTTTGAGGGTAACCCGGTGATTGATTTTTCATCAAGGGGAAATAACGAGCAACTGGAAGATGCATTTGTGTGGTACGAAAAAAATACTTTCAAACTGATTGCACGGGATATGGGCTTTTTTAATCACGACTATGGTCTGATCTTTGATTCATCCGATGGCCTTCAATGGAACGATCCGGAAGTGGCATATTACGAAGCCGCTCATTATATCAACCAACCTTCGGCGCCTAAACATTTAAGCCGTTACGGCCGGTTCGAAAGACCACAGCTGCTCATAAAAAACGGAAAAGCAGAATATCTTTTTACTACATCACAGGGTGGAAAATATCAGACTTCCAGTGGCTTTGTGTTCAAAATAAAATAATATTGTGAAAAAGTTGTATCATTATATACGTTCTCTGAGAACGTTTGTCCTCCTTTTTCAAAAGGAGGTGATCCTGATCGAAGTATCAGGGTCGGAGGATTTCATTCGGAGGATAATTTCTCGCGTCTTAATCATCATGATGTTTGTATCATTTACAGCCTGTGCTTCTGTTGAGCAGGAAGCAAAACCTTCAGGTAAATGGCACAATCAGACCAGGGAGCTGCGCTACCAGCCGGATGGGAACGGTTTTGTAATCCATAACGGCACGCACCGGTTTAACAGGGCACTTTACGGATCTAATACCGGTTTTCGTGTTGAAGCCGGGGATCTGCCGGAATTTGCCATGTACATGCCCCGCATGGGAGGAAACCTGAAATTTGGTCTGATAGCAGGGGAAACGTCGAAATGGCTTATAACGGCTGAATCCATAAAGGCCCGGTATGAAGCCGGAACAATGACCTATACCATTGGGGATCCGCTTTTAAAAGGCGGAACGATCCATATTCAGGTACTGGCTCTGGAAGATGCCGATGGCATGATACTAAAGGTTTCGGGAGAAAAGGTTCCGGGCGATGTGGACCTCTTCTGGGCATTTGGTGGGGCCAGCGGTAAACGGTTTTCAAGAGACGGTGATCTGGGTGCTGATCCGGAATCAAGTTTTTATCTGAAACCGGAATATTGTAAAGGTGATGAGTACTTTACGAAAGATAACAGCTTCAATCTCTATTATGCCTCAGGCAGGACACCTTCGGATAATCAGGTAAGTGACTCTAAACCCTCCCCGGAGGAACTGAAACATCCTGAACTGCTTCAGAAGAAGCGGATCTTTGGCTTGGTTCCGGTTCAATCGGAAATAAAGATTGGTGATGCTGCTTCACAGGATGATCCTCTCGATTTTTACAGGTCCGGAAAATCAGATCTTCCCGCAATCTCAGGTATACTGAAACTTAACAGAGACGAGGAAAACTTCTTCCTCCTGGTGAATCCTGATACCAGGATCCGACCGGATTATAATGAGCTGCCGGAACTGTTTACTCAGGCCGATCAGGCCAGAAAGACGCTTGAAGACCGCATAAAGATTGAAACGCCGGATCCGTACATCAATGCTGTTGGAGCCACACTGGCAACAGCTGCCGATGCCGTATGGGATGGGAAATCATTCATGCATGGTGCGATAGCCTGGCGCATGCCACTAAATGGCTGGCGTGGTGCATATGCTGCAGATTGGCTGGGCTGGCACGACAGGGCGGAAACGCATTTTCGCGGCTATTTTAAGTCACAGTATACAGAACCTCCATCCGGACCAAGTGTGCCGGATCCGAAAACACACCTGGCCCGCCAGAAAGAGGAGGTGGGGACCGCGTTGTTTACCAGTGGGTATATCAGCAGAAGACCCGGAGGTATTAATAAACCGCACCACTACGACATGAACCTGGTGTTTATATCACAATTGTTATCGCATTTTAACTGGACCGGTGATCTGGATTTTCTGCGTGAGAGCTGGCCGGTACTGGAACGTCATCTGGCATGGGAAAAGCGGTGTTTTGATCCGGATGACGATGGACTTTACAATGCATACGCCTGTATCTGGGCCAGCGATGCCCTGCAATACCGTGGTGGTGATGTCACGCATTCTTCGGCATATAACTACCGCGCCAACAAAATAGCAGCTCAACTGGCACCACTGATTGGGAAAGATCCTGCACCCTATGCTGCGGAGGCTGAAAAAATAAAAAGGGCTGTCAACGAAAAGCTCTGGCTGTCTGATTTAGGCCGCTTTGCCGAATATAAAGATCTTCTGGGTAATCAGCTGGTCCATCCGGATGCCGCTGTCTGGACCGTCTACCATGCGGTGGATGAAGGTCTGGCTGATCCGTTTCAGGCCTGGCAGTCAACCGACTATATAGACCATTATATCCCACATATTCCGGTAGAAGCAGTAGGTCTGGAGTCCGGAAGATACTATACCATTTCAACCACCAACTGGATGCCGTATACCTGGTCCATAAATAACGTAGCTTTGGCCGAGGTGCTGCATACCGCTCTTGCTTACTGGCAGTCAGGACGTTCGGACAAGGCTTTCGAGCTGACCAAAAGTTCATTCCTCGATTACATGTTCATGGGAGCAAGTCCTGGAAATTTCGGACAGCTGTCGTATTACGATGCCTTCAGGGGTGAACTCTACCGCGATTTTGCCGATCCTATTGGCATGGCATCACGTGCGTTGGTGGAAGGGCTTTTCGGTGTTGAACCGGATATGCTGAACGGGAAGCTTACCGTTAATCCCGGTTGGCCGGAAGACTGGGATCATGCCAAACTGGAAACACCGGATATAAAAATTGATTACAGCCGTAACGGGAAAACAGACCGTTATTCCATTGTATCTCATTTCCCGAAGAAAGTGAAGCTGCTATTAAAATTACGAGCTTCATCTGATAAGGTGAAATCAGTGACACTGAACGGAGAACCTCTTGATTATAAGGTTGACGAGGATGCCATCGGATCACCCGAAATAAGTATTGAAACAACGGAGGCTACAGAATTTAATATTAACGTGGAATGGTCCGGAAAACCAATAAATGAACCTGAAATTTTACCGGTTTATGCACTTGGCGATCATCTTCGCTTAAACTCTGAGGAGTGGACTGTAAAAGATTACAACGACCCGCAGAAGATATTACGGGAAATCAACAGATCGAAAGATGGTGTTGCATTAAAACTGGGCGGTGAAAAAGGTTGGCGGACTATGTTTGTCAGGCTCAGTCAGGGCGATATGACCTGGTGGCAGCCCCTGACCTTTGAACTTCGGGCTCCGGTTGATATTGTCTATGACAAAGCACAGCCGGAAGATAAAATTGAGTTTGTAATCCTGAATAATTCTGAAAACGAATTTGAAGGGTTTTACAGTATCGGCTCATTCAGGCAGGAACTGACATTGCAGCCCCGACAGGAAACCCCGTTGCAATCTGTCCCCGTTGAATACCTTGTTCCCGGAACAAATACCATATTGGTGACATCCGGAGAAAGTGTTACAGCGGAAGAAGTCATCAACTGGAATATAAAAAAGGCACCCGGAGCAGAATTTGAAAGGGTTTCACTGGAGACGGCATTTAATGACAGGGTAACGAGCATTTTTAAGGAGCAGTATTACCATCCGCGCTCACCGTATCCAACACTGAGCATACCGGTTCAGGGCATTGGCGACTGGTGTTCCTACCGCGAGACAGAAGAGATTGATGATGCAGGAATTCGTGAAAAGGCTGGTGCACAGGGCGAAATCACTTCACCGGAGGGCATCCCCTTTGCCATTTCATCTGAAGAGGGTGAAAATATCCTCTTTACATCGCAATGGGATAATTATCCGGATTCAGCACAGGTTGATTTGTCCGGAAAGGCATCGCATATCTATTTGCTGATGGCCGGATCAATGCATCACATGCAGGTGAACATGATGAATGGCCGGGTTCGGGTGGAATATGCCGATGGTTCAAATGTCGTGTTGCCGCTGAAAAGTCCTGAAAACTGGTGGCCCATCGAGCAGGATTATTATCAGGATGGCTATGCCTTTGAGGTGCATGCGCCACGTCCACCGCGTCTTTATCTGAAAAGTGGCGAATGGCATATGGATTCGTACGATGTGCTGAGAAAGAATGGCACCAATAAGATTGAAGGTGGTGCGGCCACGCTGCTGGATCTGCCGTTAAATCCGGATAAGGAGCTGAAGTCGCTGGCCCTTATGACCAATACCACCGATGTGGTGATCGGACTCATGGCAGCAACATTACAGCGGGTGAAATAAAAAGTTATTCCCTCTGATTGCACAGATTGGTTCAGATATTATATTGTTCAAAATCGATGTTTGTAGTAAGACGAAAGTACAAAAGTTGTTTAATAGGTAATTTTAAGAATGATTATTCTTCTGCGATTATTTGCGATATCTGCGGGAAATTTGAAATTAAAAACACAATAATATGACCTTAAAATCCAATTCAATCCTAATGCTGGTGCTGCTGGTTATGGCCGTACTGGTTTCTTCGTGTGGCACAAAAGTACAAACGGCTTCTAAAATTGACCGCAAAGCACTGGTCACCCGCCATAATGTGGAACTGACCGCTGTCGATACACTGGCATCGCTTTCCGTTGGGAATGGCAGTTTTGCCTATACCGTAGATGTCACCGGACTTCAGACTTTTCCTGAGGTGTATGAAAAAGGTGTTTGCCTGGGGACCATGTCGGAGTGGGGCTGGCACAGCTTCCTGAATACCGGTGATTACAAGCTGAGCGATACCTATAAATATTACGATGTGGAAGGACGGGAGATTCCGTATGCGGTACAGTGGCGTGAACCAGGAAGAAAAAGGGACGCAGCCAACTATCTGCGCGAAAACCCACACCGCCTGCATCTGGGTATTGTCGGCCTTGAATTACTCAACGACGATAAATCACCGGTTCAGATTGAAACGCTGAAGAATATTGACCAGAAACTGGATATGTGGTCAGGTCTTATCTCCAGTTCATTCGATGTGAACGGTGAGAATATTATGGTTCAAACCGTTTGTCACCCTGAAAAGGACCTGATTGGAATTCGTTTGGAAACCAATAAAATTGTAAAGGGAGAAACCGGTATAAAAGTAATTTTCCCCTATCCGACAGGTGGTCATGTGGATGATGCCTGCGACTTCGGACACGATGATAAACATAAATCTGAGATCGTATCTGAGGACGAAAACAGTGTGATTTTTAAACATACCATTGATACTACGGTATATTTTGCAAGGCTTGTCTGGACCGGTAAAGCAGACCTGAATAAGAAAAAGGCACATTATTTTGTTTTGATGCCGGATGCTGAAAATACAACGTTTGAAGCTACTGTTGAATTCAACGTTCACAACAATTTTGAAACAGCCGTGGCATACACCGATGTGGAATCGGCATCAGCTGGCATGTGGGGAAATTATTGGACGACCACAGGTGTCGTGGATTTTTCAGGAACCAAAGATACACGAGCTGCAGAACTGGAACGTCGCATTGTATTATCGCAATACCTGACACGTTTGCAATGTGCTTCCGATTTTCCACCACAGGAAACGGGACTGACGTTTAACAGCTGGTATGGTAAGCCACATCTGGAAATGCACTGGTGGCATGGTGTGCACTGGGCTTACTGGAACCGTACCGATCTGTTGGAGAAAAGTCTGGATTATTATAACCACATCTATGATAAAGCTAAAACCAAGGCAGAGATCCAGGGTTATGCCGGTGTGCGCTGGCCCAAAATGACCGATCATCAGGGCGATGACAGTCCGTCTGGTGTGGGCGAATTTCTGATCTGGCAGGAGCCACACATCATCTATTATGCAGAGTTGTGCTATCGTGCACATCCTGATCAGGCCACCCTGGATAAATATGCCAAAGTCGTTTTTGCCACCGCAGATTTTATGGCCGACTTTGCCCGTTACGATGCGGAAAATGATCGTTATTATCTGGGTCCTCCATTGATCCCGGCTCAGGAAAGTCTGCAACGCGAGGTGACTGTGAATCCGCCTTTTGAACTGGGTTACTGGTTCTGGGGCCTTAGTATTGCACAACAATGGAAGGAACGCATGGGCAAGGAACCGAATCCGGAATGGCATAAAGTGATCGAAGGTTTGCCGACTTTCGCCCAAAAGGATGGACTGTACCTGGCGGCTGAAAGTGCGCCGGATTCTTATACCAACGAGGAGCACTATTCGGATCATCCGATGGTACTGGGCGCGTTTGGTATCCTCCCGAATACAGTTGGTGTGGATACAGCTGTGATGGCAAAAACTTTTGATTATATAGAGGAGCACTGGAACTGGGACAGAACCTGGGGCTGGGATTATCCGATGGCAGCTATGAGTGCTACACGCCTTGGAAAACCAGATAAAGCCATTGATCTGCTGATGAAAGATGTGCTGAAAAATACCTACCTGCCCAATGGACATAATTATCAGGGGACACGTCTGCGCATTTATCTGCCAGGTAATGGCGGACTGCTCACAGCTGTTGCCATGATGTGTGCCGGTTATGAGGGGAACACAACAAATAATCCGGGATTCCCCAAAGACTGGAAAGTGAAATGGGAAGGATTGCAACCGGTGTTTTAGCTAGGAGCATTTTGGTTGTTTGGAAAGTCCCCCTTTTTCAAAAGGGGGTGTACCGATTCAGATCGGGACGGGGGATTTTTTCAGATCGAATGGTTATAATTTTTATAATCTATTTAAACGATTTGAAATACCAGAGAAACAGAAATCACTTACTTTAGTGTTTGGTTTAAATTGATATAGTTTATGAAATTCAGGTATCTTTGCACGATAATTGTTCTGTTCAGTCTGATATGCTTCCCTCTCTTTTCTCAGACCATTACCATTTTGCATACCAACGATATGCATGCGCATATTCTGGCAGAAAAATCACCCGACGGAACATTAACGGGTGGCTTTGCACAAATTTCTGCATTGGTTGAGAGAGAAAAGCATAACACAGATCATCCGGTTTTTGTGGCCGATGCCGGTGATTTCCTTATGGGAACGCTGTTTCAGATGATTGAGATGGAATCGGGTTTTCAGTTGAACCTGATGAAAGCAATGGGTTACGATGCAGCTAGTATCGGGAATCATGAATTTGATTTTGGTGTTAAACCCTTTGTCGATTATGCAAGAAAAGCCAGTGCCTTAGGTTGTCCGTCTTTAGTACTAGCCAATATAGATTATGCAGTAAATAAAAATGATGAAGGTCTGGCCGGACTTTACAGGGATTCCATTGTAACCCCATATACCATAGTGGAAAAGGATTGCGTAAAAGTCGGATTTTTTGGCATTCTGGGAGATATTGCCTATGACTACACGCCGAACCTATATGCCTACAAACTGCAGAACCGGATTAAGACCGCGAAAAAGATCATTAAAATTCTGAAGGAGGAGCACCAGGTTGATTTTATCATCTGCCTTTCGCACAGTGGCGTTTATAAAAATGAAAAAGGGGAGTGGGACATGTCAGAAGATATTGAGCTGGCCTCGAAAACCGACGGCATTGATGCCATTATCAGCGGACACACCCATACGCGTTTGGATCAGCCATTGATATATAACGGGACACCCATCGTGCAAACCGGAGCTTATGGTGCGAATATCGGGAAGCTAACGCTTGTAAAGAACAATCCGTCAGAACTAAAGTATGAACTGATTCCGGTGACTGGTGAAAGACCTGAGAACGGTACAGTGGAAGTAAAGATTGAGACACAGTTTCAGCATCTGAAGGATACCTTGCAAAAATATGTCGGTATCGATTACAACAAAAAGATACTGGAAACAGCTATTCCTTTGCGGTATATGGATGAAGAACCAGCCAAAAGCAATATTGCGCCGCTGATTGCCGATGCTATTCAATATAATGTGAATAAAAAAGACGTGACAGGAACCGATATTTCACTCATTGCCCAGGGGATGATCCGATCGGGGCTTGAGCCGGGCAGATATGCGCTGCCGCAGATTTTCAGTGTGGCATCGCTGGGAGAAGGGAATGACAAGGTTCCGGGCTATGCCTTATCCCGCATGTATTTTACGGCACACGAGATTAAAACGGTACTGGAAATGCTGGAGATGATGGCAAAAAATGATCCCACCTATTTTATTCATACAAGTGGGATGAAGATCGTTAGGAATGAGGATGGAGGGTTCTTTAAGAAGATTGCTGCCATAAAAATGCCGGATCAAAACGGAATATTTAAAGCAATTGATCTTTCAAAAAAGAATAAGAAATTATATGCGGTAACGGCGGATACCTACATGATGCGGAATCTTTCGCTGATTAAAAAGAAAAGCTTTGGATTACTCAAAGTAATTCCCAAAATGGAAGACGGTATGCCTGTTGTGGATATTAATGCAACCATAATTGATGGCGATAAAATAAAACCGGGAGTTCAGGAAATCAAAGTGTGGAAAAGTCTGATAGAATATGCCGGATCATTTAAAGATGTAGATGGCAACGGCATTCCGGATGTACCGGAAAGGTATAAAGCTGAATATTGAATTCAATTATAAGAACTATTGTTCTATATCTGATTGTTCAAGGCGAAAACAATATACATAAATCCTCTCCCGGTGCCCTTCGTCATCTCCTTTTTCAGGAGGATAACTAAAACACAAACCGCAATGTTAAAGCATTCGGAGACAAAGCTACCTGCGATAATGCACCGCCAAATGAATTGCCGTGGTGGTGCTGGATGCCATACATAACAAGGTCGAACACAAACAAAAATGCACCCTGAAGCATTACCGACTTTCCGTAACCATTTAGCAGATCCCTGTATTTTCCCTTTTTCTGTGAAAGATGAGTCATATAATAACCACCTGCCATGTAGAGTACATCAAGACCCGCATTGATCAGAAACGTATTTTCTGTTTTTTGTTGTGCAGATAGAATGCTGTTTGCGTTCATCACAGAAGGATCTGTATGGATGGCACTGGCACTGTAAAGCCCGATGCCGGCAATAGTCAGATTGACCGTATTCCAGAAGAGGTTCATCTGGTGAAAGTATTTTTGATTGCCATCATATTTACTCCAGCCATAGGCCCCGGTGGCTATGTTGGCCAATGCCCAGCCTCCCAATACATACATGCCGGTCTGGTTTATATTCAACGATTTGGTATACAGGTCAGGATAATCCTGGGCCAGGATGGGCAGGCTTAATGCCAGTAGTATAATGATCAGGTGTTGCCGCATACGATTTTATGTTTAATAACAAGGAGAATGTGTTAATGGTTGAACAACCGGATTATATTGAACTAATATACAAAGGGTAGGTCGGAATAATCATGACAGGATGAAAAATCAAAAAAAACAGAATTAAACGAAATCGCATGCATTCTGTTATGTATATTTGTGATTGAACACAACAATCACCATTATGAAAAAGCAAACACTATTACTACTGCTTGTTTTGGCAGTATTGTCTTGTAAAGAAAAAGAAATGAATCCATTATTAGTAAAAGAATTTAAGACCCCTCACCAAACTGCACCGTTTGATGAGATTAAGAATGAAGATTTTATGCCCGCCTTTGAGGAGGCTTTTAAACAGGGGCGTGAAGAAATTGATGCCATAAAAAACAATGCAGATGAACCGACGTTTGAGAATACGATTGCTGCATTGGATTATGCCGGGAGCCTGTTGTCAAGAACATCAGGCGTATTCTATAACCTGCTGAGTTCTGAAACATCTGACACTTTACAGGAAATAGCTCAGATCCTGTCGCCAAAGATGACGGCATATCATAACGATATCACGCTGGACGAACAGTTGTTTGGACGCGTAAAAGCAGTGTATGATAAGAGGAATGAGCTGGAGCTGACCACTGAGCAAACGAAATTGCTGGAAGATACCTACTCCGGTTTTGCGCGTAACGGAGCCAATCTGGATGAAGCAGATAAAACAAAACTGCGAGCCATTAACGAGGAGTTGTCTAAACTTTCGCTGGATTTCAATAATCATGTACTGGCTGAAACCAATGCCTGGACAAAACTGATCACCAATGAGGAAGACCTGAAAGGGATACCTGAAGGCATGAAATCCATTCTGGCTTCCAAGGCTAAAAATGAAGGCCACGAGGGGTGGCTGGTGGATATTACCATGCCGGTTTATGTGAGCGTGATGAAATATGCTGATAACCGCGATTTGCGCCACGAGCTGTACATGGCATACGGTCAAAAAGGTTTTCAGGATAATGACAATAATAACGAAGCCATTGTGAAACGGCTGACCCGGTTACGCCTTGAACGGGCCCATCTTCTGGGTTATGATACCTATGCCGATTATGTGCTGGTACGCCGCATGGCAGAAAATCCGGATAATGTTTATGATTTGTTGAACAAGCTTCTTGCTGCATCCTTGCCTGCTGCTGAAAAAGAAAAAGCAGAAGTTGCTGCCAAAGCTAAAGTGCTTGGATTTAAAGGCGAACTGATGCCCTGGGACTGGTCGTATTATTCTGAAGAACTGAAAAGCGAAAAGTTCGATCTGGATGATGAAATGCTGAAGCCCTATTTCAAGCTTGAAAATGTGATCAGTGGTGTATTCGGCCTGGCAACTGATCTGTATGGAATAACATTTAAAGAAAACAGGGATATTCAGGTTTACAATCCTGAAGTCATTCCCTATGAGGTATACGATCAGGATGGTTCTTTTCTTGCCGTGTTGTATGCCGATTTCCATCCCAGAAAGGGAAAAAGAGGCGGTGCCTGGATGAACGATTTTAAAGGACAGTGGAAAAAGGACGGAAAAGACAGCAGACCACATATTACCATTGTGATGAACTTTACTCCAAGTACAGATGATACCCCTTCGCTTCTGACATATGACGAAGTGGAGACCTTTCTGCATGAATTTGGGCATTCTTTGCATGGTATGTTTGCATCTACAACTTATCCGGGACTTTCCGGAACCAATGTGTTCCAGGATTTTGTGGAATTACCGTCCCAGATCATGGAGAACTGGGGGCCCGAAAAACAGTTCCTCGACAAGTTTGCGGTTCATTATAAAACAGGAGAACCCATCCCTGCAGAACTGGTTCAGAAGATTGTGGATTCACGGAACTTTAATGCGGGTTATCAATCCGTACGTCAGCTAAGTTTTGGTTTGCTTGATATGGCCTGGCATACATTGAAACAGCCTTATGATGGAAACGTGAAAGAGTTCGAGGAACAAGCCTGGGCGCCGACACGACTTTTTCCTGAAATAGACGGCGTATGCATGAGTACACAATTTGGCCATTTATTCGCAGGTGGTTATGCTGCCGGATACTATGGTTATAAATGGGCCGAGGTGCTGGATGCCGATGCATTTTCACTGTTCCGTGAAAAAGGAATATTCAATAAGGATGTTGCCACATCATTCAGAAAAAATATACTGGAAAAAGGTGGTACTGAGAACGCGATGGTACTTTATAAAAGGTTTCGTGGTCAGGAACCTTCGATTGATGCACTGTTGATTCGCAGTGGTCTGAAAAGTGCATCCTGATACATGCCGTTACTGAAAGGATATCATAAAGAGGTTCGGGCGTTGCTTGGCAGTTTGACTGCGAAGAGGCTTTCGAACCTCTTTCTTTTGTATGGATCACATAGCCTTTCAAAACTGCTGAAACGTAATTTACACCGTGGCAAACCGGCCTATTTGACCCTGGAAACAACAAATAGCTGTAATCTGTCCTGTCCGGAATGTGTCACCGGGATGAACGGTTTGAAACGGGCCACATCCTGGATGTCAGCCGGGGATGCCTCCAGGGTGATAGCACAGACAAAGGCTCATGCTATTGTCGCTAATCTGTATTTTCAGGGTGAGCCTCTGCTGACTCCGGATCTTTTTAAGATCATTGCAGAAACATCGGATGCCGGCATTTATTCCATTATTTCTACCAATGCCCAAAATCTCACACCTGAAAAAGCAGAACAACTTGTTAGAAACGGATTGAAGAAAATTGTGGTTTCCATGGACGGGTTGACCCAGGAAACGTATGCGAAGTACAGGGTACGGGGAAAACTGCAGCATGTTCTTCATGGCATTGCCAATCTGGTAGAAGCCCGACAAAAGTATAAGAGTGTGTTTCCGCTAATTGAGGTTCAGTTCATAGTATTCCGGTTCAATGAACATGAAATACCGGAAGCCCGAAAAAAAGTATATAATTTGGGAGCAGACCGGTTCGTCCTTAAAACAGCCCAGTTTTACGATGCAGAGAGAGCCAAAAACTGGATGCCGCAGGAAAACAGGTATGCACGATACAGTAGCAGAGATAATTCAAGGACTAAAAAAAGTGCTGTATCGGGATGTAAAAAAATGTGGACCAGCATGGTGGTATGTTCAGGGGGAGAAACAGCGTTATGTTGCATGGACAAAAATGCATTATTCTCGCCCGGAAAAATTCAGGGTGGAAGCACTGATCAGATTTGGCAAGGCAGTAAAATGAGACAATTCCGGCAAAGGATAGCGGAGGGAGAGTATTTGTCCATATGCCGGAATTGTCAGTTAAAGGGTTAGTGTGTTATAGTTAAAGACCCAGTGCTTCACGTAAGGTGTGTTTCCAGATAATATATCCTTTATGAACCATATGCAGGTTATCCTTGCAGAAGATATCTTTCTTTAAAGTCCCGTCAGCATTGAACATTGGTGTGGAGACATCCACATAATACACATCGTTGTGTGTCTTTACCATGTCCTTCATTTTTTGATGCAGCTCCTTGTACTGATCCCCGTAAGCCATACGCGCTATGGATGGTTTGGGTGAAAGGAAGTATATTTTGGTATCTGCTCTGTTAGCTTGTACTTCACTGATAAATTGTTCCATATTGCTGATAATGGTATCCAGTGGAAACTTGTCAACAATGTCGTTGTCGCCTTCGTAATAAACAATCATAGCCGGATTATAGGGGAGAACAATATCCTTCATGTGTGCGAGTACATCTTTGGAGTTGGATCCGCCAAATCCACGATGAATCACATTCAATTCAGGAAAATCTTCATGAACCGAACCCCATAAACGCATACTCGAACTGCCGATAAAAAGAGCTCCGTCAGGTTTTGGGAAACTTATCCTGTCCTTTAAATGAAATATATTAAACGATTCGTAAAACCGTGGAGCGGAAATATGGACATATTTTCGTGGTGACACAATCAGATTATGAAAACCGATGGTTTGGCCATTAAGAACAACGGATAAAGTGTCGTTCATTGCATCAAATCCTGCTCCGGGATCAATTTCAATTGCTTTATCGGCATCATTGTTTTCTATGGACAGCTCCTTAACAAGCTGATCACCTTTGTAAATTGCAAGATCACCTTTCCCTGTAAAGCCTGTTATTGCAAGGGTAATATCCTTATCATCGGTAACGGTAGCTTTACTTGTTGTTTCGTACAGTTTCGATTCTGCTTTGCCCAGCCTGACGGGATAATGGGTAAATGAAGTCTCGTTACTGAAATTTCCGGCATACAGTTTAAGACTGTTCATGTCGGGATCATTTTTCATATCAGGATCATTTACATAAATCTGTAAGGAGAGCGTTGAGCCAACCTGTGGCTTTTTCCCAATGGCTTCGGTGGCTATAAAGACTTCCAGTTTGGTTGTGCCGTTTTCGGTGCGTCCCATTGCTTTTTGAGAAGGTCCTACAGATCGTAGATAACATTTCTTTCGGTGATCTGTCACATAAATAATTCCATCACCATTGGGGTGAAAAGTCAGTGGGATGGAATACTGCACTATATCATCTTTCCCTTTGTCAGGTGATATGAAAATGTCAATGGCGTCGCTCTTGCAGCAGGAGTCAGGATGGATATAGTTTATGTCATCATTAATTTCAAAGTACAGGTAAATGCCTTCTCCTGCCCATGCTGCACTCATTTGGGCTTTTAAATCTTTCGGGCCGGGTACGTTTCCAAACTCATCAGAAAAAATACGAATGTGGTCCACTTTGTCCCAGTCATCAAACTGGCCATCTATATTGATATTGGGCTGTTCCGCAAAAACCAATTCCGTATCCGTTGGGTTATAAGTTCTGTTACACGATACGAACAGCATTAAAATGAATATTAGAAACGGGTTTAAATAATGAAAAACATTCGTACAACGATTGTCTTGTGTCCTGTGTCTTGATTCTTGTGTCTTCATGGAGGTCATTTTGAAAAGTTTTCCTTATTGATTATTAGTACCTGGTCCGACTTGCAAACCGGACAGTTGTGTTCAGTCAGGGTTTCCGGAACAGTAAAGCGGGTAAAGCATTCCTTGCAGCTGTACCAGTTGTCATTAAGGTTGGCATTCCCGAAAACGGTTCTGATTTCCTTTACATTTACAAGTGCATCAGCTATTTTCCTTCTGGCACTTTCATAAATCCTGGCGAATGTTGCTCTGGACACATCCATCTTAAGAGCAGCTTCCTCATGATTCATTAGGTCATGATCGGCCAGTTTTATGGCTTCATATTCTTCGTAGTTTAAGTTGACGGAATCATTAGGTCTCGTACATCCATAGGGTTTATATCCTCTGAAACCCGGAGGTGCCATTATGTTTCGTAAACGTCTTTTTCTTGGCATATTTTAAGTTTACTACAAATTTAATGAGAATATGCTCATAATTATGCTTTTTGAGAAAACTTTTTAAAAAGTATGTCTAATAATATGTTTTTTAAATCTTTAAAATCCTCTTTGTAAAGAATATTCTGAATAAATTTGTTTTTAAACACAATTTCAAGGATGCACATTCACTACATTGATGAAGTAATTTCTACGAACCATTACCTGGCGCATTTACCCAACAATGATAATCTGCCTGAAGGATTTATGGTGGTAACGGATTTTCAGACGGGAGGCAGAGGGCAGGCCGAAAACAGGTGGGAGTCTGAGAGAGGTCTGAATATTTTGTGTTCCACCTGGTTCTCATTTGAATTTCTGGAACCTGTAAATCAGTTTTACATTTCAAAAGCTGCAGCTATTGCCTGTAAGGAACTGCTTGGCTTTTTAGAAACATCTGTGGCCCTGAAATGGCCTAATGATATTTATATTGGCGACAAAAAAGCCGGGGGAATTCTGATTGAAAACAGTATTATAGGGAATGCAATTTCAAATACCATAGTGGGCATTGGATTAAATGTTAATCAGTCAGTATTCAGTGATAATTTGCCAAATCCTGTGAGTCTGAATATGATTACCGGAGAAATATATAATCTTCAGAACCTGGTTAAAGAATTGCAGCTCGACCTGATTCATTGGTTTAATATATTGCAGGACAGACAGTTTGAGCTGATTGATGAGGCATATACAGAATCGTTGTACCGCAAAACAGGAAAATGGCCTTTCAAAATTGGTGAAACCATTTTTGAAGCTGAGATAAAGGAAGTGCTTCCATCAGGTCAGTTAGTGCTTGCAACAAATGACGGTGAAAAAACGTTTTGGTTCAAAGAAGTTGAATTTGTAATTTAATTAATCATTCCGAAAAATCAGCGGTGGACCCTCATTAAATGAGCAATCAGCAAAAATACAGTTGTGATCCGATGTGTTGGGTAGAGGCGTATAGTGATGAACTGTTCAGGTTTGCTTATGCGCGTATAGGAGACAGGGAAGAGGCTGAAGATTTAGTGCAGGAAACTTTTTTGTCGGCCCTGAAGAACCTGGATAATTTTCGCAGAGATTGCAGTGAGAAAACCTGGCTGTATAATATACTTAAAAACCGGATTATTGATTTCTACAGAAAAAAGGCCGTGAAAAGCAAGATTGCTGATAGTACGGATGATCCGGAGTTTTATTCAGGTTACTTTAAATCTGATGGTTTCTGGGATGAAGCTATGATGCCAAAGCCCTGGGGTAAGGATGCTGATCAGGACCTGAGCAATGAGGAGTTTATGAAAATTCTTGCGTTATGCATGGAGCGGTTGCCCAATTTGTGGTCATCCGTATTTTCTTTAAAAAATATGGACGATAAAACAACGGATGAAATATGTAAGGATTTGGGAATTACATCGTCTAATCTTTGGGTAATCATTCACAGGGCTAAATTGCAGCTCCGTGGATGTATTGAAAAAAACTGGTTTAATAGTTAGGGCATGTGGGAATGGATGAATAAAATAATGCTGACCTGCCTTGAAGCAACAAAGCTTACGGTTCAAAAGTCATTTCGTAAGTTATCTTTCACGGAAAAGTTGCAGTTGAAAATGCATCATACGGTTTGTCATGCCTGTCGTAAATTCGATTCTCAGAATACGTTTATTGATCATGCGGTCAAAACTTATATTGAATCGACAGAAAACAATAATGGTTTAAAACTTTCCGATCACAGGAAAAAAGTGATCAGTGATGCAATTCATGAATTATAGTGTACGTAAAAAGTATGCAACTGCTGATTATTTGTAGTGTGCTGATGTAAGTTAAATCTCAATCAGGCTGCTCTTAATGGCGTATACCAATACTTCCACAATGTTTTTTGATCCGGTCTTGGTCATCAGACTTGCTCTGTATTTTTCTACGGTTCGATCCGAAATGCAAAGTTTGTCCGCAATAAGTTTGATTGGCAGGCCATCGCAGGAAAGTTTCAGGACTTCCTTTTCACGTTTTGAAAAGATAACATCCGGCTCCGGTTTGTGTTTAATCTCTTTGTCTGTAGTAACATAGCTCAATTTCTGAATCAGGCTATCCGTTACATCGATATTCTCATCCTTCAGTACTTTCGATATTGCCTCAATGTGTTTAGGTGTAAACCCCGTGCTGATATTTGCTTTTAAAGGTGTAATAAGTCCTATAAATTTACCTCCGGTAGGATGTCTGTCTGTTTTTGAAAGTGAGAGTAAAGCTTTTTGCACTGAGCCGTCCCTTAATTGAATATTTATCTCTCCACTATAGGAATCAAGTACATTATTATTACAGTCCTGTAATATATTCTGCAGGTTTTTCAGGCTCCTGTTATCAAATAATAAGTTGATTTTCAAATTTGTAATATCCTTATCTTCGTATCCAAATATCCTTTTAAAGGATTCATTAACCTGTGTGATTGAATTGCAGTCAGTTAAAAAAACTGCATTAGGCATCATGTCAAGTAGCGTTTTTAACTGTGTTCTTCCCACGCTAATCAGTCTGTCGTGTTTTTCCAGTCTTGTCTGTACTGTTTTAACAAGGCTTTTGTTATGGAAGGGCTTGATAATATAGTCATCCACACCAAGTTTCAGTCCAAGGCTGATGTCTTCCGCAGCAGCTCTTCCGCTGATAAAAATAAAAGGAATGTGTTTGGTTAATGAACTTTCAGAAAGAATATTGAATACCTGGTAGCCATCCATCGGAGACATGCAGATATCGCACAATATCAGATCCGGAATTTGTTCGAATGCCTTTTGGATGCCCTCTGCACCATTTTTTGTGTATATGCAATGATACCCGTTACTGTTAAGTATCGTTGTCATTAGCATTCCTATGTCCGCATCATCTTCTATTACCAGAATCTTCTTTTTACTACTCATCAGGATAGAATTTTATTAACAATAATGTTAAGGCACTTTTCACTCGCAGCAAGAATGCTGCGCTAAAAGTACAAATAATTTCATAACATAGCTTAATTAATCTATCGCTCATTGGGAAGAAGAACAAATGTTATTGATGGATGCAAGTTGCAGGTTTCCGATTGTTCTTACAACAACAATACTGTAGGTCAACAGAAAAACAAAATTAAGTCTTTTTAAGAATTAAAACAAAATAGTAACCTGAAAATATCGTTTTCAGGTTGATTGATTTTGATTTGAAGGATGTGTAAGTGTTTATGTTATTGAAAATGAGGGAGAAAGATGGCGTTTTGGTCGTGTAAAAAATAAGTTAATTATTTCAACTGCTTTCCGAATTAAATTTACATTTAGTTTAATTATTATTAGATTCTTTTAAGGTTAGATTATATCCTTGTGTTATATTTATATTAAATCTAAACTGCACTCCACTTTTCCGCTATAGTAAGGTTTTCGAATGTTTTTGCATGCAACCTATTAAACATTCTGTTTATCAAAATTTGATTTATTGTTAATAAATTGTAATTTTGTCCATGAGTTAAGGTAAATTAATGTTAAATATTGGTTTTGGATATAAATAATGGGACGATTATTGAAGAGAAAAATAACATGGAATTTGTTTATTCTTAATCTGGTTTTTGTTGGAAGTTTTGGAAATCTGATGGCGGCATCAGAAGATACCACTGGAGATAATCACTTTGTCACGGTCTGGGATGGTGAAAACGGTTTCGGTCATATGAATATTTATATTGTGACTGCGACGCTGGACAAATTACCGCTTCAGGCAGGAGATGAAATAGCTGTTTTTAGTGGCGATTTGTGCGTAGGTGCGACTACTCTGGCTGCAGCATCAAATAACGATCTGATCAATTTGGTCGCATCACTTGATGACGGAACAGGAAATGGTTTTGTCAATGGTGATTCAATCATTTTCAAAGTTTGGGACATCAGTGATCAGGCGGAAAAGTTTGTAGCCAGGGTCAATTATCGACAGGATGTATCAACCTGGTTGACAGACGGGCACTACGGATTTAATGAGTCATCGTTTGTTGATCTCGTAATTCAATCCGATATTTATCAGAATATCGAACTCTCTTCAGGATGGAACCTGTTTTCGGGATACGTCTTAGATGAAAATCCTGATATGAAATATGTACTGGACAGCCTTATTAGCGAAGGTGATTTGATAAAGGTTCAGGATGAATCAGGTAAAACACTTGAGGATCTCGGGGCTTTAGGAGGCTGGAAAAACAATATCGGTAATATGAAAAGTACCGAGGGATATAAGATTAAGGTATTGAATGACTGTAATCTTGCATTAAGGGGTTTGCCGGTTAATGTTCCTGTGGATATCGATCTGCATGCAGGATGGAATATCATATCATTCCCGGTTAATTATCAGGTGGATGCTAAAAACGTGTTTCAGTCGCTTATCGATAATGGAACACTTGAGAAAGTTAAGGATGAGCGTGGTAATTCCCTGGAAGACTGGGGTATTTACGGTGGCTGGGTCAATAATATTGGCAATTGCAGGCCTGGAGAAGGTTATGAAGTATATGTCAATGCTGATGTAACTCTTACGATCTCAACTCAGTTTAACAAGTCTCAGGAAATTTACAGCTTAAGCGCTGATCCGACATATTTCATGACAGTCTACGAAGGTAATGGTCTGGATCATATGAACATTAATATTCTGGACCTGGATGCGTCGGATCTACAAATAAATGATGAGATTGCAGTGTACGACGGCGAAAATTGTGTTGGAGCAGTAAAGATCACCGAGGATCATATCTCTAAAAATGCAGCTGTTATAAATGCTGCATCAGCATTTGCTGAAGATCCGGGTTTTGAAGAAGGTGACTATATAACCTACAAAATCTATAAGACAGGTGAGAAGGTGGTCAGGAGTGTTAATCCGATATATTTAAAAGGATCTGATAGGTTTGTTAAACTTGAAAGTTCCTTTGTAAAGCTTAATGTAGTCCTTAAAGACAAACCGGAAGATTCTGCCTTTGGAGTAAGCGCCTTCCCGAATCCAACGAGTGGTATCTTTACTGTAAATATTAAAGCTGCCCAAAACGAAAGCTGTATGGTGGATATTTATGATGTTACCGGTAAAATCATCGAGCGCCGCAATCTTAATTATTCTGCGGAATCGTTTGATCTTACAGGAAGACCACAGGGCGTATATCTGGTGAAGACCACTGTTGGTGATTCGGTTACGGTCAATAAGATAAATCTTCAGTATTAAAGAATTTTACAGGTAGTTATTATAGAGATATAACGTAGTATTAAAGCAGGGTACAGATTATACGTGCCCTGCTTTTTTTATGTTCTTTTACTTGGGGAGAATGTTAAATGGCTTGTGTGGAATGAACAAACAAAAGGTTCAGAGTTGTTGTATACAGTGGAACGTTTTAAGAAATGGTTATTAATTCCATTGCTTTAACCTTGGAAAGTGCATGTACTTGGGTGATGTAACCAAATCCCTAAAGTTTTATTGCTGAAAATTTAAATTGGCTTTTCGGTTTAGGTGGATAAATATCCGTATCTTGTCAACAAGTTTTTAACAGGAATTGAGGTCGTTTTGGTAAATCGCTTATGAAAAGGTCTGTTGCAGTAATACTGTTTCTGTTTTGTTTGTTTTGGATAACTATTCAAAATTCTTTTGCTGTATCTATAAGTATAAAGAATAGCTTGATCAGCGGGACAACTGTTCAGATGAAATACAGTATAGATACTATTAACGATGGATGGACTGTATGTGAGGATGGCTCTACCCCGTTTTTATTTCCAGATACAGGTAACTATGAACTTATAGTACGTGATACGATATTGGCAGATACGACCAGATTTTTTATTCCTGCAAAAGCTGAAGCTCCTTTGTATAGTATTAATTATGGTCTTGAGCAAACCAATGAAGTTTTAGCTTCCACAGATGCCTATTCCTGGAATGCAGATTTAAGTGATTCTATAGCAGGAAATGACATCAATCCAGTCAATCTTGATGTGGTTGGTGTTACTAAATCACTTTATCTGTTTACCATGCCAACCGACACAACAGTGATTTCAAAAGCAGATACTCTTCTTGTAAAAGCCAGACCTTTGGCGCCTGTACTTAATATTGATTATATTAATGAATCAACTGCTGACTTGTATGGAGATACGCTAAGGTATGCACATGACAGTCTGTTTTCTGATATTCAGTCAGATAGCTATGGTTATATCACGTTGGTGCCTTCAGATACACTATGGTTGTATTATGTTGCGACTTCTTCTAATTTTCTTTCAGATACTGCACGATTTATTGTACCGGCCCGGCCTGATGCACCAGTTGTGCAGATCGACTTTGGTTCTGAAGCATTCATTAATGTTACGGAAAATTTTGAATGGATATCAACAACTGGTAATAGAATCCTAAGTGAAGGCTTATCTATTGTTGATTCAATTCCTAAATCCTCTGAAAACAATGATACAGCTTTTATTTACCTTCCAGCTGATGGTTCTACTTTCAGATCGGATACACAGAAATTAATTATTCCAAAACGTTATCCGGCTCCGGTGATGACAGAAGATGATGTCAATGATGAGTTTTTATGGACGTATGTTGGTTCATTTACTGATCCAACCAGTTATGAATATTCAACCAATGGAGGAACATCTTTTACCGGGTGTACTACAAATCCTGAAAGTGTTGGAGCCATAGATCTTGCAGCAGGCCAGTTATTGGTAAGGCTGAAATCAGGTGTAGATTATTTTGCCGGTGAAGCCGATGCGTCAACAATTGCATTTACAGCTGTTGGTGCTTTGCCCCTTTCTGGGGTGGATGTACACATTGACAGTGCCAAATTAACGGGAACAACAACAGAGATGGAATACAGCCTGAATTCCACGGATGGTTTGGATGGAAATTGGAATTTATGTGATGATCCTGAAACAAAAGGATTATCTATAGATTCAGCCGGAGGATTTAATGTGTACGTGCGTCAGGCTGCTGATACAACAAACAACCAACTTGTTAGGACTATTCCAGTTGCAGCTACAGCTCCGGATTATACCATTAATTATGTAAATGAAACAACAGCTGAAATTATTCCTGCAACAGCAGAATATGCCTGGCATTCGGACTGGAGCGATAAAACGGATGGTTCCGGAACGGTATTGGATTTATCCTCTGCCGTTGGGAATACTGATACTTTGGTGTTTTTTAGAATTAAAGCGACACAATATACCGTTGCTTCGCAGCAACAGGACCTACTAATCACATCAAGACCTACTATAAATTATACTGTAAATTATAACAGAGAAAAGACAAACGAGATAGTACCGTCAGATGTGAATTATTCAGAAATGTCTGATATGTCAGCTCCTAATCCTGGACCTGATGACTCATTGAGCGTAACTCCGGGTACAGATTATTGGCTTCAAAAGAGTGCAGATGGCAGTAATTTTTCATCTCAGATTTTTCATTTGATTGTCGACGATCGTCCAGCAGCTCCATCATATACAATCAATTACACCGCTGAAACAACAAATGAAATTGTTGCGGATACCGTTGAATGGGATACGCAAAGCAGTATGGCTTCTGCACAGGTTGGCGGGAATATTGCTTTACCGCTTGATCCGTCAACATCGTATTATTTCAGGTATAAAAGCGGCACTACACATTTTAAATCTGATACATCAACTGCATTAACTACGCCGGCCCGTGCAGAAATTAACTATTCTATTGATTTTGGAGTTGAAGAAACCAAAGAAAATATTCCGACGGATGTGTGGCATGCTGATAATGCTGCAATGAATTTGCCTGTTCAGGGAATTAATGTGCCAATTAGTGTGACGCCGGGATCAGATGTATGGTTCCGGCAAGAAAGTGGTGGCGGCTTGTTTGCCTCCGATACTTTTCATTTAGTAGTCGATGTCCGTCCAATAGCGCCGGCATATACTATAAATTATACAGTAGAAACGACAACAGAGGTTGTCCCCGATACTGTTGAATGGTCTATTCAAAATGATATGTCTGGTGCACAGGATGGCGGAAATATTGCTTTGCCACTTAATCCGTCAACATCGTATTATTTCAGGTATAAAAGCGGCACTACACATTTTAAATCTGATACTTCGGCTGCCTTAACAACACCGGCTCGTGCAGTGATAGGTTATAGTATTGATTATGATCTGGAAGAAACCAAAGAAAATATTCCTACAGATGTGTCGTATGACGATAATGCAGCAATGAGTTCTTCCGTTCAGGGAAATAATGCGCCGATTAGTGTGACTCCAGGTAATAATATCTGGTTCCGGAAAGAAAGTGGTGGCGGCTTGTTTGCGTCAGATACCTTTCAGTTAGTTGTCGGTATTCGTCCAACGGCACCAACTTATTCTATAAACTACACTGCTGAAACTACAACAGAGGTTGTCCCTGATTCAGTTGAATGGGATACGCAAAGTAGTATGGCTTCTGCACAGGGTGGCGGAAATATTGCTTTACTGCTTGATCCTTCAACATCTTATTATTTCAGGTATAAAAGCGGAGTAACACATTTTAAATCCGATACTTCGGCTGCCTTAACAACACCGGCTCGTGCAGTGATAGGTTATAGTATTGATTATGATCTGGAAGAAACCAAAGAAAATATTCCAGCTACTGTTTGGTATGATGATAACAAGGAGCTGACAACCCCGGAACACGGTAATGATGCACCTATAAGTGTGACACCGGGAACAGATTTATGGTTCTGGAAAGAAAATGTTGGAAGTCTGTTTGCCTCTGATACAGTTCCGTTTCCAGTACCTGACAGACCAGCAACACCATCTGTTAGTATTGATTATGTGGCAGAAACAGTAGGTGGTGTGGCTGCCAACACACAATGGGATGCATCCGGATCAATGACGGGCTTAGCCAATGATACATCATTAAAGCCATATATACCGGACAATGGTGGTTCTCCGGTAGAGATTAAGGTTGAAATTGATACTACTTCAGGTTCATTCCGCTCTGAGCAACAAACACTAACCCTTAATCCAAGGAGTGCAGCTCCTGTTATTACTTCGTACAACGATGTAAGTGAACCCAATACATTCACGTTTGCACCTGTGAACGGTTTTGCAAATCCATCTGATTATGAATACAAATACAACAGTTCTGCATGGATGCCGTGTACAACATTTTCACCAACAATACAGTCTGATGTAGCAATTCAAATTGGTGATTTAAAAGTACGTTTAAAAGCAAGCAGTTCAGCATTAAGGTTTGCCGGAATGGAGTTTGCATCAACCAAGGCTTATTCAAGTACGGTTGCTACCGATCTGAACAGTGTAGGTATTGATATTTCTTCCGGATTAATTACAAACACCTCCACTGCCATGGAATACAGCTTTAATTCCACGGATGGAACGGATGGTAGCTGGAGCTCTGCTGAGAACGGAAATACAGTTGTTAGCTTTGATGCAGCAGGAGGCTATCCTGTTTATATCAGACAAATTGCATTGCCGGAAAATTACAGGTTGGTTTATTCTGTGGGTGCACAGTTGCCTGCTCCAACGTATGAAGTGGATTATTACACAGAGAGGACAAAAACCGGAATAGCAGCCACCGATGAATACTCCTGGAATGCCGATTTTAGCAGTCCGGTTCAGGGAACCGGAGCAACGGTAGCATTAAATCCAGGTTCACTTGCTGATACATTGTATATCAGGACTTCCGCCACCTCAACTGCCGTTGCGTCTTCAGTTCAAAGTTTGCGAATAAAAGCGCGTCCTGTCGTAAATGATTATACGCTGGATTATGTGAATGAAAAAACCAAACAAACCGTTCCGTTAACAGTTGAATGGGACGATAATGCAGTATTTAGCAGTCCTGCAATTGGCGATGGTAATAATCTGGACTTAAGTCCTAATACAACCTATTATTTCAGGGTAAAGGCCACGGATAACAGCTTTAAATCGTTGGTGGATCAGGTTGCTGTTCCGTCAAGGCCAACCATTAATTTCACCATCGACTACATCAATGAAACAACGAATGAGCCTGTTCCTGCAGGTGTAATTTATGATGACAATATCAGCTTTGGTTCACCCCAAAACGGTACTGGCATTAAAGTGCCGGTTACGCCAGGCACAAATATGTATTTAAAGCAGGTTGCTGTTGCTGACGTTTCATTGGCATCTACACCTTTCACTCTTACTGTCCCTGGCAGGCCTTCCTCTGTGAGCTACAGCATAGATTATGTAAATGAAAGAACGAATACAACTGTTCCGACAACCGTTGAGTGGTCCAACCAAACGGACTTTTCAACTTCAATATCAGGTTCCGGTACGTATGTAAATCTGGATCCTGAGAAAACATATTATTTCAGGAGAAAAGCTACAATTACTACATTTGCGTCTTTAGTAACTAATTTTTCTGTTCCGGTCAGACCAGTATTTACGATTGGCATTAATTACCCTCTGGAACGTACAAATGCTGCAGTTCCATCTACGGTTATTTATGACGATAACAGCGGATTTAGTTCATCTCAACATGGAACCGGTTCGTCCATTGTAGTAACTCCAGGTGTAAATTTATGGTTTATGCAGGAGGCACAGCAGTTCACGTCTTATGCATCTGATCCCTATGAATTGATTGTACCGGCCAGACCGATACCGGCAGCTTACACTATTGATTATTTTAATGAAACCACAAATGAATTGATCCCGTCGACTGTTCAGTGGTCTCTATCTGCTGTAATGACAGATCCCAATACCGGAACCGGAAGCGTTATTTCAATTCTTCCTTCCACGAAATATTATTTCAGGGAAAAAGCGACACCAACAAAATTTCAATCTGAGGTGTCGGCACCATTGGAAGTCCCGGCAAGAGAGGATATCAGTTTTACGGTTAATTATACCAATGAGCATACTTCTGAACTGGTGACAAATGCTTATTCATGGTCATACAACTCAGACATGTCAGGTGCAACATCCGGATCTGGTACCTACCTTGCACTTTCCCCTGGAGTGGATGTTTATTTCAGGAAAAAAGCGCAGGATGGTATCGCGTATAAATCGAATGTTTTTCACCTAAATGTACCGACCAGACCAGCATCGGTTTCGTATGAAACGAATTTTGTGACAGAAAAAACCAAGTCGATTGTGCCGACTACTGTAGAATGGTCTAACCAGTCTAATATGGCCAGTCCTCAGAGTGGAACCGGACAGGAGTTGCCCTTAACGCCAGACACAAATTATTTTTTCCGGGTAAAATCCACAGGGTCAAATTTTGTATCTGAAACATCGCCGGAATTACATGTTCCGTTACGACCTTCATTAAGTGTAACAATTGATTATGTACAGGAGCAGACTAATCAGATCGTATACAGCAACACTATCTGGTCAAAATCATCAGATTTAAGCAATCCTACTACAGGAACCGGTACTGTTGTTTCCATTACACCTGGTCAGGATATGTGGTTTATTAAACCTGCTGTTCCTGACGTGTCCTTAAAATCAAATACGGTATATCTTGATGTGAGTGGAAGACCAGTTTCTCCGACATTCTCTATCGATTTTACAAATGAAACTACTACTGCTCCTGTTCCGACAACTGTAGAGTGGTCTACCCAACCCGATATGACCGGATCAACCACGGGAACAGATGCAAAGATCACTCTTGATCCGTCAACCAGTTACTATTTCAGAACAAAGGCAACCAGCACTACTTTTGCTTCAGCAGTTTCTCCTGCGCTAGCCGTGCCTTCCCGTCCGGATCTGAATTTTACAATTGATTATTTTAATGAACGTACCAACGAAGTTGTGGAAACAGATGTATATTGGGCAGATAATGAAAATATGATAGGTGCTACCCAGGGAACCGGTGCTGTTCTTCCACTTACTCCGGGACAGGATATCTGGTTCAGGAAAAAAGCATCCGTGGACAGATACTCCTCTCAGATTTTTCATCTTATTGTCCCACCACGGCCCGATGTACCCTCGGTTCAGGTTAATTATATAGATGAAACCATTTATAACGTACCTGGCTATTGTCAGTGGGATGTGACAGGACCGTTTACAGATGTGTTTACCAATGCGTCATTAACAGCTTATATTCCCGGTTATGGAAATCCGGTTAAAAATATTGTGTTCAAGGTTAAAGCTACCGCCTCGTCCTTTGTGTCCGGAGCACAGGTCTTAACTATTCCTGCCAGGAAGCAGGCGCCAACAATTGTATTTTATAATGATGCCACCGACCCGAATTCATTTACTTACAGCTTTATCTTTGGATATATACAGTACTCAGATTACGAGTACAATATTAATAATACAAGTTGGGAACCAACAACTAATATCACGCAGGAAGTTCCTTCTGATCTGCAGATTCTTGCAGGTGATTTGTTGCTGAGATTGGCTGCCGATAATGATGAGCCAAGATTTGCAGGTGAATCTTATGCATCGACGGTTACGTTTACCGGGACACCTCCTTTGGATTTGAGCACCGTTGATCTGGATCTTATTGCTTCACAAATTACGGGCACCACAAATCAAATGGAGTATAGTCTTAACTCAACCAATGGAACAAACGGAACCTGGACAACCTGTTCAAATGGCAATACGAGTATAAGCTATGATATTTTGGGAGGGTTTAAAGTATACGTCCGACAGAAAGATCTCACAGGAAATAAACGGTTGATATATAATGTGGCCGTACAGGCAGATGCACCTTCCTACAGTATAGATTATATCAACGAAACGTTGAATGATCCTTTGGATTCCGGGGATGAGATGACCTGGAACAGTAATTTGACTGGTTTTGTAAAAGGTGATGGTGTAACAGAACCTGCGCTGAATATCACTACAAGTGGAACAACGGCATATATCAGAACGGCATTGTCTCAGTATGTTGTTGCATCAAAAGTTCAGTCATTGACTATTCCGGCCAGAGAAGTTCTGTCTTATACTATTAATTTTATCAATGAAACAACGAATCAAACCATTGATTCGGATGTTGAGTGGGCTTTGAATTCAGGGTTTACCAATTACAATGTCGGTGCCGGAACGGTTATTCCGGTTACGCCTTCCCAGAATATATGGTTTAAACGCAGGGCACATATTGATCAGTTTGAGTCGGCTGTATATGAGATGGTTGTGCCGGACAGAAGAACACCTGTTCCTGCATTTACGATAGATTTTGCGAATAAAACAACGGCAGAAAATATTGCAGATACCATTATTTACAGTTCGATGTCTGACATGAGCAGTGCTGTTCAGGGTACAGGCGCAAAAGTGGCTGTTACTCCGGGAACTTCGTTGTTCTTCAGGACCAAAGCATCAGTCAATAAATTTGCCTCTGCTATATTTGAACTGGCAGCTCCATATCCTCCCGCTGCACCTGATCCGGGCATAGATTATGTAAATGAGGCATTGATAAATATTGAAGAAGCCTGTGAGTGGTATATGAACAGTTCTTATGAGCCGATAAGTGAAGGTGAAAATATATCAGCATTTGTTCCTTCGTCTACTGAACCGGCAAACGAGTTGCTGGTCAGGTATAAAGCTACCGATAATTCATTTGCGTCCCCTGACAAAACGGTGACTTTAAATCCAAGAATTCAGGCACCTGCTATTCTGTCCATAGATGATGAAGGTGATTCGTTGACCTGGAGTACAATACCCGGCTATGATGCCCCGGGTTTATATCAATATTCCGTGAATAATGGTAGTAAATGGAATCAATGCGACTCATCTACAATATATGTGGGTGATATAATTATTCCTGTAGGAAGTTTCAAACTCAGACTGAAAGGAAATAATACCGCAGGGAGTGAGCATTTTGCCAGCGATGCGGCTACCAATGATGTTGCATTTACTGCCATTGCATTAATTGGCTTGGATTCGGTTTATGTGAATATTGTAAAAGGATTATTAACCGGAACAAGTACTGAAATGGAATACAGTCTCACCTCTACAGATGGCGAGAACGGAGACTGGTTCACGGCATTGAATGACACCACTTTTGTGGATTATCCTATCGATGGCGGTTATAAAGTGTTTGTACGGCAAAAAAATAAAATCCTGAATTTCAGTGAGGTTTTTGATGTTGAAACACCAAGACCGGCTCCCGATTTTTCCATTGATTTCTATACGGAATATTTGGATCAAGCTGTTGCTGATACCATTCAGATATCCGCTAAATCAGATATGGAAGACGCAATAACAGGTCAGAATAATGCTTACAAAATTATTCCGGGTAAAAAGGATTCTTTTATTTATCTGCGAGTGATGGCCGATTCATTGCGGGTACCTTCGGAGATACAGCAACTGTATATTCCAGCCAGACCTGATGCACCTCAGTTCACCATAAACTTCCCGGATGAAGCAACCAATGAAATTCTTAACGATTCAATAGAATGGGCTGATAACAGTGATATGACGAATGCAAAGGCGGGCGAAGGTACAAGACTGGCTCTCAATCCACAGGATAAGAATGATTCGTTGTATTTCAGATTAGTACCAACAGATACGTCATTTGCATCGGATAAACTTTTGTTGATTCTTCCGGCAAGGCCGGTTACTCCGGATGTTGGAATCAATTATGTCAAAGAAATAATTTACGATGTTCCAACTGGCTGCCAGTGGGATATAAGCGGGAACTTTGAACCCGTGGCAGATAGCCTGAGTTTGGTTGATTATATTCCGGCTTCGAATGAGAATGAAGTTGTTGCTGTTTTTAAAATTCTATCTACCAGTTCAACATTTGCATCACTTCCAAATTCCGTTACCATAAAGCCAAGGTCACAAGCTCCTTCGTTCAGTGCGTATAATGATGTGTTTGATACATTTACTTTTGATCCACTGACCGGAATTGGAGATGCCGGATCGTATGAGTATTCGTTGGATAATGGTGTAACCTGGTCTGTAGCTGAAGATTTTACGGTAGAAGTCGGGAATATTAACCTTGATGCCGGGGTTATTAAATTGCGTGTAAAAGCCGATGATGACAATGAGCGGTTTAATGGTGAAACAGCCAGTTCAACCCAGGCATATACGTATACTGATATTTTGTCTTTTGAAGTTGTCAACGTTGATTTGCTCACTAACACTTTATCCGGAACATCACAGTTGATGCAATATAGCATTTTGCCGAAAGGAAGTAATGATACGATTTGGGTGAACTGTAACGATGCAACCACTGCGTTTGAGTATTCTTCCGATGGAGATTTCGGAATTCTGATGCGGCAGATAGGTAAAGAGTTTAATCAGGATATGATCCTGTATGTTGATCCGCCGGCCTCCGGGCCCACATATCGGATTGATTTTTATAATGAACAGCTTGCTACACCTGTTAGTGGCAGTGATGAATATGCTACCCAGTATGATATGGGAGATGCTGTAGCTGGAGACGATGTTACAGTTCTGCCGCTTGAACCGGATCACACCGATTCAGTACTTTATTTCAGAACGATGGCTACGCAAACCACTTTAGCGTCCCAGATATCTGAACTGGTTATTCCGGCCCGTCCGGATCTGAATATGGGAATTGATTTTGAAAATGAAGTTACATCACGCATCATTCCGGATGTAATGATCTGGTGGACCAAACCGGATCAGTCCGATTCCCTGAAGGGAGAAAATGTTGTTATCCCGGTTGAGCCTGGTGATAAAATCATGTTCCTGCAATATGCAACCGATACGTCATTTGAGTCGTATGTAGATACGTTAATAGCTCCTGCACGTCCGGAAGCTCCTGTGTTTACCATTGATTTTTATAACGAGACTACAATGGAAATTGCATCAGATGCCGTGATCTGGTCTTTGGATGCCGGATTTACTGTGAAAAACAAGGCCGATAACGATGTTATTCCTTTGTCTCCCGGTAAGGATACATGGTTTGCTTACGAAGCTACAGATACCAGTTACAGCAGTCCCAGTTATATGCTGGACGTACCTATTCGTCCGGATAAACCGGATAAGCCGGTTATTGATTACGGGAATGAATTGCTGACAGGTTTGACAACCGAGATGCAGGTCGTTGTTGGAGAAGATGTATATCAGCTTGACCATGACTGGTTCAACCTGACAGATATCATTCAGGATAATTCAATTGTAACGATTGAGGCCCGGATTGAATCAGACGGCGAGACGCATTTTGCTTCAGAATCCCAGTTTGTGGTGATTCCTTCGAGGCCGGAACTTCCATTTGTTAAATTACAACATGTTGTAAGTGATAAGGGTGCAATTTATGTGAACAGCAGGAGAGCTACGGCTTCGGATAACCTTGAATATAAGATTGATATTGGCGACTGGACACCGATAGATGATAATACGACTATTGAAATTGGTGGTGACCGCGAGATACTTGCCCGGCTTGCTGCAACCAGTAGCAGTTTCAGATCCGTACCGTCCGCGAACCTGAATTTTAAACTGGATGCCCAGTTGATTGACCTGATAGTTGTAGATGGTATGCACGACAGTCGGTTAATTATTGGTGGCTTGCAGTATTTCCCCGATAATAAAATCAGAATATTTACCCGCTGGGGTGACATGATATATGAGGTTGATAATTATCAGAATGAATTTGATTTTGCAAATTATCCGGCCGGCACTTACTATTATACGGTAAGTTATACTGACGAGGGTGTGAGGAAAGAGTACAGGAATTATGTGGAAGTTATTAAAAAGTAGCGCATGAGAAAGATACTGATCACCCTGATATTTTTTTGTGCCTTTACCCTTGCGAAAGGGCAGTATGAGTTGCAGTTTAACCAGCTGATAAAGTCAATAGAATTTATTAATCCTGGATACAACGCCATTCAGAAGAATATCAGCAGTACCATCATTTATACCAATCAGTGGAACGGATTTCCAGGATCTCCTTCAACAGCAGTTGTAAATTTTCATGTGCCGTTAAAAACAAAACATCTGGGATTTGGGGCATTATTAACCAATGAATCACTTGGACATCGTGACTTAAGAACCGGTGGACTAACGGTAGATGCCGATATCAGAATTGGGGCATCATCGTATATCACGTTGGGAATAATGGGAGGATATCAGTTGATAGATTACAATATTGAAGATGCAACAACGGCTTATGTTGATCATATCAGCGATATCTACAATTATAATTCCACCATTGTCGGAACCGGTGTGAACCTGTTTGTGCAGCGTCTGCATTTTGGTGCAAGCGGGTACTATCAGATAGCACCTAATGAAACGGGTTCTGAACTTACCAACCAACTGACACTTTATTCCAATTTATCATATTGGTTCACTCTTGATGATGCGTGGCGTTTGAAACTGGCAGGGCTTTATAAAACACGTGGAGATTATTCGTCAATATACGAAGGTGGAACTTTTTTCCTCTACAAGGATATTGCGTGGCTGGGTTTGTCTTACCGATGGAAGAGTGCAGCCATTGCTATGGTTGATGTAAAATTATCGGATTTCATAAGGATAGGCTACAGTTATGCGATGGGGGTGGGTGAGTTGGCAAATTTTGCAGGTTCAAGCCACGAAATACAATTGCATTTTACTATACCGGAGAGAAACAGGAATAATAACATTGCTGAACGGAAATGAAAAGACATCTGATATACATATTGCTATTGTTCGGTTTCATCAATGCTTCCGCATCAGACACCATCCTTGTGAAAGACGTGTTTGGATTGCGTCCGGTAAAAGGTGTGAAAGTGAGCGATTGTCCATGGCTGCATACAGATATCTTTTTAGGAATGACCCTTGATGGGGATTCACTTTTTTATTCTGCGAAGTACCTTCCTGACCTGGACGAGTCGGATATGGAAGCAGGAGAAAATGATATGCTTCGTGAAAAATTTAAAGAGAGTCGCCAGGTAATGGTAACCAATTTCTTAAATGAAAAGAACCATAAAATGATTTTGCTGGACGGTGATGTAAATTCCGCAACGCAAAACGGTGGCTTGGTATTAAGACGAAATTCGAAATCGGGTCTGATGCCTGAATTAAGTTATTCCCTTAAAAAGAGTCAACTGTATTATGTGGATCTTAAGGGAAATTCTTTGCGCATTATTCGTCCATGGGAAGGAAATTCGTTTGGTGCATATGTAAACTCACCGGCTTATATTCAGGGATATCAGAGAATGATCTTCGAAGGTGTAGGTAACGGGTATGATCTGTTTTTGTGGGATGCCAAAACCGGTCATGCTAACCCATTTAAATATAACAGTCCGGCAGATGACAGGTATCCTTATGTATACAACGATTCAATTTTGTTTTTCTCGTCAGACCGGATTGAACAAGGAAATTTTGACTTGTTTTATTATAATTTCAAGACAGATGAAGCCCCCAAATTATTTTTTCCTGAACAGTTACAGACCAGGGATAATGAGTTGGCTATCGTATTCCGAGATGATTCGGTTTCGTTAATGGCTGTTGAAAATAAAGCGGGTATAACCTATAAAAATGTACATTTTAATCTGGGAGAAGAGCCGGTGCTTGTAAACGAAATTCCGGATTCACTTCTTGAACCTCCCTCCAGTGATGTAATAAAAATTTACAGGGAACTGGGGAAACGGGCTAAGGAAATGTTCTTTGTGAATTATGGAGAACGTCTGATTGTTGAAAAACCAGAGGATATTTTTAATGATTCGCTTAAACTGAATAAACTTATTGTTAGAACCATTAATAAGGTAATGAGCAGGGAAAATATTGTGGATCTTTCGTTTCTTATCCCGGTTGAGCTGGATGATCCTGAATTCAAGTCCGATCAGTACAGTCCTGATGAAGCTATGGCCATTGGGGTGAAAAAGATTGCCCAGCTGATGAAAGACATTGAAGGTTCCAGCTCCATGGTTATTGGATTTGCCTCTGCGCCAGGTGGGGCAGATCTGAATATGATGCGTTCCTATTTCCAGGCAAATACATTTAAGATGCAACTTACAGAATATAATGGCATCCCTGAAGGGAACGTACATGTTATCGCTGCAGGTGATTATATTCAGTCCGTAAAATCCGATTTGGGTGTAAAAGGGAAAAATAATGTTGGCGTGGTATATTTGTATAAAAACCGCAAAGTGCCGGAATTTTTGGCAGCGTATAAGTTACAGCCTACTGAAGACCGCGACATTGTAGCACAGAGGTTTGGTATATCCACTTCAACAATGACGTATGCCGAACTAATGGTTAAACCTTTTCTTGAGGTTCCGGATGATATTATCTTCCTGCCTGTTAAAGACATCACAATGGTATGGAAAGGTAATGATCTGAAAGAAACCGCTAAGGATTACAACGTGTCGCTGGATAAGCTGTTAAAAGTTAATGGCTTAACCGAACAGGTAAATGATAAACAAAGGATACTATATATCCCGTAAAATTTATATTCATATCAGAAGCAAGGAGAAATTTCCGGATATTCTGTCTTAGAATTAGATCCCATTAATCAACTTACTTTTAAGAAACTTACTGTTTGGTAACTTACTGCTTGGTAAGATGCTGTCATTTTTTTTGTTAAAAATTACACAAGTGAGGATCCCTTTTACATTTGGAAAATTAGTCGATGAAGACGACTATACTAACAGGGTAGTTGAATCTAAAAGATTGATTTCTAATTTTAAATCTTCAATTAACACAATTCTGATTTCTCCATGGAATGGGGAAAGTCATCCTTGGTATATAAAGCTGCCGGACAGGTACAGAAGCAGTCTGACGATATCGTTGTTTGCATGATAGATTTGTTTAATATCCGCACGGAAGAGGAGTTTTATAAGCTGTTGGCAACAAAAGTTTTACAGGTGTCAGCCACAAAGCTTGATACAATTCTGGAAAATGCAGGATATTTTCTGGGAAGATTTATTCCAAATTTAAGTTTTAGCCCAGACGGGTGCAGATTTGAAATTATTAGGGAAGCATATGAAGATTTGATTCTCCAACTTAGCATGCTTTTCAACAGCTAACAGATGAATTAAGTGTAAAACAGGTTAATTTTTTAAACGCTTTGGTTAATAATGAAGATCAGGTCTCTTCGCAAAAAGTATTAAAGAAATATAATCTGGGCACATCAGCTAATGTAGTCAAAATAAAGAAAACTCTAAACGACAAAGAAATAATTGATATTGTTGGAAGAAAAATTGAATTTTTGGATCCATTATACAGAAACTGGCTTAAAAAATATTATTTTAATTGATTGAAAAGTGCAAGAGAAAAGAACAGACGTTTGCCTGTGCCTTTCCATTCTAACTATTCGTAATCATCAGAGCTTAATCAACTTCTCTGTAACTACAACATCACACGAACTGATCCTGATCAGATACAATCCTGCTTTCAAATCCGATACATCAATTTGTTTTTCCGGTTCGTGAATTTCGGTTTTACGTACGGTTTGGCCGTTTAATGCCAGGATTTTAATGTGGTAGTGTCCGAATGTAAATGGTTTAACTGTGATATTAGTGTGGGCTGGATTGGGTTGAACTATATTATCAGACCTTTTCTGAACTGTTAATTCTGTTGACATAATATCAAATGCCTGGGGAGCTGAAATATTTTTGCTATCATCTATAGCATACACGTAGTACGTACCAAAACCAGGATTTTTAATAATGATATTTGTCCATGTATCTGCTAATACTTCAACGGGGTTTTGTATTTTATGGGAGACTATTGTATTTAGTTTGTCAGTTTCTATATCGGTAATATAAATGTAGGAGTGCGTTGAGCATTTAATTGTTAATTTATAAGTAATGTTATCATTTGTAAACGGGCCAAAAAATTCAAGTTTAACTGAAGATTCATCCTCTGGACAGGTCCCCCATACTGGATAAAAATTTTGTTGAAGCGGACAATTTTCCGCAAATTGTTTTGGTTCATAAGGTATTCTGGTGCACCAGTTTGAAAGATCCTGATTAAATGATTCGGCATCTTTAAACATTTCACTCATAGCACTCACTTCTCTTACATCCCAATCCCCAATATCCTGATTAAATGATGTGGCCTCTTTAAACATTCCTTTCATATAGTTAACCTTGCCAACATCCCAATCACCAATATACTGATTGAAAGAATGAGCCCCTTGAAACATGCCAATCATACTTGTTGCATGGCTTACATCCCATTCCCCGATTTTCTGATTAAACACAACGGCACCAGAAAACATCCCTGACAAATCTACTACACGACTTATATTCCATTTACTAATATCCTGGTTAAAATTAGTAGCCCCACTGAACATGGAATTCATTTTGTTTACTTTATCTGTATTCCATAGACTTATATCCTTGTTAAAAACATTTGCACCTGAAAACATTCCACTCATATCATTGACCTGGCTAACGTCCCAATCCCCGATATCCCTGTTGAACTTAGTAGCACCGTAGAACATATCTCTCATATTGGTTACATTTCCAACATTCCAATCTCCAGTCTCCTGATTAAATGATTTAGCCCCATCAAACATAAATGCCATATCTGTCACATTACTGACGTCCCAGTTACTGATATTTTTATTAAATGCAGTTGCCCCAGAGAACATTCCATACATAATTGTCACATTACTCACATCCCAGGAACCTATATCCTGATTAAATGAGTTAGCGTTTTTAAACATATCACGCATTCTGTTTACCTTACTTACCTTCCAATTCCCAATGTCTTTATTAAATGACGAGGCCCCAGAGAACATTTCAGACATAATTGTCACATTACTCGCATTCCAATCTCCAATCTCCTGATTAAAAGCAGATGCTCCGCTAAACATTCCCCCCATATCTGTCACATTTTCTACGTTCCATTTCCCAATGTCCTTATTAAATGACGATGCGCCAGAGAACATTCCAGACATAATTGTCACATTACTCACATTCCAATCTCCAATCTCCTGATTAAAAGCAGATGCTCCGCTAAACATTCCCCCCATATCTGTCACATTTTCTACGTTCCATTTCCCAATGTCCTTATTAAATGACGATGCGCCAGAGAACATTCCAGACATAATTGTCACATTACTCACATTCCAATCTCCAATCTCCTGATTAAAAGCAGATGCTCCGTCAAACATTCCCCCCATATCTGTCACATTTTCTACGTTCCAAAAGCTAATGTTATACTTAAATGAAGAAGCACTATGGAACATGATGTTCATATTAGTTACATTACTCACATTCCAATTCCCAATTTCCTGATTGAATAAATGATTCCCCCAAAACATTCCACGCATATCTTCTACATTGCTTACATCCCAACTGCCAATATCCTGGTTAAAAGGATTATTGCAAAAAAAGCATGCAAACATAAAACTCATATCTTTTACACTACTTACATCCCATGAACCGATATCCTGATTAAAAGGACTATTGCAATAAGAGCATCCAAACATCCCACTCATATCGTTTACATTGCTTACATCCCATGAACTTATATTCTGATTAAAGTAAGGTGCATCATCAAACATGTTGCTCATATTTGTTACATTATTAACATTCCAGTTTCCAATATCCTTATCGAATTTTCTTGCCTTTTTAAACATTTCACCCATATCGGTTACACTACTTACATCCCATCTTCCAATATCCTGATTAAAAGCGTAATTGAGGTTAAACATCCCATTCATATTGGTTACATTACTTACATCCCAAGAACCTATGTCCTGATTAAATATTGTGTTACAATCTGCAAGAGTTGCATAATTATAATATCCTGAAAATATATGACTCATATTGGTTACATTGCTCACATCCCAACTGCCAATGTCCTGATTAAAGTCTTCCATACCAAAGAATAAGCTATCCATTTTAGTTACCAACGAGGTGCAAAGAATGGTTAGATCAGCCCCTTCATCGCGGCGTTGTTCCAGGAGGGTCCTGTCCACTGCTTCGTAGGTAATGCCGTTTACTGTACCTGTATCGCCGGGCTGGCAGTTTTCGCATTTAATGGTTATGCCATTTTCATCTAAATAAAAATATGGTTCTTCTGTACTGCCTTGTAGTGTGCTTGTATGTTTTATTGTGTTACCCTGCCCGTTTATCAGACTAAAGATCCAGATGCAGACCAGGATTAATATTATTTGCGTTTTCATGGGGTATGAGTTTTAAATGCTTTACATAATGTTTAAGATTATTACATTTAAAGTTTAATCAACTTCTCTGTAATTACAACATCTTCCGAACGAATCCGTATCAGATACAATCCTGCTTTCAAATCCGAAATATCAAACTGTTTTTCCGGTTCATGCATTTTGGTTTTAAGTACGGTGTGGCCGTTTATTGCTATGATTCGTAACGTGAAATGTTCAATGTCAGAAACTTTAATTTGTATGATATCTGACGATGGATTGGGTGATATTCTGAATCGCTTTATGTGGTGCTCAGTTTTGGGGATGGAAACCGGCCACTGTAAATTTGATTCTTTGGCGCCTATATCCGGACTTGTATTGGCAGGATTCGGACGCATGGATGAATCCCTGAAGTCAGATGCAGGTGCATAAAACCTTGAATCAGCAATCTCAACAGAATCTATTCCTTTCCCTATGCAAGGGCTTTTATCCGATAACTCAAAATTTGCTGTATCGAGCAAAGGATCTGCATTCAGGTTATTCTCACCCAGCCATGTGCCTTCCCATGCTTCCTCCTGGCCAGGCAGCCAGCCACCTTTAATGGCATTGTTGTATAAATAAAGTTTGCCCCGATTGACATCGGTGCACCATCGTGGAGGTTGAGGAAAACAATAATGTATGCTGTCCTGGAATATTTCCCGACAGGATTCGGAAATACTATCCCATAAAATATTATTGATCAGCACTGTTGTGGCATCATAGTTAAAAATTCCTGAACCATCAGAGGCTATATTTCCTGAAAATGTGTTATTCGCCAGAGCAGGATCAGGCGGGTATTTTAATGCGGGATATTTATATTTTGCCATATTCCAGATGGCGATTCCTCCTCCTTTATCCTGTGAATAGTTATGGGTAATCAGGTTATTATAAATCCTTACCTGGGTGTTACTTAGGGGTGTTACAGATATGTTTCCAAAAACTACATATATGCCACCACCCATGGTGGACTGACAATGCAGTTCGTTATGATCAATTACGTTGTTATATACCCTGATATCAGCGCCAAGGGAATATTCCATTTGTATATATAATCCTCCGGCTACTGCTTTGTATCTTGAGGTGGAAGTAGTTCTATTATATGATACTGTATTGTTAAAAATTCTGGCCGTTGAATTTCTGGCAGCAACTAATACAATTGTGCCGGCCGGCATACTACTGGAATTTACCGAATTGTCTTTAATTGTATTATGACTGAGTATTAAAGTGTCGTTTTCACTTAAAATGACAGAGATTCCTGATGCAGCACAGGTGTAGCTTTTTAATATATTATTGCTTATAATGTTGGATTCTATCCTGGCTCCGTTATTTTCAATCAGTATACCACCTCCGGTGTACGTATTGTTATCATTAACAGATACTAATGTTCCTGCTCCTCCGGTAATGGTGAATCCTGCCAATACTGCATTGCTGTTGGGTACATTTTTAATAGTAACCACCGAGGCTTTTTTCGAATCAGTATACTGACTACCGTCTATAATGGTTTTGGAGATATGAGATGTATCTCCATCCAAAATAAACCGGCTGGCCACGGTAATGGCTTTGCCATTATAGTTGATGTTTTCATAGTAAGTTCCTTCGGCTACGAGTATGGTGTCGCCTTCGGTGGAGGCATCAATGGCGGCCTGGATGGTGGTTTGATCAGCGGGAACATGTATAATTTGCGCGTGAATTAAGACGCTTAAATTAAGTATATATAGTAAGGCAAAAAGTATATATTTCATAATTTGCAGACTTAAAGTGAGTATGAAAAAGCATTTCCCGGGTAAGATAACCCGGGAAATACCCGCATAGCCTTTGTTATTGAAGAATGACTTTTTTTAGATAAATTTTATCTGAATGGATACGTAAAAGGTATATCCCGTTACTTAATCCGTTTCGGCTAAGGATTACGGTATTATTCTGAAGGTTTTCTGTGTGTTGCACAATCTTACCACTCACATCAATTAACTCCATGCCTGTAATTAGAGCCTTATTTGTTACACTTACTGTAGCAATTTCGGAAAGTGGATTTGGATAGATGTGTAATACTACTTGCGTTTCCATAGTATCTGCAGTTTCGTTTTCCATGAATGCTGCTTTTAATTTGCTGTGTTTTGTGGCTTGCCAACCATATTGATTACCTTTACCAAGCTGTCTCAAATCATTGGACATAACCGCTCCCATATCTACCAGGCCTGTTTCTGCATCCGGTCGCGGATTATCATAAAAATCGAAGGCAGGTGCCGTGTACCACTCATCATTAATCTGAGCAGATTCTATGCCTGTTCCTAAACACGGACTTTTGGGCAGGAGTTTGAAGAGTGCAGGATTTACCTTTGGATAGACTTCTATATTATTTTCACCAAACCATGCTCCTTGCAGTTCAGCCTCGCCTCCTTTTATACAGTTATTGTATGCATAAAGGTTACCATCATTATTATCGGCAAACCATGTTAAATCGGATCTGAAATGAACGTCAGGCAAATAATCCTGGAAAATTTCACGACAGTTCTCACCATCTGTTTCATCCCATAAAATATTATTCAGTAATAATAAGTTTAAATCATAAGTAAAGACACCCGCTCCATCGGAAGCCTTATTATCAAGTAGCGTGTTATTCATTACCAGGGGAACAATGGGATAGGTAAAAGCAGGTTGAGTAATTCCTCCCATGCTAAAAAAGGCAAGGCCTCCACCTTTATCCTGTGCATAATTATTGGTTATGATATTATTGAAAATCTGGACATTCAAGGTGCTGTTATCGGGTGGTACGTTCTCCCAAAACTCAATATACATGCCTCCTCCCATACTCGTTTCACTATGCAATGCATTTCCTGTAATGGTGTTATTGTTTATCTGGATATCAGGACCGAAACCGTGTGCGGTTTCAATTTCTATACCTCCTCCCAAAGTGCTGTAGCCTTCAGTGCAGGTAAGGGAGTTGTTCGAGATGATATTATGATTAATTCGAACGGTAACACCTTGGGACGCAATTAGAAGTCCTATGCCTCCTCCCGCTGTTATATCAGATGCAATGGTTGAGTTTCTTAAAATCTTATTATGCCTGATTATTATTGTATTGCTACTTAAAATGGCGCCACCAATGCCAGGAAAAGTTGCATTATTTTGTACAATACTGTTATCAGTTACGATATTATTCTCAATAACGGCACCATTGTTAAAAAGCAGGACAGCTCCACCAACATAAGCCCCTAAAAGATCTACATATGAGCCTGAACCTCCCGTTAAGGTAAAGCCTTTTAAAGTGGTATTGCTGTTTGGAATACCTGTCAAAAAGGCAACAGAGCCCACTGCCGGATTTACGGGTTGACTTCCATTAATAATTGTTTTTGAAATGTGTGTTGACTTCCCATCAAGAATAAATTCACTGGCTAATGTAATAGCCTTCCCTGTAATAAAAAGGTTTTCGTAGTAGGTTCCTTCGGCGACAAGAACGGTGTCGCCTTCGTTGGCAGCGTTAATGCCTGCCTGGATCGTTGCGTAATGTGATGGAACATTAATTTGTATTGCATTTAGTTGAAATAAAGTAATGCAACATAAAAACGTGAAAATTAAAGTTTTCATAACTAAAAATTAAAAATGATAATAAAAGGGATTAAAGTGTGTAATTTGTTATGAGAGAGGAGCTGATAGTGCTTGGAACATTGTAAAGTTATGGGGTTAAAAGAAGATTGTATTGTAAAAACACGCCACCTGATTATTTAGTTTTATTCTACATAAAGAATTGATAACCAATGTTTAATTCTAAAAATTGCTGGTTTTAATGAAATGCCTTAAATTTATATATTACCTCATTCTCTATGCTTGGTTCGTTCACAGGAGGCACGTTAAACGTTATTCATTCAATTGAGATTGAAGAAGGCAAATATTGGGAAGTTCAACCTTCCTTACCTCTCAGGTCGTATATCAGAAAATATTATTTTACAGAAGGCTTTTCAGCTTATAAAAACATAGACATTCATCCGGTTGGGAAAGAATCCATCGAGATGCATTTTCACTATGGTAGTAACGGATTTGATGTATTTGACTTTCAACTTAATGACTTTAAAGAAAGAAGAGCTTATGTTGTAGGCAATCAGCCATTCGATAAATTATATAAAACCAGGATAATTGAAGAACTGGCAATGCTGAGTGTTGAATTTACCAATCTGGGAGTACTTTGTTTGCTGCATTGTTCTCCTGTTGATTTATACGAGCACATACCTGATGTTGATGACGCTTTCGGTCCGGCATATAAACATCTTCTGAAGCAAATATTAGAAGCCAAATCATACATGGATAAGTTGAGAGTTGTAGAGCTGTTTTTTATGAAAACCTTGAACCCGGATCACGGTTTGCAGCCAAATGAAAAAGATATTTTGAAATATCTGGATGACAATGAATGCAATACAGTTGACGAGATATGTTCGAGCCTGGGAATTAGTCATCGAACTGTTGAAAGGGTTTTCGCATCCCGCCTTGGCCTTCGTCCCAAGGAATACCTTAGGATAAAAAGGCTGAACAAGGCATGTGAAATGCTGATTAATTATCCTGAAATAAGTATATCGGATATAATAAATGATTGTAACTATTACGACCAGTCACATTTTATCCGGGAATTCAGAAATCTTATAAAAAAATCTCCGCTAAAATATTTGAAGGATGTGAATGGTCTTTTTTATTTTGGAAGAGGTTATGTTTTGTAAAGGATTCTGTTATTTTTCATAAGTCAGTAAAAATTGCTTAAAATCTATCCCAGTTAATTTTTTTGCAACTTCTTCATCATCTATTCGAATAACCTTCCCTTTATCAACGTCAACAATACAATCCTTCCCGTCTATTTCTATTTCAGCTTTGAAAGATGGCGAATAGTCAAGGTTCCAGGAGTCAAGCGTGTATTTGTTATCGCGTAGTTGAATAGCAGTTTCCAGTTCCTGGTCAGTTGGATAATCAATGTAGGCGTCCAGAATGTCTGAGAGATGAACAATGAACTGAGAGAAAAATTCTTCTTCAGAAAGAGGCTTGCTTAAGTGTTCCTTTAGGTTGGTAATATTGCTGCGGACACTGTCAACGCCGCGCCCGGATATTTTTAAAGGTTGGTGCAGGCATTCATGTAACAGTTCTTTATTGGCGTTATACAGCAAGGTTCCATGGTGAATGGTTCGGTCGCGTACCACATGGCAGGCAGTTCCGGTTACTTTGTGATCCTGGACATAAAGGTCGTTGCGATCGCCCTGGTTCAGTTCAATATCAAAATGTTTTACGGTTTCGGTTATCAGATCCAGCAATGGCTGGTAATTGACTTTGAATTCCTCCCTGCGTGTGTTGTGCAGACTGATATTAAGGTTTCCCAAGTCATGAAAAACCGTTCCTCCACCGGATATGCGTCTATGATAAGCAATATTGTTATTTATACAGTATGCAAGGTTTACTTCTTTGAATATATTCTGATGTTTCCCAACTATTACAGAGGCATTATTGCGGTATACAAAACAAAGATCCGCTTCGGAATGCTTAAAATATACCTCTTCAAGCGCCAGGTTTATAGCTGCATCATAAAACGGGGAGACAATTAGTCGCATGGAATTTTACAGTTTGTACAAACATACAATTATTATTACTGTTATATTTGTTAAAACACAAATTTAAAGTCATGCAAAAACTCACTTACGTACTCTTAATTCCTTTACTTATGGCTTGTAATGCTCAGCATAAAAAAATTGAATATCCCGAAACGAAAAAGGGAGATGTGGTTGATAATTATTTTGGAACGGAGGTAGCCGATCCGTTTCGGTGGCTTGAGGATGACCAGTCCGATGCCACCAAAGAATGGGTTAAAGCAGAAAACAAGGTAACGAATGACTATCTGAGCCAGATCCCGTTCAGAGATAAAATTTTTAATCGATTAAAAGAACTTTGGGACTATCCCAAAACTTCGGCTCCTTCAAAACATGGAAATTTTTACCTGGAATCAAGGAATAACGGGTTGCAGAATCAGAGTGTTCTCTACATCATGGATTCACCTACGGATTCTGGCAGGGTACTGATTGACCCGAATACTTTAAGTGAAGATGGAACCGTAGCCCTGGCCGGCACTGAAGTTTCTGATGATTATAAATATATCGCTTATCTGACCGCTTCAGGTGGTTCAGACTGGAATGAAATTTATGTCAGGGATATAGCAACAGGAAAAGATTTGCCGGATCATATTCAATGGGTTAAATTTTCGGGTGTCTCGTGGTATAAAGACGGATTTTTATATTCCAGGTATCCTGAACCTAAAAAAGGGGAGCAGCTAAAGGGGGAAAATAGGGATAGTAAAATATATTATCATAAACTGGGAACACCTCAGTCTCAGGATGTGGTATGGTATGAAGATCCGGAGCACCCCGACTGGATGTTTGGTGCCGGCGTTTCAGACGATAAGAAAGTCGTTATTATTTCGGTAACAGAATCCACAACAGGGAATGCATTGTATACTATGGATCCAAAAGGAAAAGCTGTGGAGAAGATAATTCCCGGATTTGACAACGATTATATAGTAGTTTACGCAGCTGATAATAAATTGTTGGTATATACGAATTACCAGGCACCCAGGTATCAGTTGATTCAGATTGATCTGAAAAAACCGCAAAAGGAAAACTGGAAAGTTATTGTACCTGAAAATGATAATGTGTTAACCGGGGCGAAATATATGGGCGGTAAATTAATGCTGGAATATATGGTGGATGCAAAATCGCAGGTTTATGTGTGCGATGCAAACGGAACGGTTGAGAAGAAACTTGATTTACCTGTTGGGTCCGTTGGTGGTTTTACGGGTGAACCGAAAGATACCGAAACATACTTTACTTTTACTTCGTTTACAACGCCCTCAACCGTATATAAGTACGATATTGCGAATGATGAGCTGACTAAATTCAGGGAATCAAAAATTAAATTTGATTCAGATGATTATGAAACCAAACAGGTGTTTTACGCTTCAAAGGACGGCACAAAAATTCCGATGTTTATTACATATAAAAAGGGGATAAAACTTGACGGTAACCATCCTACCCTGCTGTACGGTTATGGTGGATTTAATGTCAGTCTGACACCTGTTTTTAGTGTGACCCGCCTGATATGGCTCGAGAATAATGGTGTTGTGGCGATTCCTAATTTGCGTGGCGGCGGAGAATATGGTGAGAAATGGCATGAAGCCGGAACGCTGATGCATAAACAGAATGTATTTGATGATTTTATTGCGGCAGCGGAATACCTGATAAAAGACGGGTATACCTCAAAAGAAAAACTGACAATCCAGGGTGGTTCTAATGGTGGTCTGTTGATAGGAGCCTGTATTAACCAAAGACCTGACCTTTTTGCCGTTGCTTTACCGGCAGTTGGTGTGATGGATATGCTCCGTTACCATAAATTTACGATCGGGCGGTTTTGGGCAACGGATTACGGAACAAGCGAAGACAGCAAGGAGATGTTTAATTATCTCTACAGCTACAGTCCGGTTCATACCGTAAAAGAAGGTGCTGATTACCCTGCTGTTTTGGTTACTACTGCCGATCATGACGACCGTGTGGTTCCGGCTCATTCCTTTAAATTTGCCGCCACACTTCAGGATAAAGTGTCTGATAAAAATCCGGCATTAATTCGGATTGACACCAAAGCCGGACATGGGGCTGGAAAACCAACGGATATGGTGATTCAGGAATATGCCGATTTGTGGTCTTTTGCTTTTTACAATATGAATGTTACACCAGTTTATAAATGATACTACCTGATTTTCTGGTCATAGAAGGAAATATAGGTGTGGGTAAAACCACTCTGGCTAATTTACTAAAAGACAGGTTTGGAGGTGAACTGTTATTGGAACGGTTCGCCGAAAATCCGTTTTTGCCACTTTTTTATGAAAATCCTGACCGCTACGCGTTTCAACTGGAATTATCGTTTATGGCAGACCGTTATAATCAGATCAGGAATATCGCAGATCAGGTTCGTCAAAAAAAACAACTTACCATAGCCGATTACTATTTTACCAAATCATTGATATTTGCCAGTGTGACGCTAAAAGATGAAGAGTTGAAATTATTTGAGAAGCTTTTTGATATAGCAAGGTTTGAACTGAAAAGGCCGGATCTTTTTGTCTATCTTTATTCCAGACCCGAGGTCTTGCTGGACAATATTCGTAAAAGAGGGCGTTCCTATGAGTCAGGGATTTCGAAGGAGTACTTGTCTAGCATAAGCGAAGCGTACAAAAAACATCTGGATAAAGTTGATTTCCCTGTATTATATATTGACGTATCTGAGTTTGATTTTGTTGAAAATAAAACTAATTTTAATATATTAGTAGAATTGATGTTTGGAATAACCTATAGTAACGGAGTAACAATTAAAGAATTAAAAAGTGATTCTCTTAGCTAAAGTCAGCTAAAACAATGCGTTTAAATGGGTTTATTTTAAAATATTTTTTATTTTTGTGCGAACTAGCGTTAAGAAATTGCTATTTGATATTGATAACGTAAATAATTAATCACAATGAAAAAAAGAATTAATCTTTATTCTGCACTTTTAGCTGTAATAATGGTTTTAGCGAGTTGTTCAAAACCACCTCAGGACCTTACAGATGTTAAATCGGATGTAAATCCGTCACCCCTTGTAGTAAAAGCTGGCAAAATTAATGCCCAGATCAACCTTACATTCCCGGCTAAGTTTATTCCTAAAAAAGCTGTTGTTGAGTTAATACCGGTACTATCGTACGACGGTGGCGAGGTTGAAGGTAAATCTGTTACCGTTCAGGGAGAAAAAGTTGAAGATAACAATACTTCAATAAGCTTTGCAAATGGTGGAGGTATTGCTATTCCGGTAAGTTTTGATTTTCAGAAAGAAATGAGGTTGTCAGAACTTCAGGTAAAAGCAAAAATTACTATCGGTTCAAAAGAATACACTACACCTGCTTATAAGGTTGCCGATGGTGTTAATGCCATCGAAACGCTTGTAAATGACAGACAGGCTGAACCTGCTTTAGGTGAAGATGCTTTCCAGAGGGTCATTCCAGATATGGCTAAAGCAGATATTCATTATATCATCCAGCAGGCTAATATCAGAAATTCTCAGTTAAGAGACGAAGATATTAAGGCATTGAAAGAATTTATTAAAGAAGCTCAGGCTGCTGAAAATAAAGAATTTGCCGGTGTTGATGTTTCTTCATACGCTTCTCCTGACGGTCCGGAAGATCTGAATAAGAGATTAGCTGAAAGACGTGAATCTAATGCTGATAAGTATATTAAAGGTGTTTTAAAGCGTGATAAAGTTGACGCAAGCAAAGACGGTTTCATCGATTCTAAATTTACTCCTGAAGACTGGGAAGGATTCAAAGAATTACTTGAAGCTTCAAGTGTAGATGATAAAGATCTTATCCTGCGTGTTCTTTCTATGTATTCTGATCCTGAAGTAAGAGAGAAGGAAATTAAAAACCTTTCTGCTGCCTATAAAGAACTTGCTGAAGATATTCTTCCACAACTTCGTCGTTCCAGGTTTACAGTTAACGTAAATGTTATCGGAAAATCTGATGAAGAGATTGCTGAGCTTGCAGAAAGTAATCCTTCAGAACTTAACGTGGAAGAACTGCTTTACGCTGCCACTTTAACCGATGACAATGCAAAGAAACTTGATATCTACAAAAAAGTTACTTCTGTATATCCTAAAGACTGGAGAGGTTACAATGATATGGGATGTGTGTTGTTTGAAACAATGAAGTTTGATGAAGCTGAAAAAGCTTTCTCTAAAGCTGCTGAGGCTGATGCTTCTGCTCCGGAAGTACAGAACAACTTAGGTGCTATCGCATTGGTTAACGGTGATGTTGCTAAAGCCAAAGAGTATTTTGGTAAAGCTGCTGGCGCAGGAGATGAGTTGACCTACAACCTTGGTCTTGTAAATATACATGAAGGCAACTATGCTGCTGCGGTTAAAAATCTTGGCAACAGTGCAACAAACAACGCTGCTTTGGCAAAAATTTTAACTGAAGACTATAAAGGTGCTTTAGCTACACTGAATTCAGTTGAAAATCCAATTTGTATGACCGATTATCTGAAAGCAATTGTTGGTGCTAAAACTAATGATAAAACGCTTGTAATGTCATCGCTGAAAGCAGGTGTTGAAAAGAATGAAGCTTTGAAGAAAATGGCTGTAACTGAACTGACTTTTGCAGAATACTTCGAAGATCCTGAATTCAAATCAATCGTAGAATAACAGATTATAAACTTTCTATATATAAGGCTGATCCGACAGGGTCAGCCTTTTTTGTGATATTTAATAAATGTCATTTTGATTTAACAAAGCATATCTATAATTTAGGATTCAATTTGGGAGATGAACTTACTGTTATTGCATTATTTAGTTATGCCATGCATTTTAACAGTTTATGGCACACTAATTGCTTAAGTTTATAAAAATTAATGGAGGTTACTATGAAAACCAGGACTTTTTTATACGGCGCACTTTTAATGTTGCTTTCTTCTTGCGGAGTTGGTTATATGTCATCTGGTTATTATGACGATATATATTATACCCCTTCCGACAATACTCCGGCAATTAGTGCAAAACTTTCCGATGCTCCTGCTGCAAGCAAAGAGCAGATGAAAGAGGAACGAAAAGAATACAATCAAATGACAGCTCAAAAAGCAAAAACGATTGATGAGTATGAGCGGGCTACCGAAGGTGTTGATTTCGCCCGGGTAGAAAATGATTACATGAACATTATCAATGATGATAATATCACAGATATTGATACCATCGTATATTACAATGACGAAACCGGATATTATCTGAATGGGTTTAACGGAAACAGGTCAGACTATTACTATGCCCAGAGGATACACCGATTTCATGGTCCGCGTGCAGCAATTGCTACATGGGATCCGTATTATTCCGATATTTATTTCCTTGATCCGTTTAACTGGAATGTCTACATGGACGGTAATTATGCATGGGTAACTCCAACATGGACAAATCCGATATATAACAATTACTATTACGGATACAGCCCTTACGGATATAATTACTGGAATTATGGTTATTATAGTCCCTGGAATTGGGGATATGGTGGTTATTACAGTCCATATTATTCCTGGGGATATCACAGCCCATGGCATTATGGAGGATATTATGGCGGATACTACAATCCTTATTATTACGGAAGCTGGTATGGTTACGGAGGGTATTATGGACATCATCACTGGTATAATGATCATTACTATGCTTCAAAAGATAAGCGTTATGAACCGAGACGTTCAGGTTACGGCAGAACTCCGGTAAGAACAACCGCAGGTTCTTCAGCAGTTACTTCAGGCAGAACCATAAGCAGTTCAAGCAGAACAAGTGACAGGATTGTTGAATCACGTACGGCAAATACAGCTACCAGATCTGATATTAATGCTCGTGTAAGTTCTTCAGGAAGGGCTTCTTCAGCCAGGTCAACTTCAACCACTGCTAAAACAGTGAATACGCGTCCGACTATAACTACCGGTTCAGGTCGAACAACAACAAGTTCATCTGCAAGAACATCGGGTACTGCTGCAAGAAATGCTACACCAACAGTAAGAAGTTCTTCAACAACTACGAGAAGTACGGTGACAACACGACCTGCTACTACAAGCACCAGGTCTTCAAATGCAAGGGTGTCAACGACTACAAGGTCGGCAGCTGCTAATAATAATGCTACGGTAAGAACTTACAGGCCTACATACAGTAAACCGCAGACCAGTAGTTCGCGATCTACATATAACACTACCTCAAGGTCAGGATCTTCTTACTCAAGACCTTCCACTACTTACAAATCAAGTAGTAGTTCGTCAGGAAGTGTACGTAGTTATAGCCCTTCGTCAAAGAGTAGCTCTTCAGGTTATAGATCGTCTTCATCAAGAAGTTATACACCAAGCTATTCGGGTAGCTCTTCTTCCGGTAGTTACAGATCATCGGGAAGTAGTTCTTCAGGAAGTTACAGGTCTTCCGGTGGAAGTTCTTATTCGGGAAGCAGATCGTCAGGATCCTCTTCCTCATCCAGATCATCTTCAGGTGGATCTTCAGGTAGAAGCAGTTCTTCCTCAAGACGATAAATTATTCACGCATTAAAGTAATCGATCATGAAAAAATTAATAGTAGCAAGTATTGCAGTCATTATGTCTGCAACAGGCATAGCTCAGACCCTGAACGATGCATACAATTTATCATCTGTTACGTATGGAAGTACGGCTCGATCGGCAGCTATGGGTGGTGCGTTCGGTGCTCTGGGAGCTGATTTCTCATCTATTTCTATAAACCCGGCCGGGCTGGGAGTATATCGGGGAGGAGAGTTTACATTTACACCTAATCTATATCTTAATTCATCCAGTTCTGATTATCTCGGAACAGTTTCACAGGATAAAAAGGTAGGGCTGAATTTTAGTAATCTGGGATTGGTGTTTGCCACGCCAACATTAAAAGATCAGGGTGTTCTTTCAGTTAATTTTGGTATAGGTTATAACAGGTTGAAGGACTTTCACCGTGTGACTTATACTCAGGGGAACAATTCAGATGTGAGCCAGTTAAAATACTATGCTCAGGATCTCGCAGATTATGGCGAAGATAACTCATTATGGCCTAGCTATCTGGCCTATCAGGGATGGTTAGTCGATAAATATACTGATAACACTAACCAGACAGTATATGAGCCAATTCTTTTAGGTGATACCAAAGTTGATCAGACACAAAGTATTTTTGAAAAGGGTAAACTGGATGAATGGACTTTTGCCATGGCTTTGAATCTGGACCACAAAATTTATATTGGAGCTTCACTGGGAGTGAGAGATGTGTATTACAGAAAAGAATTGATGTATAAAGAATTATTTGGAGTAACTCCTGGCGGTTCATATTCTCAATGGGACGAGACAACACAGAGTTATGTTTTCTACGATAATGGCGGATATGTCAGTAACGATTATTTAACTACCACGGGTTATGGATTTAATGCGAAATTAGGGATTATTGTAAAACCAGTCGATGCACTTCGTTTAGGCCTTTCTATTCATACACCAACTTATTATCTGCTGGAGGATAACTATTCTTATTCCCTGGATCCGGATATTCTCTATCCACAAGGCTCAAACGATGTTAGGCCGGATGTACAGTCTTCAGGTGATTTGCAGTATAAATATGCGGTTTATTCATCACCTTTGAATATGGAATTATCAATGGCGTATGTTTTCGGTAAATTTGGTGTATTCAGTCTTGATTATGGAATCTCCAATTACAGTGGCATGACAATCAATGAAAGAGGTTCAAGCACGGGAACGTTTTTAACAACCAATCAAATGATATCGGATGTTATGAATACCGGTTCTTCGCTCAGGGCAGGTATAGAGTTAAAAGCATCACCAAACTTTAGCCTGAGAGGAGGGCTAGCTCATTATTCTTCACCATTTAATACTAAAGCTAATGATTATTCCTTTAACAAACCTGGTGCACTGAATCAGTTCTCTGCAGGATTTGGCTACAGGGACAATGATTTCTTTATTGACTTTGCATATGTTCTTAAAAGTCAGAATGTTGAATCCAGTCTTTTTATTCTTGATAATTCACAGCCTATGGCTATGACGACATACAACTCAAACAATGTCATGATGACGGTAGGATTCAGGTTTTAATTAATAATAAATAATAATCGATAAAAAGCCCCGGAAGGGGCTTTTTTATTTTAAATGGGTTGTATTTTTGTGAAAAACAGTTTCGCATGGAATACATGTTTGCAACGGGACAACACAGTTTTCTGATGCCTTCCGAACAGATTGAGGAGCTTGAAGGTACTGCGTTTAATTCATTCTGCTTTGTTGAACCGGACTTTTCGGAAGAACATATTGAGCTTGAGGCATGGAAGTGCCGATGGGCGACTAACATGTTGAATGCTTCTCTTTATGTACAAAGTAATTTTGAACTGGCAAAACTTATAAATGCTGATGGAATAATATTGAAGAGAACTGATTTACCGCCTGAGTTGGTTCGTTCAAAAATAGGGACAGAAAAAAGGATTGGTGGCATGGCCGGGAACTTTGAGGACGCAGTTAATTTCATGATAGAGGGTGTCGATTTCATGATGCTGGGTCCCGTTAAATCAATTTCGGATAAACGTGAAATTGGATTCGACAGACTTGAAACAATCTTCGGAATGCTGAAAAATAATAATATGAACATCCCTTTATGGGTTTTTGGAGGTATTTTGCCGGAAGACATTGAAAGGCTTGAGAAGATTGGGATAAGTGGTGTTTCGGTATCGTCTTATATACTTACAGAAGATGAAATTGATGTGAACGCCCGGGAGTACAATAAAAAAGGCTGAACCTTTAATCCGGTTCAACCTTTTTGGTATAAATAGATCAGAACAATATTAGAGTCATCCTAGAATTTCGTCAATGGACTTAAGGGGAAGATTAAAAGCCTCAGAAACTCCCTGATATACAATATCTCCCTTTACAATGTTTAATCCTTTTTTGAGTTCCGAATTCTCTTTGCAGGCTTTTAGCCAGCCTTTGTTTGCAAGCTGCAAAGCATAAGGTAAAGTCGCATTGGTAAGCGCCATAGTTGAAGTTACAGGAACTGCTCCCGGCATATTGGCTACACAATAATGAACCACATCATCAATAACAAATACCGGATTTTCGTGTGTGGTTGGCTTTGTGGTTTCAAAACATCCACCCTGATCCACTGCTACATCCACCATTACTGTGCCAGGTCGCATTTCTTTCAGCATATCTTTTGTGATAAGCCTTGGTGCTTTAGCGCCAGGAATCAGCACGGCTCCAATAATTAAATCATTAACTTTTACAGCATCGCGAACACGGATAGCATTGGCAGCAACAGTTTTAACATTGGCAGGCATAACATCGGCCAGGTATCTCAGACGATCCAGACTGACATCCATAATGGTCACATCAGCCCCCAGTCCTGCTGCCATTTTTGCCGCCTGTGTCCCAACCACACCGCCACCAATTACAAGTACCCTGGCAGGTGGAACTCCCGGAACACCACCAAGCAGCAGTCCTCTGCCGTTAAAGGTTTTTTCCATGTATTTTGCTCCTTCCTGCGTAGCCATTCTGCCTGCGACTTCAGACATTGGAATGAGTAAGGGAAGTTTACGATCTTTAGTTTCCACGGTTTCGTAAGCAAGGCATATAGCTTTTCTTTCGATCATTGCCCGGGTGAGTTCTTCGCTCGATGCAAAATGGAAATATGTAAATAGTAACTGGTTTTCTTTTATTAAAGGGTACTCCAGGGCTATTGGTTCTTTTACTTTTATGATCATGTCGGCAATACCATATACTTCTTCGATAGTCGGAAGTAATTTGGCTCCGGCTTCCTGGTAATCGCTGTCCATAAACCCACTGCCTTCTCCTGCAGATGTCTGTACATAGACAGTATGTCCTGCTTTCACAAGATCCAAAACTCCACCCGGCGTAAGGGCAACCCTGTTCTCATTCGTTTTTATTTCTTTTGGAACACCTACAATCATTTCTTCTGTGTTTTAGTAAATTTCAAATCAAAATAACAAAAGAGCTTGAGTGTAAAATATGAAATTTATCATCGTAAAGTAATGATTATTCGCAGGTTTAGGGCTTGAATAAAACCGTCCTGGTTTGGATGTAAAGTACACAGGTTATCCAAATCTGAACCTATGCACTGAAATCATACGTAGCGATGGCATCCGCTAATCTGTCAAGGAATGTTTTTATATGCTTGCCGATCATCATTTTTACAACGGCACTCATTTCTGCTTTCAGGGTAAGCTTTACTTTGGTGTCGTTCTCTTTTACTTCTTTAAGCTGAATCCAGAGATTAAATGTGATAGGGGAGGAAACTGATTCAAACTTGATTGTTTTAAATGGTTCTTTATCTATAATCCTTAGCCCAAGTACACCTGCGTTTTCAACTTTAAAAAATACGGCATCCTCTTCAATATGGTCAAGCTGAACCTGATCTTCCGGCAACCGGTCAAGATGTTTTTTTATGTTGGTTAAATCAGAAAGCACCCCGAAGGCTTGTTCCTGGGGTGCTGATATTGTTTTAATTTCACTTTCGAATTTTACCATGTTGGTTAGGCTGGGTTCCAGTTTGAAGGATCTTTACGCCATTCCTTCAAGGTGTTAATATTGTTTTTCGAAATATATTTTGTTGCTAAAGCTACCTCTATCAATGTGTCATAATCACTTAAGGTAGTCAGCTCCACACCGGCTTCTTTAAATGCCTCAACGGCAACCTGAAAACCATAAGTGAATATGGCCATCATACCAACTACTTCGCAATTATCATTTTCTACTGCTTTCACAGCAGCCAGACTACTGCCCCCAGTCGAAATAAGGTCCTCAATAACCACTACTTTCATGCCTGGTTTAAGGTCCCCTTCAATCAGGTTTTCCAAACCGTGATCCTTTCTTGATGAACGAATATAAACAAAGGGCAGTCCCAGTTCTTCTGCAACCATTGCTCCCTGAGCAATTGCTCCGGTAGCTACACCTGCAATCGCATCTACATGATGATATTTTTCAAGTATCAGGCGTGCCAGCTGTATTTTAATGTAGTTTCTTATATCAGGATATGACAATGTTTTTCTGTTGTCACAATATATTGGAGATTCCCACCCGGATGCCCAGATAAAAGGGTTGGTGGGCTGTAATTTAATCGCTTTAATTTCGAGGAGCTTCTCAGCTACCTGACGTTTTAACTTATCCATTATTGACTAATTTATTTAAGCCGCAAATTTAATGTAAAATTGTAAGCATGAAAAATTGAAGTTGTATAATATTCAACCGAATTTGATTTATTGGTAATTGGTTTAAGTAAAAACAGTAAAATCCCGGTTTTACCGTCATAAATTTTTATATTTGGATATCGGATGTATTAATTAACCGCAGAAAGTTTTATCCTGATGTATATGGAAACAAGTTACAGTTATTTTAACAGGGATCTGAGTTGGTTGCATTTTAATCACAGGGTTCTGAACGAAGCCAGGGATAAGTCTTTGCCATTATATGAGCGGATAAAATTCCTTGCGATCTATTCCAATAATCTGGAGGAGTTTTATCGTGTAAGGTTAAGCTATTACAGAAATCTGATCAGGGAATTGCCCGAAGATGATGATAAATTTCAGCGGGTACAACCAATAAAATTAATCGATGAAATAAACGGACTTGTTAGTCAGCATCAGGCTGAGTTTAGCGAGATTTTCAATAATGAAATTCTTCCGGAACTTCGCAACAACAGAATTTTTCTGCTTAGAAGAAAAGATAAACTCAATAAGTCACAACAGGCCTTTTGCAAACAGGTTTTTGTTAGTAACGTTCTTCCGTCATTACAGCCTGTTTTGCTAAAAAAGCGCCGGGTTAAACCTTTTCTGAAGACCGGTCAGGTATATGTGTGTATTAAATTTTACAGAACAGGTATCCCTACATGGTTACAACGTGCGGTTTATGGCATTGTTAAGATCCCAACAGATCATGATGTGGCCCGGTTCATTGAATTACCGGAGGAAAAGGGGAATTACTACATCATGTTCCTGGAAGATCTGGTTATGCGTAATATAAAATCAATTTTCCCTGGTTATACGGTGAGTGACTGGTATAATATTAAGGTTACACGCGATGCAGATCTGGAATATGACGATTATGTTGGAGAGGACCTGATTGATGTAATTGAACGCATTGGCAGTGCAAGGGAACTGGGACATCCAAACAGGTTTCAGTTTGATTATAAAATGCCGGCAGGAATGATTGAATTTCTGAAGGCAACTTTTAATCTGGAAGACAGAGATCTGGTCAAAGGGGGTGCCATTCACAATTTCAGGGACTTTTTTAATTTTCCTAACCCGATGGCTCCACGTCTGGAAAATGAAAAAATTATTCCTCTAAGGGTGAAGGAGCTTGATGATGTGGATTCACTGATTAATGAGTTCACTAAAAAAGAATACATGCTGCATTTTCCATATCAAACGTATAACTATTTTATCCGTTATCTGCAGGAAGCCGCGAATGATCCGAATGTGTCTGAGATAAAGGCCACGCAATACCGTGTTGCTGCTAATTCAGCGGTGGTAGATGCGTTGATAACTGCAGCTGAAAACGGTAAAAAAGTAACTGTTTTTGTTGAGCTTAAGGCACGGTTTGATGAGGAGGCGAACCTTCGGCATGCCAGGGATATGAAACAGGCCGGAATAAAAATTATTTACAGCATTCCTGGCTTAAAGGTTCATGCAAAGGTTGCACTGGTTATCCGACAGAAAAGTGACGGGACCGATCAAAGTGTTGCGTACATGGCCACAGGGAATTTTAATGAAAGAACGGCCCGTTTATATTGTGATCACGGATTCTTTACATCGGAGAAGAAAATAATTGATGAGCTGAAGTCGATGTTTATATATTTAGAAGATCAGCGGTTTAGACCACATTTTAAACATATTCTGGTTCCAAATTTTAATATGGTAGAACGTTTTTCTGAGATGATAGACCAGGAGATTGAGCATGTGAAAAACGGTGGAGAGGGTTATATTTGTCTTAAGATGAACGGTCTGGAAGATCCGGCGATGGTGGATATGCTGTACAGGGCCAGCGAGCATGGTGTGAAGATAGATGTCATAGTTCGTGGAATTTGTATTTTGGTTCCGAATCAGAAGTACAGTAAAAATATTCGGTTGATCCGGATCATAGACAGGTTTCTTGAGCACGATCGTGTGTTTGTGTTCGGAAATAACGGGAAGGAAATTGTATATACCGGTTCGGCAGACTGGATGCGGCGTAACCTTTACCGACGTATCGAATGCGTTTTTCCTGTTACCAACAAAAAAATCAAAAAAGAACTTATCGATCTTTTGAATATTGAGCTTAATGACAATGTTAAAGCCCGTTTAATTGGCGATGACATGCTAAATAAACGCATCAAGCGTAGTGGCCAGGCAATCCGTTCTCAGGTTGAAATATATAATTACCTGAAACAAAAAGAGGACGCTAAAAAGCTTGATAAAGAGTAGATCAGGACTTTAGTACATCGTTAAGAAATCGGTTCAACGGATAAAGTGTGGTATAAGTTTTTCTGCATTCGTCGAGTAAATCAGGGCTTTCAAGAATTGCAGGATCAAGCTGACGCATTCCGACGTACGATTTTTTCCGGATCAGATCAATATGTTCCCATTCCTTGTCGAAACCTTTAGGCGCAGTCTTTAGTTCGTCACCCCAAACTTCACCAAACATATCTTTAAAAGCTTTATTATTTGTGATATCCAGGTAATCCTCCGGTGATTGATAAATGGCTTCCCTGATTAGTTTCAGCTCCGGTGCCTGCGGCATGTAACATCCACCACCTATAAAACAATTATCAGGTTCCATATGAAAATAGTAGCCTGCATAGATGCTTTTTCTTCCTCCCGGGGACATATAGGTCCCAAAATTGGTTTTATAGGGCGATTTATCAGCACTGAACCTGACATCTCTGAAAATTCTGAATACACACGATTTGGGATTCAGTAGCGGAATCTCCGGATCAATTGTTCTCAACTCATTTATAAGAAGTTCAGTAAATGCAATAAAAGTTTTCTTAGCCTCATCATATCTTTTACGGTTGTCGTTAAACCATTCCCTGTTGTTATTTTGTTTCAGATCTGACAGAAATTCAAGAATTTGTTTCATTTTGGTGCCTTTTAATTGGTGTTATTCGTGAATCGTTTAGCAAAGTGAAGCAAGAGCCTAAAATAATAAACCAGACTGTATTTTTTTGGTTCATTTTACTATCTTTGTGGCTTCATTTTTAGCACTATAAATTAAGAACTAATTTCGGAAAACTGAGAAGATGAGACGCACAAAAATTAAAGATCTGCTTAAATTTGATACGTTAGGAGGAGAAGTAAATGTAAAAGGTTGGGTAAGAACCAAAAGAGGTAATAAACAGGTTAATTTTATTGCCCTGAATGATGGTTCTTCCATTAATAATTTACAGGTGGTTGTGGATGTTGCCAATTTTTCCGAAGAGGTATTAAAGAAGGTTACTACCGGTGCAGCTGTTTCTATAAATGGAACCGTTACCGAATCGCAGGGTAGTGGTCAAAAGGTGGAGTTGCTGGCAAACGAACTGGAAGTTTTAGGCGGAGCTGATCCCGATAAATACCCGCTACAACCCAAAAAGCACTCTCTTGAGTTTTTGCGCGAAATAGCACATTTAAGGTTTAGGACAAATACCTTTGGTGCTATTACCCGTGTGCGTCATGCCATGATTTTTGCAGTACATAATTTCTTTACTGAAAAAGGTTTTGTAAACGTGCATACACCTATTATAACTGCTTCCGATGCGGAAGGAGCTGGTGAAATGTTTCGCGTAAGTACATTTGATCCTAAAAATGTTCCATTAACCGAAGAAGGTGATATAGACTGGAAAAAGGACTTTTTTGGACGTGAAACAAGTCTGACTGTTTCGGGTCAGCTTGAAGGCGAGCTTGCCGCCATGGCAATGGGTGAAATTTATACATTCGGCCCAACATTCAGAGCTGAAAACTCTAATACTTCGCGCCACTTGTCTGAGTTCTGGATGATAGAACCAGAGATGGCATTCTATGACATTCATGATAATATGGATCTGGCCGAAGAATTTTTGAAATACCTGTTAAAATATGCGCTGGATAATTGCCGTGAAGATCTGGAGTTCCTGAGTAACCGCCAACTGGATGAAGAAAAAAACAAACCGCAGAACGAGCGTAGCATTGAACTGATTGAAAAGCTCGAATTTGTACTGGCTAATGATTTTGAACGTTTAACATATTCTGAAGCCATTGATATCCTGATGAATTCCAAACCGCAGAAAAAAGGACAGTTCAATTATCCTGTTACCGGTTTTGGAACTGATTTGCAAAGTGAACACGAACGTTACCTGGTAGAAAAGCATTTTAAGAAACCGGTAATTTTGACTGACTATCCAAAAGATATCAAGGCATTTTATATGAAACAGAATGCCGATGGTAAAACAGTTCGTGCCATGGATATTCTGTTTCCCGGAATCGGAGAAATTGTTGGAGGTTCACAACGTGAAGAGGATCTCAGTAAATTGCTAAACCGAATTAGCGAACTTGAAATGTCAGAAGATGAACTATGGTGGTACCTTGATACCCGCAGATATGGTTCGGCAGTTCACAGTGGTTTTGGCCTGGGGTTTGAGCGACTCATGTTGTTTGTTACAGGCATGGGTAATATTCGCGATGTTATACCATTTCCACGCGCTCCCAAAACAGCTGAGTTTTAGATTTTAAAAGAACATTATCATCTTATCTGAATAATGTAAAAAACTGGTTAATAATTACATCCTTTAATAAATGTTAATAGACCTTTATATGATTATATTAGGCCTTTGAAAAATAACTTTTAAGGATGGAAAATAATCAAATCACTAATCTTTCACCCGCTAAGATGACCATAGTGGGTGTACAATTTTTATTTGTTGCGTTTGGGGCTACTGTGCTTGTCCCTCTCTTGGTAGGTATCGATCCGGCGGTTGCCTTATTCACGGCTGGTGCTGGTACATTAATCTTTCACCTGATTACCAAAGGAATGGTTCCGGTGTTTTTGGGGAGTAGCTTCGCGTTTATTGCGCCGATATTGAAAGCAACAGAACATTACGGATTACCCGGAGCATTGTCGGGTCTTATTGCAGTAGGTTTAGTTTATGGTATTGTGTCCCTGCTGATTAAGTGGCGGGGAATTAAGTTTGTGGAGCGATTGTTTCCACCAATTGTTGTTGGCCCTGTCATAATGGTAATCGGTCTGTCTCTTGCTTCAGCCGGTGTGGACATGGCCAAAACTAACTGGGTGCTGGCTGTAGTTTCGTTATTGTCTGCAATTGCTGTGGTAACATTTGCTAAAGGCGTTCTAAAGCTTATCCCTGTATTTGTTGGTATTATTGTTGGCTATCTTGTTGCTGTTTTTTTGGGAGAGGTAGATTTTTCTGCACTTTCAACAGCGTCCTGGTTTCAGCTACCTGAATTTACAAAGCCTGAATTCAGCTGGCATGCAATCCTGTTTATGCTACCTGTTGCCATAGCTCCTATTATCGAGCATATTGGAGATATGTACACCATTAGCAATGTTGCAGGTAAGAATTTCGTGGAAAAACCCGGTTTGAACCGGACTTTACTGGGTGATGGTATTGCAACTGCTTTTGCCGGTTTCTTCGGTGGACCACCAAATACAACATATTCGGAAGTAACAGGGGCTATCAGCCTAACAAAAGTAACAAATCCAAGAGTGCTGCAGATAGCCGCAGTAACAGGAATAGTATTTTCTGTGATTGGTAAAATCAGTGGTTTTCTTAAAACAATACCACAATCAGTATTAGGCGGTATTATGGTGCTGTTGTTTGGCATGATTGCCAGTGTGGGTATCAAATCTCTTATTGATTCCAAAACAGATATGAACAAGACAAGGAATCAGGTAATCGTTTCAGTTATTCTGACAATAGGAATTGGGGGTGCTGTAATGAGTTGGGGCAGATTTTCACTCTCGGGCATCGGCCTTGCCAGTGTCGTTGGTGTATTGTTAAATCTTGTCCTTCCCAATAAAAAGGAAGAAGATTAAGAAAATAGCTAATAGAGGTAATGAAAGAATAGAATGTCCTGCAAGGTCAGTTTTTGATATATGCAGGACATTTACTTTTTATATGTAATAATCCACGCAAGCTCTGTCTGCAAGATTTTCACGGATTATTTTTGCTACCTCCAGATGTTTGGGATGGTTGGCATATCTTCCCAGTGCATCAAAATCCTTTACAGTAACCGTCAGTCCCAGGTGGAATTTCTCTTCTGCATTTTCATTTTGTACTGCTTCAATGCTTTGTATCTCAGGAATTTCATTTTTTAGATTTTCCAGTTTAATGATAACATTTTCGATAAAAGTGTCGCTAATGTCGGTGAATTTAAAAAGAACAATATGCTTGATCATAGTTTAAATATTTATTAAGTAATTTGAAAAATAAAGAGATTTATTTTCTGAATTAATATTAAATTATCTAAATTTACGTGAATTGAATTATAACACAATAAATTTTGGTTTCTAAAGGCTCAAAATTAACAAAAATGCCTGATAAAATACCTTGTTTCTATGGGAGATAATACACTATCTGATATACTGGGTTTATTCATACCCTCCGGTGTCTGTGTATTGGAGGACGGAGAAGTTGTTTGGTTGAATGACACAGAGAATATTCTACAGCTTACGGATAAAAGGCCGCGTAAACTTTCTGAAATAGTTACGGATCCGGATCATCTTGGTAGTCTTACTGCACAATTAAATTTACTTAAAAAAGGGAAACAATATCTTTATCCTAAGCCGGTTAAAGTAAATGAAGCATCTTGTTACATTAATATTAAAAACCTGGGTGAGGTAAAAGATTATAATCAGGTTTTTGCCCTTAATTTTATAAAATACTCACAGAAAAATACAGAAAGAGTCCCGGAATATTTAATTAAAACAATGGGCTCTGTCAATGTTGATTATTATATTAAGAATTTGGGCGTGCCTTTCAGTCTGTTTTATATTATCAGGGATGAAGAATTTAGACCTGTTGATTTAAGATTTCTTTCTGTAAATCAGGCTTATACCGAGATGTCATCTAAGTCAGAAGAAGAATTGGTAGGTGCTAAGTACAGTGATATATACAGTACCATTGATGAGGATTTCGTTAGTTTGCTTGGTGGTATTTCTCAGGAAAGAGGGGCAACAAAATTCATTGACTTTGAAAAAGGTTTGAAGCGTTATTCCGAAATTAGCGCATACAGTCCGGTGGATGATATTGTTGGCTGTGTCTATAATGATATAACGGATTTGGTTTTGGCCAATAAGAGTCTTCAACAGGAAGAAGAATACATACGTACGTTGGTTGAAGTAAATCCTGATATAATCTTCGTATTTGATAAGGAAGGTGTTTTTAAAGATTGTCATGCCTCTGATATTAGTAAGCTTTTTAATGGCAAAAATGATTTTATCGGTAAAACGATTTATGAAGTTATGTCACCTGAACTTGCTGAAACCACGTTTAAGCATATCTCATCTGTAATTGAAAATAAAAGATTGGAGGAGTTTCAGTATGACCTGGAATTCCCGGACGGTTTACGCTTTTTTGAAGCAAGGATGGTTCCTCACAACATTGATAAGGTGGTATGTATTGTAAGGGATATTACCCGAATGAAGCAGGATCAGAAAGAGCTTGAGAAAAGACGTAATGAAATACTGGAAAACAACCGGTTTTTGACAGAGGTTATGGAAGGTGTTGGATATCCGCTTTGGGTGATTGATGTGCTGAATAACAAGAAACTGATCATAAGGGACCTGAATACACAGTACCAGGAAGTTTTTGGAATTGATACCATTAACATGAAAGGACTTGAGATTGAGGAAAAGCGCAAGTTTTATGATAAGGCTTATGTGGATAATGTGATCTCTCATTATTACAATTGCATTAAAACCAGAAAGCCGGAAACCCATGAGAGAGTTTTAATTAGCAAGGAGACGAGAAAGAGGGTTTATCTTCTGGTAACCTTAATGCCAAAGCTGGACGAAAAGGGAAATGTATATCGCATCATAGGTTCTGCCACCGATATTACCGGATTAAAACAAACACAGGATGATCTGATTATGGCCAAGGAAAAAGCCCTGGAAGCCGATAAGCTGAAATCAACCTTCCTGGCAAATATGAGTCATGAGATACGGACGCCATTAAACTCCATAACCGGATTCAGTGAGTTGATACAGGACGAAGACCTGACTCCGGAAGAAAGGCAGGATATGTGCCGGATCATTGAAAAGAACTCTAATCAGTTACTTAAGCTGGTGAATGATATTATTGAAATTTCGAAGATTGAAAGTGAACAGATTAAGCTTATTTTCAGGAACTTTGATATTAATCACCTGATGAATGAATTGGTGCAGGAAATTGAACTGGATATGTACCGGAAACGCAAGATCTTACCCTTTAAGGTCAGTAAAGGTACGAAGGAAGGTTTCCTTTTTAGCTCTGATGAATTCCGGATAAAACAAATTTTTCAACATCTGCTGGACAATGCTCTAAAGTTTACTTCGGAGGGTGAAATAGAATTCGGTTATGAGGTATTGGAACAATCCAACGAGGTAGAGTTCTTCGTTCGTGATACAGGTATCGGAATTCCGGCTGATAAACAGGATTCCATTTTTGAATTATTCCGTCAGTTGGATGAAAGCAGCACACGTAAATATGGAGGTACCGGATTGGGACTATCCATTTGTAAGCGCCTGGTTACAGCCCTTGAAGGAAAAATGTGGGTTGAATCAAAAGCCAATGAGGGTGCAACTTTCCGGTTCAGACTCAAAAATGTTACAGGGCCAATTGACTAAGCTTATTTAAACACATTTCCATTTGCAATTTCCCAAAGCTGAATATAGGCTGATTTTATGATCAGTTCCATATTGTCGTAGGCAATTTCACTGGTTTCATCCCAGGGTTGATGATAGTCGTTGTGCCAGCCCGCGAGAAAATAACTTACAGGTATTCCTTTCATTGAGAACGATGTGTGATCACTACCGCCTCGCGGCAATGAACGAGGAGAGAAGTTGATCTTAAGTCCAATATCATATGTTTTCAGACCTTCTTCAATGGTGGACTGCAGTGCAGGAACAGACCCGGTGTAAACCATTATGGCTTTGTGTCTTATGGTATCTCTTTCGTCAAGCCTGCCTATCATATCAAAGTTTATGTAATAAAGTACTGAATCGGTGGTAGGATGATTGGCAAAGTACTTCGATCCCAGCAAGCCTTTTTCTTCTGCGGTCCATGCAGCAAAAATCATGTTGTATTTTGGTTTGATCCCACTTTCTTTAAACGCCTCTGCCAGCATCATAACTGCTATGGTTCCTGATCCGTTATCATCAGCCCCATTGTAAATTCTGCCATCGTAGGTTCCCAGATGGTCGTAATGCGCACCAACAACAACCGACTTTGTTGTGTCTTCTCCTTTGATAACCGCCAGTACGTTTTTTACTTTGATAAGTTCTTCTTCTTTGTCCACAATTAGATTCAGAGTTTTAGGATTTTTGTTTTTAAGTCCGGCTTCAAGGTTGTTGATCCGAAAATTATAAAAATCCTCAACTGAATAGTCCGATCCTGCCAGCAGAGCACTTCCGGCACGTTTGCTCACTTCAAGTATAACCAGTTTATCTTCTGTCGACTCCGGTATCCGGTATCTGTGTGCGGTCACGCCCCAGGGTTTGTCTCCTTCGTACCATTCGCGGGAACTGTACTTGTAGATGTTGCTTTCCACGATTCCGGGGAAATCTATTGTTGGATTTATAAAAATCACGGCAACAGCACCGTTTGTCTTTGCCAAATCAACTTTATCCTGTTCCAGTTCCGATACATTTATATTTTTGCCTGCATTGGTAAAATACCTTGCCAGTTCTGAGTCTTTATCCATGTAACCCGGAAATCCGCGAAGTACAACTACAATTTTGCCTTTAACGTCTAATCCCTTGTAAGCATCATAATTCAGCCTGGCATTTTTAAGGCCATAACCCACAAAAACATAGGAATGGTTCAGCGCAAAGGAGGAGGAATATCCTGAAATTATATTAAAATCCGTTTTTGCCGGAAAGGAAAAGGCATTTGTGTTGTCTTTAACGGTTAGTTTACCCTCAAACGATCTTGGCGTTTTGATCAGATCAAATGTCTGGAAATAATCAACATCCTTGTCTTGCTGATACCATAAATTCTGATCCGGATTCAATGCGTCGCCTGGTTCAAGTCCGGCATACATAAACATGGAACGGATGTATTCTGCAGCGGACTCAATTCCTCTCGTGCCAGGTTCCCTGCCGTTTGTCCAGTCAGAAGCCAAAAATTGCAGCTGTGCCTTAATCTTTTGTTGGGTGATGCTGTTGAAGCCTCTGTCGAATACTTCTTCCTGACTAAATACATTGAATGATATGAAAATCAGAAAGAGAGAAAAGATCTTTTTCATAATACCAAGTTAAATGAGGTATTAAATATACATAATTCTTTTATTGTTTGGGTTTATGAAAATCACTAACTTTCGGTTGAATTAGCCTGAAGGTTATGTCAACTATTAAAGAATATAGAAAATTTCTTGCCTGGGAATAATTATGAAAAGGTTTTTTTATTTATTGATATTATTTGTTGTTTTTACTTATTGGAAAAGCTTTTCAAATACAAAAATTAATACAGGAGAGGTCAATAATGACTCAATTCTCATAAGTGGTTATATTGATTCACTGAAATTTATTGAAAATGATTTTGATGTAAATTATTGTTATATAGACTATAACGACTTAATGTATAAAATTGCGGAATACAAACTCAATGCAATACCAATACTTTTAAAAAGCGTAAAAAATAATTGTGATTTAAACTTTAAAAAGAATGTCCTTTTAACCATATATTTAATAGGTACCGATGGATATCAATATAAATGTTTGGAAAAATTTAAGAATAAAGAGGCGCGTGATGCTATTTTAGAATTTTTAACGTACGATGACTTAAGAATGTATGTTTATAATCTTTTAGTTAGAGATCCAAAGATTAGTGATGTTCCTGTTTTGATGAAGTATATGTGTGATGAAAATAATTTAAATAGGTTATTGAATTTACTTGACTTTTATGATTTTGAAAGTTTTCCCTTCAATATTTATGCTATGAAAACTTTGTTTTCTAATATCCCGTGCAAGATGATTCCTTATAAATATAGCCATGAAGGCAATATTACCGATATTTATTTGATCAAGAAAAATAATTCTAGACTAGCGAGATTAAGTAAATCAATTATAAAATCACCTGAATGGAAGAACATACATTCTGATCCTGCATTATCAAATCCTAACGATTCCATATTAGACTTAGAATTAATAATGAATATGGTCTATAAATTTAAAGTCGGTAGCCTGTCAGATTATTTTTTTGATTATGATGGTCAAAACTTATACATTCATGATGTTCACTCTGCAAGAGATCTTTGGATAGCGTGGTATGAAAACAATAAAAATTTGATTGACTTTTCGGATTTTAAAAGCGAATGCATAAAATGATTATTATTTAAAATCACATACCCTGCGTTCGGCGTAGCTTCCAAGCTACGTCGTTTTAAATAACTAAGCTCCAACTTAGTTAATATTGCTAATTGCTTAATAAAAACGGATTGAATGTTGTAAATTTGATACGTTATCTTAGATCGAACTCACGTTACGTATGATTTTGGAAAATGATGCTTATGTTTTTCCAATTTCATGCTTATGTTTTTTTAACGCTGCGGATGATTTAAGCTTAACTTTTGCTTGGCGTAGTTTCCAAACTACGTCTAAAAAATACTAACCTTCAGCCTACGCCAAACCTTAGCATAAAAAAGAGACCGGAATAAATCCGGCCTCAGTCCTAAAAACTAATAGTTAATATTGCGATTTCAGGGGCTTCAAAATCATTTATAGTCGTTCCAGCTTTTTATGGCAATATCAGCCTCACTCATTTTACAGAATGCGTAGATAAATGCACTTGCCAGGCGGGCATTTGTAATCAACGGTATGTTGAAATCAATGGCACTACGGCGAATATAGTAGCCGTTATTCAGTTCACCCTGTGTCAGGTTCTTTGGAATATTAACAACCAGATCAATTTTTTTCTGTTTCAGATATTCCAGTGTATTCGGATGTTTGTCCGGTTCATCAGGCCAGTGTAGGTGCGTTGATTCTACGCCGTTTTCTTCAAAGAAACGATGTGTTCCTGCTGTTGCAAAAATGTTGTACCCTTTTTGTTTCAGCATACGTGCGCTTTCCAGAAGTTCCAGTTTTGAACGTGCCGGTCCCGAAGAAATAAGGATATTCTTTTTAGGAATATTATAGCCTACCGACAACATAGCCTGCAGGATGGCTTCGTAATAGTTTTCCCCGATACAACCAACCTCCCCGGTTGAGGACATGTCAACTCCCAGTACCGGGTCAGCCTTTAACAGACGCGTAAACGAGAACTGAGGCGCTTTGATTCCCACATAATCCAGATCGAAAGCGCTTTTTGATGGTTTTTCAACATCCTGTCCCAGCATAACTTTGGTTGCCAGTTCAACAAGGTTCACCTTTAATACTTTGGATACGAACGGGAAGCTTCGTGAGGCCCTCAGGTTACATTCAATAACTTTAATATCGTTATCTTTTGCCAGCAACTGCATATTGAACGGCCCTGTTATATCCAGTGCTTTTGCAATGCTGCGCGATATTTTTTTAATCCTGCGAATGGTTTCGATATACAGTTTCTGTGGAGGGAAAACAATGGTTGCATCACCCGAGTGAACACCGGCAAATTCCACATGTTCAGAGATGGCATATGCAACAACTTCACCATTTTTTGCGACAGCATCTATCTCTATTTCTTTGGCCTGTTCTATAAATTCAGAGACCACAACCGGGTACTGTTTGGAAACATTGGCCGCCAGTGTCAGAAAGTCTGCCAGCTCATCCCTGTTCGATACTACATTCATGGCCGCACCGGATAGTACATAAGAAGGTCTTACCAGAACAGGGAATCCAACTTCGTCCACAAATTTGAATATATCGTCAATGCTGGTCAGCTCTTTCCATCTTGGCTGGTCAATACCCAGTTCATCAAGCATAGCAGAAAACTTCTGGCGGTTTTCGGCATTATCAATCTTAACCGCAGATGTTCCCATTATCGGAACATTTTGGTTGTGAAGCCTCATGGCCAGGTTGTTGGGGATCTGTCCGCCCACAGAAACAATCACTCCTTTCGGAACTTCCAGGTCGTAAACATCCAGTACGCGTTCGAATGACAGTTCATCAAAATAGAGCCGGTCACACACGTCGTAGTCTGTACTTACTGTTTCCGGATTGTAGTTAATCATGATGCTTCTGTGACCTTCATCATGAATGGTCTTTATAGCCGTAACACTACACCAGTCGAATTCCACCGAACTACCGATGCGGTATGCCCCGGATCCCAAAACGATGACAGACTGATCATCTTTGTAGAAATCAATATCGTGTGCACTTGCTGAGTAGGTAAGGTACAGGTAATTGGTCTGTGCAGGGTATTCACCTGCCAGAGTATCAATTTGTTTTACGAACGGTGTAATGCCTCTCGATTTTCTGTAATTTCTTACATCAATTTGCTGTTCTGCTATTTTGTTTGCCGGGCTGTTTAAAACTTCTCTGGCCAGCTGGAAATCTGAAAATCCCAGTTGTTTAGCCCGGAGTAGAAGTTCGTCTGAAATATCTTCAATCTTTTTATACCCGTTCAGTTCCTTCTTCAGATCAGTGATATTCTGAAGCTTCTGCAGGAACCAGTGATCAATTTTTGTTAATGCATGAATTTTTTCAAGACTGTATCCTGCCTGTAATGCTTCAGATATGGCAAAAATACGTTGATCAGTAGGTTCTGATAACTCTTTTTCAACATCATCTGTAAAGAATTTCTGGTTGGAGACAAATCCGTGCATGCCCTGGCCAACCATACGCAAACCTTTCTGAATGGATTCCTCAAAGGTACGGCCAATAGCCATAATCTCACCAACACTCTTCATGCTTGAACCGATCTGTTTTGAGACGCCTGAAAATTTATTCAGGTCCCAGCGCGGAATCTTACAAACAATGTAGTCCAGTGCTGGTTCAAAACATGCAGTTGTTGTTTTGGTCACTGAGTTTTTAAGTTCGTGCAGACCGTAACCCAAGCCAAGTTTGGCAGCCACAAATGCCAGCGGATAACCGGTTGCTTTGGATGCCAGCGCTGAAGAACGGCTCAGTCGGGCATTTACCTCAATCACACGGTAATCTTCAGAATTCGGATCCAATGCATATTGTACGTTACATTCACCTACAATTCCAATGTCACGTATAATTTTTATGGCGATCTCTCTTAATTTATGATATTCACTATTCGTGAGTGTCTGTGAAGGCGCAACAACAATACTTTCGCCTGTATGAATTCCAAGCGGGTCAAAGTTCTCCATGTTACACACCGTGATACAGTTGTCGTACTGGTCGCGTACCACCTCGTATTCAACCTCTTTCCATCCTTTCAGTGATTCTTCCACCAAAACCTGAGGTGAGTATGCAAATGCTGTCTGGGTTAGTTTGTAAAGCTCATCATCGTTTTTACAGAATCCGCTACCCAGACCACCTAAAGCATAAGCAGCTCTTACAATAAGCGGATAGCCGATTGTTTTTGCCGCTTCCATCGCTTCTTCCACATTATAACAAGGAATACTGACAGGCGTTTTAATGTCAATTTTTCGAAGATTATCCGCAAAAATTTTGCGGTCTTCTGTATCAATAATGGCCTGAACCGGAGTTCCAAGAACCCGGACATTATATTTTTCAAGAGTGCCTGCCTCAAATAGTTTAACACCACAATTAAGTGCAGTCTGACCACCGAAAGCGAGCAGGATCCCATCAGGATTTTCTTTTTTAATAACTTGTTCTACAAAATATGGGGTAACAGGTAGAAAATAGACTTTATCGGCAATATGTTCCGAGGTTTGAACTGTAGCAATATTCGGGTTGACCAAAACTGTGTAAATTCCCTCTTCCCTTAATGCTTTCAACGCTTGAGACCCGGAATAATCAAATTCTCCGGCTTCTCCGATTTTTAGCGCTCCGGATCCAAGAATAACTACTTTTTTGGTTTCCTCTAACAGTTGATTTCCCATGAATGAATTTTGTTTTTTGGATGATAAAATAGCGAGTTCAGAGCCCACTGTTTTTTGAGTTTTTAACGCTTTAAAAAACCTGCCGCAAAAATATAAAAATATTTGCAAAATTGTTGGCTGGTTTTAAAATAAATGAATAATTTTGCATCGATTTTGAATATTTATTCATTTTTTGTGAAACAGAAAACAGAGCGGTTGTTAGCTATCAGGGAAGTCATTCTGGAAAGTAAGGTAAGTAATCAGGATGAACTTCTAAAACTCGTTCAGGGTAAGGGGTTTGATTTGACCCAGGCAACCCTGTCGCGTGACCTGAAACAGCTGAAAGTTGCCAAGGTTCCGCTTCCGGAAGGGGATTATGTATATACTATTCCGGGGGTTAAGAACATTTCTGATGAGGCAGGAAACCGGTTTATGGCACAGGGATGGCTCTCTATAGAGTTTTCGGGAAATATGGCCGTTATTAAAACCAAACCAGGATTTGCCAATGGAATAGCATCCATAATCGATTTGCGTGGAGCATTTGAAATTTTAGGAACTATTGCCGGAGACGATACCATATTGGTTATATTGAAGGAGGGATTTTCCAAATCGAGTGTGATGACTGTTTTTTCGCTTCTGTTTCCAGGGATTAGTTAATTAGAGGTTTTACTTAGCTTTTGGAGTTATAAATATGAAACCCGTTGAAGTAAAAGTGGCAAGTGATGAGCATCTGGTGTTTGTGGACGATATTTTATCCACAATAGCAGCAGCTGCAAAGGTGAGAGGGACAGGGATTGCCAAACGGTCTCCGGATTATATCGCAGATAAGATCAGGGAAGGGAAGGCGATTATTGCTCTTCATGAAAATAAATTTGTAGGTTTCTGCTACATCGAAACGTGGCAGGGTAAAAAGTTCGTGGCCAATTCCGGTTTGATTGTGGCTGATGATTTCAGAGGGCAGGGAATTGCAACAAAAATCAAGCAAAAAGCATTTCAGCTATCGCGTGAGAAATTTCCGCAGTCTAAATTATTTGGTTTAACCACAGGATTGGCTGTAATGAAAATAAATTCAGAACTTGGGTACAAACCGGTAACATTTTCTGAGTTAACTGAAGATGATTCGTTTTGGAAAGGTTGTGAAAGTTGCGTAAATTACGATATACTTTTAAGAACAGGTCGTCGGCATTGTTTGTGTACCGCAATGTTATTCGATCCTACAAAAGACGTGAAACCGGTAAAGGTTGAGGAAACTGTTCAGAAATCACGTGAGCGGTGGCATAAGTTTAAGGAACAACTAAAAAAGAAAGCAAAGAATACAGGAATATTTTCCCTGTTTTAAACCCGGAGTAAAAGATGAAGGAAAAGGTTTTATTAGCGTTCAGTGGAGGTTTGGATACCTCGTTTTGTGCAAAATATCTTTCGGTTGATAAAGATCTGGAAGTATATACTGCTGTAGCCAATACGGGAGGATTTTCTGACAAGGAACTGGCAATTATAGAAGAAAAGGCTTATAAACTGGGTTCTGTAAAACATGTAACACTGGATGTAACGGATCAGTATTACAAAAACAGCATCCGCTATATGGTGTATGGTAACGTGTTACGTAATGGAACCTATCCCATTTCTGTAAGTTCTGAACGTGTTTTCCAGGCCATCGCCATTATAGAATACGCCAAACAAATAAAGGCCGATTATGTGGCCCACGGTAGTACCGGCGCAGGAAACGATCAGGTAAGGTTCGATTTGACGTTTGATGTATTGGCCCCCGAAATAAAGATTCTGACACCTACGCGTGATATGACCCTGACAAGGGAATATGAAATTAACTACCTAAAGGAACATGGTGTTGTGGCCGACTGGTCAAAAATGGAATACTCCATTAATAAAGGCCTTTGGGGAACCAGTATTGGCGGTAAAGAAACATTGACATCAGAAAAAACGCTTCCGGAATCTGCTTATCCGACCCAAATGACAAAAAACGGGGAGGAAAAATTGGTGATCACTTTTGAAAAAGGTGAAGTAACAGGTGTAAACGGAACCAAATTTGAAAACCCGGTGGATGCAATCCGTAAGATAGAGGAACTGGCAGGGCCTTGGGGCGTTGGCCGCGATATGCACATTGGCGATACAATTATTGGAATAAAAGGAAGGGTAGGTTTTGAAGCTGCCGCTCCGATATTAATTATAAAAGCACATCAGATGCTTGAAAAACATACGCTTTCCAAGTGGCAACAATACTGGAAGGACCAGATTGGGACCTGGTATGGTATGTTTTTACACGAATCGCAGTACCTGGAACCATCCATGCGCGACATGGAAGCGTTCCTCGAAAGCACTCAAAAACATGTGAGCGGTGATGTAACAATTAAATTACGTCCTTACAATTACGTGTTGGTTGGTGTTAAGTCCGATTTCGATCTGATGAAATCAGAGTTTGGAGAGTACGGCGAGGTAAATAAGGCATGGAGTGCTGATGATGTTAAAGGATTTACAAAGATTCTGGGTAATCAGATGAAGATTTATCAGAGTGTTGTAAAGAAAAACAGTTAATTGATGATCAGAACGGGAATTATAGGTGGAGCCGGATATACTGCCGGAGAATTAATACGAATATTAATGCATCATCCTGATGCTGAAATCGTATTTATTCATAGCAACAGTAATGCGGGAAATCCTGTAACTAATGTTCACACAGACCTTCTTGGGGAAACGGAACAAACATTTACAGACGAGCTGAACTTTGATTCAGTCGATGTAATTTTTCTTTGCATGGGGCATGGAGCGTCAAAGACATTTGTGGAATCTCATGGGATTCCGGAGCATGTAAAGATTATTGATTTAAGCCATGATTACAGGCTTAACGGCGATCACGACTTCGTGTATGGATTGCCGGAATTACAAAAGGAGGAAATAGTAAATGCAAAACACATTGCAAATCCGGGGTGTTTTGCTACTGCTATTCAGCTGGCTTTGTTGCCATTGGCAGCAAATTTAATGCTGACCACAGATGTACATGTTCATGCTGTAACCGGATCTACAGGTGCAGGACAGAAACCAACTGCAACCTCCCATTTTAGTTGGCGGAACGGAAATATTTCTGTTTATAAGGCATTTGAACACCAACATTTGGGCGAAATAAACCAGTCACTGGTTCAGCTGCAGAGCAGTTTTAACAAGGACCTGAATTTTGTTCCGGTTCGCGGGAACTTTACACGTGGAATTTTAGCATCTGCTTATACAACGGTTAAGTCAGATCTTGAAGATGTTGTAACTTTGTATAAGGCGTATTACAAAGATCATCCGTTTGTAATCGTAACCGACAAAAACCCTGATGTGAAACAGGTTGTAAATACCAACAAGTGTTTGTTGTATTTGCAGAAATACGGAGATAAACTGCATGTCGTGAGCATTATTGATAACCTTGTGAAAGGTGCTTCGGGACAGGCAGTTCAGAATATGAATTTAATGTATGGATTGGAGGAGACCACCGGTTTATGGTTAAAAGCAACGGCTTTCTAGCATATCTTTAGTTGTTAGTTTTTCATTTGACTTGTGTTTGTTTAGTGTGTTTCTTGTAAATTGGGTTTTTAGTTGTTTATATACCCAAAAAATGCTTAAAAGTCTGCGCGGTCTTCTTCAATCTTTTTTATAATACTCAACAGGTTGTTTCATAGTTTATGAAGCAACTTGTTTTTTTAAACTTAATGCAATGAATCTTTTTGATGTATATCCTCTGTTTGATATTGAGCCTGTAAAAGCCAAAGATGTCTATGTGTTTGATAAAAAAGGAACACAGTATCTTGATTTATATGGCGGTCATGCGGTCATTTCTATTGGTCATTCGCATCCGCATTATATAGGTTTGATCACTAAGCAACTAAACAGCATAGGATTTTATTCCAATTCGGTGCAAAACAGTTTGCAGACTGAGCTGGCTCAAAAATTAGGAGAACTGTCAGGATATGAGGATTACAAACTTTTTTTATGTAACTCAGGTGCCGAAGCTAACGAGAATGCACTTAAACTGGCTTCTTTTCATACCGGACGAAAGAAGGTGATTGCCTTTAAAAAAGGGTTTCATGGACGTACTTCTGCGGCTGTCGCCGTAACGGATAATCCTGGCATTATTGCGCCAATCAATGATGCACATGAACGGGTGTTGTTTGAACTCAACGATATTGATTCGGTGGTTGCTGAACTGGGAAAAGGTGATGTGGCAGCTGTAATTATTGAGGGTATTCAGGGCATTGGCGGGATTAATGAACCGTATCCCGAATTTCTGGTCAACCTTCAGAATGCCTGTCATAAAAACGGAGCTGTTTTGATTTTAGATGAGATTCAGTCTGGTTACGGACGAAGCGGGAAATTTTTTGCGCACCAGTACAGTCCGGTTCTGCCTGATGTTATCACTATAGCAAAAGGCATGGGAAATGGTTTCCCGGTGGGAGGTGTTTTAATCGGCCCGGAGTTTGAAGCCAAATACGGTATATTGGGTACGACGTTTGGCGGGAATCATCTGGCATGTGCAGCGTCTATTGCAGTATTGGATGTGATAAAAGATGAGATGCTGGTGGAGAATAGTTTTGAAGTTGGAAATTACCTGATCAATGAACTGAAATACATAGAGGGAATTAAGGAAGTGCGCGGTAAAGGATTGATGATCGGGATTGAATTTGAGGAGGAAATCAAACCAATCAGACAGAAACTTTTATTCGAAAATCATATCTTTACAGGAGTTTCAGGAAAACACATCATCAGGCTTTTGCCTCCCCTGACATTGAAAAAGGAAGATGCGGATTATTTTCTGGATGTATTCAAAACACAGCTTAAAAATTTAGGATCATGATATTTAACAAAGTAGCCATATTAGGATCGGGAAATCTTGGGTTTTCCATAGCTCAGGGACTGGAATCTGCAGGTTTATTCACCAAAGATTCTATGTCGTTGGCAGAAAAAAATGCCCACAGAAAGGCTTCGATAGAAGCAATGGGATATAACATAACAGATAATTCATCTGAAGCTGTTAACGGGTGTGACCTGATCATACTTGTGGTAAAGCCCTGGCAAATTGACGAACTGATTGATGAAATACGTGATGCGATTGATTCGGAGAAACAGGTTATTGCATCCTGTGTAACAGGAGTAACCTCGGGGCATATTTATAAATTGTTGGACCAGACAATGCCTTTTTTCAGGGTGATGCCAAATACCGGAATCGCCGTAAAGGAATCCATGACCTGTATCTCTTCGTTCAATGCCAGTAATGATCAGATCAGTTCCATAGATAAGTTATTCCGTACATTGGGACAGGTAATTTTTATACCAGAAGAACAGATGCCTGCTGCAACAGCTATTGCGGGCTGTGGAATTGCATTTGCGTTGCGGTTTATCAGGGCTGCCATTCAGGGCGGTGTGGAAATTGGTTTTGGTGCCGATGATGCCAAGTTGATGGCTGCACAGATTGTGAAAGGAGCTGCAGAGCTGATTCTGGAAAACAATTCACATCCTGAAAGTGAAATTGATAAGGTAACCACGCCTAAAGGTGTAACCATTACCGGCTTAAATGAGATGGAACATGCAGGATTCAGTTCCTCCATTATCAGGGGAATTCTGGCATCGTACAATAAAATTGAAGTGAATAAATAAGATGTTTAAGCGGGTTGCCATAAAAGTTGGATCGAATGTGCTGGCAGGCGGGAACGGAACGCTCAACAAAGAGGTGATGGCCCAGCTTGTTTATCAGATGGCTCACCTTAGAAAAAGGGGCATTGATCTCATTCTGGTTTCTTCGGGCGCTGTGGCTGCCGGCAAAGGTGTAATCGGTAACTTCGCAAATGGCGATATTGTTTCACAGCGTCAGATCTGGTCTTCAGTCGGACAGGTAAACCTGATTAACAGCTATTCATCGCTTCTGGATATTTACCAGTTAAAATGTGCACAGATACTGGTTACCAAAGAGGACTTTCGCGACAGGTTGCATTATCTGAATCTCAGGAATTGTCTGACAAGCCTTTTGGATCATGGCATTATCCCAATCATCAACGAAAACGATGCGATTTCTGTGACAGAACTGATGTTTACCGATAACGATGAATTATCGGGCTTGATTGGTTCCATGACAGATGTGGAAGCACTTTTTATTCTGAGTAACATTGATGGCATATTTAATGGTGACCCGAAAAATCCGACATCGATTGTTATTCGTGAGGTGGAGTCTTCGGATGCTGATCTGTCGGAATTTATAACGGTTCAGAAATCAAGTTTTGGCCGTGGTGGCATGAAAACCAAGTATAATATTGCGCAGAAAGCGGCCAGTCATGGCATGGAGGTTTTTATTGCGAATGGACTGAAAGAGAATATTATACTGGATATTATTGATGAAAAGCCTGATGTGGTATATACACATTTTAAGGGTGTTTCAAAGTCCAGCCCAATTAAAAAGTGGATTGCGCATTCGGGAGAATTTACCAAAGGTAGAATTCTGATTAACTCCGGTGCCAGGGAGGCCCTGAAATCCAATCACGCCACCAGCGTACTTCCGGTTGGCATGACCGGTATTGAAGGGAACTTTAAAAAAGGCGACCTGATAGATATTGTTGATGAAACCGGGCAAAAAGTCGGACTGGGTCGCGCTATGTATGGTTCTGATAAAGCTCAGAATGTAATTGGTGTGAAGGGGGAGAAGCCGATTATTCATTATGATTATCTAATATTGACGTAAGTTAAATAGTTGTAAGTTGTAAGTGATAAGTAGTAAGTTGCAGGCCTACGCTTTTTACCCCTAACCCCCAAGGGGGAACAGCCAGCACACTGTGCATAGAGTTCTCCCCTTCAGGGGAGTCAGAGTGGGGAGTGTTGGGATATGTTATAGACGATTCCCATTCGATTGGAACTGTTTATTTTTAGTATTTAATCCTGATTCTTGTGTTGTGATACCTGATACAGGAATTATGAAATAATTCGTATGCAAAACAAAAAAATATTTGAGGCTGTATTAAAAGCCAGCAGATCATTGCCTTTAATGAGTGAGGCGGAAATTAACCAGGTACTCTTGAAAGTTGCCGATGCTGCCGAGGCGAATAAAGATTTCATCTTACAAGAAAATAAAAAGGATTTGTCACGGATGGATCCGGAAGATCCGAAGTATGATCGGTTGTTATTAACTGCTGAAAGAATCGATGGCATTGCAGCTGATATACGCAATGTGTCAAAGCTTAAGTCACCGTTGGGGAAACAGTTGATGGAAACCGAGCGCCCCAATGGGATGAAAATATCTAAGGTGACAGTCCCTTTTGGCGTAATCGGAATCATTTATGAAGCAAGGCCAAATGTCTCGTTCGATGTGTTCTCGCTTTGCTTTAAGTCAGGAAATGCCTGTGTGCTGAAAGGTGGAAGTGATGCAGCTGATTCCAACAAGGCCATTGTTAAAGTAATTAAAGATGTTTTGATCGCAGAAGGTGTAAGTTCAGACATTCTTCAGCTGCTGCCGCCGGACCGCGAATCGACAGCCGAACTGCTGAATGCACACGGTTATGTGGATCTGTTGATTCCAAGAGGTAGCGCGGGTCTTATCAACTATGTACGTGAAAATGCCACTATCCCGGTTATTGAAACCGGAGCAGGCATCTGCCATACCTATGTTGACAAAGCTGCCGATGTTCAAAAAGCAGCCGATATTGTGTTTAATGCGAAGACCCGTCGCCCAAGTGTGTGTAATGCTTTGGACTGTATGGTAATTCATAAGGATAAGCTGGGCGATCTTCCAAAAATTTGCGATCAGTTGAAAAACGAAAAAGTAATTATTTATGCTGATCCGGAAGCCTATTCAGAACTTAAGGAAAGTTATCCGGCTGATTTGCTGAAAGAAGCTACTCCTGAAAGTTTTGGTACTGAATTTCTGTCGCTCAAAATGTCTGTAAAAACGGTTGATTCATTCGAAAATGCGGTTGAATATGTTTCGGATCACACCTCGAAACACAGCGAATGCATCGTGAGTGAAGATCAGGAAGCCATTGAAAGGTATTTGAAGGTGATTGATGCCGGTGCGGTTTATGCCAATGTATCAACAGCTTTTACCGATGGTGCTCAGTTTGGTCTGGGAGCTGAAATAGGGATCAGCACGCAAAAACTGCACGCACGCGGCCCGATGGCCCTGGAAGAGCTGACGAGTTATAAATGGATTGTGAAGGGAAACGGTCAGGTCAGACCAAAATAGTTTTCATTCTGTAAAAGTTATAAAAAAGAAGTATCAACAAAAGAGTACTGACGCAACATAATTATTTTGTCTTATATATCTTATGTCTTGTGTCTTGAATCTTGTATCTAATAAATAAACAATGAAACAATTTACTTCCGTTAAAGATATTGGTAATCTTAAAAGTGCCGTCAAAGAAGCTTTTATAGTCAAAGAAAATCCATACGCCGATGTGAGTCTTGGAAAAAACAAGACCATGGTGTTGTTGTTTTTTAACTCCAGTCTGCGAACCCGCTTGAGTACACAGAAAGCAGCTATGAATCTCGGCATGAACGTGATCGTACTGGATATCAACCAGGGCGCCTGGAAGCTTGAAACAGAACGGGGCGTGATTATGGATGGCGATAAACCGGAACATATTCTGGAAGCCATTCCGGTTATCGGAAGCTATTGCGATATTATCGGGGTGCGTTCCTTTGCCGGACTGCAAAACAAAACGGAAGATTACAACGAGGTCATCCTGAGTCAGTTTATTAAATATGCCGGTGTTCCGGTGGTCAGTATGGAATCATCAACCATGCATCCCCTGCAGGCTTTTGCTGATGTTGTGACCATTGAAGAATACAAAAAAATTGAACGGCCTAAAGTCGTTTTATCCTGGGCACCTCATCCAAGAGCGCTTCCCCAGGCCGTGGCCAATTCATTTGCGGAATGGACGCAGGCAATGGATTATGAGGTGGTGATTACGCATCCGAAAGGGTATGAACTGGCTCCCGAATTTGTTGGGAATGCACGGGTAGAGTATGATCAGGACAAAGCATTTGAAGGGGCTGATTTTATTTACGGAAAAAACTGGTCAGCCTTTAATGATCAGGATTACGGTAGAATTCTGAGCCAGGATAGGAGCTGGACCATTGACGAACGTAAAATGGCCTTTACCAATGATGCTAAATTTATGCACTGCCTTCCGGTTCGCAGAAATATGATTGTAACGGACGGGGTGATTGAATCGGCTAATTCTATAGTGATCCAGGAAGCAGCTAACCGTGTTGTTTCTGCTCAAACAGTTATCAGAAGAATGTTGCAGGAATTATAACCATATAAATTATCAGGAACGAGGGCTCTTAAAGGGCCCTTTTTTGTTTTTATTCGGTTAATCGGATTAAGAATTTACCTTAATTCTTTACCTTTGGATGTTTGATTTGAATCCTTTTGAAAAATACGATATGATGAAGAATAGCCTCGTTGCCGTAAAATGCCTTAATAATAGCACCCGTAAAAACTACCCGATGGGTACAACACTAATTGATATTTTTCGGGATCAGGATGTAAAGCTGGATAATGAACCACTTTGTGCATTGGTAAATAATGAAGCCAAGGAGTTGAACTTCAGGGTTTTTAAGCCTAAAACAGTGGAGTTTGTGGATTTTACACATCTGGCAGGGCACAGGGCTTTTGTGAGATCAGTGGCATTCGTACTGCATAAAGCAGTCAAGGAGTTATATCCCAAATCCGGTTTACGCATAGAACACGCCGTTTCCAATGGCTATTTCTGTAAGATAAACGGTGAAATTCAGGAACTGACAGAAGAGATTATCGCGAAGATTAAAAACAGAATGCAGGAGATCGTGGATGCCGACATTCCCTTTGTGCGCCATGAGGAAGAGACGGAAAAAGTGTTGCAATTATTCAAAGAGCAGGATTTGTGCGATAAGGTTAAGTTACTTAAAACCCTCGGTTGGGTCTATTCGCCGTATTATACGCTTGAGGATACCGTTGATTATTACTATGGAACATTGGTCCCATCCACTGGTTATATTCATAATTTCAGCCTGGTAAAGTATCACGATGGGGCTTTGATTCGGATTCCTATGCGGACCAATCCTGATAAGCTGGAGCCTGTAGTGGACATGCCCAAACTAACCGATATTTTTGGGGAATATGCCAAATGGAATGGCGTGATGAAACTGCAGAATGTAGGTGACCTGAACGAGGCGGCTGATAATGGAAAAGTAAGAGATCTGATAAAGGTTGCGGAGGCATTTCATGAGAAAAAAGTGGCACACATTGCCGATCTTATTGCAGAACGTAAGGATGAGGTGAAGATTATTCTGGTGTCCGGGCCTTCTTCTTCCGGCAAAACAACCTTCAGTAAACGGTTGTCTTTACAGCTTATGGTGGCCGGTATTAATCCGGTTGGGCTGTCGCTTGATAATTATTTTGTGGACCGTGAAAAAACGCCGCTGGATGAAAACGGACAACTGGATTTTGAATCGCTGTATGCTTTAAATCTTGATCTGTTCAACCAGCAGATGCGGGACCTTCTGGATGGCAAAGAAGTGGAATTGCCACAGTTTTCGTTTACGGAAGGGAAATCGTATTTCAGAGGTGATAAAATGAAAATGGAAGCGGATGATGTGCTGATAATTGAAGGTATTCATGGCTTAAATCCTGAGCTAACCCGTTCTATACCTGATAAATTCAAGTTTAAAATTTATGTTTCAGCACTGACCACTATCTCACTTGATAATCATAACTGGATTCCGACTTCTGATAACCGGTTGATCCGGAGAATTATCAGGGATAACAGATACCGGGGATACAGCGCCACCGAAACCATTTCGCGATGGGAAAGCGTGCGAAGTGGTGAGGATAAATGGATTTATCCTTACCAGGAGAATGCCAATATTATGTTTAACTCGGCTCTTTTATTTGAACTGGCTGTGTTAAAACGCTATGCTGAACCAATATTGCGCGAAGTGCGCCAGGACAGTCCTCATTATGCCGAAGCGATTCGCTTACTGGACTTTCTGCGTTACTTCAAATCCATCCGTGATTCTGAAATTCCACCAACATCGTTAATCCGTGAATTTTTAGGCGGAAGCAGCTTTAGGTATTAGATTAATATTCAGTGATCGGATGAACTTTAGTCATCCGATCACTTTTACTTTTGTTTTGCCAGTTCCACTGCTGCAATATTTAGTTCGTTATACCAGTCTTCACCGAATTTCCGGATCAGGGCATCCTTTACAAATTTATAAATGGGGACACCCAGTTTCTCACCCAGATCCAGTGCCGGTTTACAGATTTCCCATTTGTCGTAGTTTACGGCCTGGAAAGTTGGATATTTTTTTACACGCACCGGATATAAATGGCAGGATACAGGCTTTTTAAAATCTGATTTGCCTTCATTGTAAGCTTTTTCAATGGCGCATTTACAGGTGCCGTTTTCGTCAAAATATGTAAATACGCATTCCTTACCTTTAATAATGGACGTGACCAGATCACCATCCCCATCCACGTAGGATACACCCTGTTTTTTAATCAGTTTCTGGGCTTCAGGCGACAAATCATCCCATATGTCAGGAAGCAGATCTTCAATAATTTGTTTCTCCTCCTGCGTTAGAGGGGCTCCACTGTCTCCTTCTACACAGCAACTGCCGTGACAGGCTGGCAGGTCGCAGATAAATCGCTTTTCAAACAGATCCAGACTGATGAGTGTATCTCCTATTTGCAGCATATTTACGTCTTCCTTCATAAAATAAAAAAGAGGTGCCTTACTGGAGGCAACCTCTTATATGTTTTAATCATTATCAGTTTAGTCTATCAGACATTTTCCGGTCATTGCAGCAGGTTGCTCGATGCCCATAATTTTGCACAACGATGGTGCAACATCTGCCAGAATACCATTTTTAACCTTTGCATCTTTGTTCTGTGTAACATATACAAAAGGAACCGGATTTAAAGAGTGCGCTGTATTTGGCGAACCATCTTCATTCACAGCATTGTCTGCATTGCCATGGTCAGCAATGATGATTGCTTCGTAGTCGTTATTAACCGCTGCATTGATCACATCGTTGGTGCACTCGTCCACTGCTTTTACTGCTTTTTCGATGGCTTCGTAAACACCGGTATGACCTACCATATCACCGTTTGCAAAGTTCAGACAGATGAAATCGTACTTTTTGCTGTTCAGAGCATCTACCACATTGTCTCTTACTTCGTAAGCACTCATTTCAGGCTGCAGATCATACGTGGCAACTTTTGGAGAATTGACCAGGATACGGTCTTCGTTTTCAAATGTTGCTTCGCGACCACCCGAGAAGAAGAAGGTAACGTGTGCATATTTTTCAGTCTCGGCAATACGTAGCTGTGCTTTGCCGGCTTTAGATACAATTTCACCCAGTGTTTCGGTTACATTATCTTTATTAAAAAATACTTTAAGACCTTTGAATGTAGCATCGTAAGGGGTCATCGTGCAGAAATATAACGGCAGCGTTTTCATACCATGTTCAGGCATATCCTGCTGAGTCAGCGTAATGGTGAGCTCTTTCGGCCTGTCATTTCTGAAGTTGAAAAATACTACCATGTCTCCTTCTTCAATTTTACCAACCGGATTATTGTTGGCATCAACGGCGACAATCGGTTTGATAAATTCATCAGTCACGCCATCTGCATAACTTTTGGCTATGGCCTCCTGAATGTTTGTGGTAGGTGTTCCTTTGCCATTTACAACAAGGTCATAGGCTTCTTTAACACGTTCCCATCTTTTATCACGGTCCATAGCATAATAGCGGCCAATTACAGAAGCAATTTTACCGGTTGTAGCAGCTAAATGATCCTCCAGTTGTTTCAGGAATCCCTTGCCACTTTTCGGGTCCGTATCACGACCATCCATATAACAATGAACGAATGTATCTTCAATACCGTAATCTTTAGCAATTTCTGTCAGCTTGAACAAATGGTCCATCGAGCTGTGAACACCACCATCGGAAACCAATCCCATAAAATGAACCTTTTTGTTGTTTTCCTTGGCATAGGTAAATGCCTTTACAACTTCTTCGTTCTGTTTAATGGTGTTTTCGCGGCAGGCTTTGTTAATCTTTACAAGATCCTGATAAACTACACGGCCTGCACCAATATTCAGGTGCCCAACCTCAGAGTTCCCCATCTGTCCGTCCGGCAGACCAACATTCTCGCCTGAAGCCAGAAGTTGTGATGTTGGATAAGTACTAATCAGTTTGTCCCAGTTTGGAGTAGGCGTATTGTAAATCACATCACTTTTAGAGTGATTCCCTAATCCCCAGCCATCCAGTATGACCAAAATTGCTTTCTTACTCATTTTATTTTGTTTTTATTATTCTCGTCTCAAATCGGGCACAAAAATAGTGTTTTCATGCCAAAAATCTGCACTATCCTAATAACATTCAGTGTCATATAATGTTTGGATTACAAAAAATTTATAACATAATTTTATTCTTGTCCTTTATCACGGGTGTTTTCTGATAAATTTTGCGAGATTTGCATCGTAAGTAATTAAATAATAGGTTTATAAAATTCTAAAAATTTAAGTATTTTTGAATTAAACAAATAAGATCGTCTAATGATCAATAACAGAACTGAATCATTATCAATTATTAAGGAAACTACCTGTAGATTAATCCCCGGCAGCAAAGTGCTTTTATTTGGTTCCAGGGCAAGGAAAGAAAATAGTAATGATAGTGATTATGATTTTTTGGTAATAACCGAAGAAACAATTGGTGTTCAAAAAAAACGATCGCTTAAAGCATTGATAAGAAAAGAGTTGGCAAAATTTAAAATACCAGCTGATGTTTTGATTCAAAGTGAGGAAGAAATAGAATTTAAGAAGGATATCACAGGGCATATTCTTAAACAGGTTCTTAGAGAGGGGGTTGTACTATGAGTAAGGCTAAAGGATTTTATTAATCAGTGGTTAACAAAAGCCGAGGAGGACTTGTTTGTTGTTGAAAAACTTACAGAAAATGAAATTATTGCAACTTCCTCTGTTTGTTTTCATTGTCAGCAAGCAGTGGAAAAGTTTCTTAAGGCTTTTTTAATTGCTAAAGGAATTGATACCAAGAAAACGCATAATATTGAATATTTACTATCAGAGTGTTCTGATTTTGATGGTGATTTTGTAGATATTGATCCAAAAGAATTAAGTGATTTTGGGGTTGATGCCCGATATCCTGGTGATATGTATATCCCGGACAAGGATGAGACATTAGCGTACAAAAAATTTGCGTTTGAAATCAAGGAACTTGTAGGACACAAACTTGATAAAATTATTAAATCAAAATAATTAGCCCATATTTTGATATCAAAAATTTTGATTAACAGGTATTTAATTGATTTTTTATCTGCTCAAGGTGACAACTTTTTTTAACCGTTCTGATTTTGTAGCTGAATTCAAAGTAAAGAGCACAATATAAATTCCTCCTTCACAAAGAGATCCGTTTTCATCTGTTCCGTTCCACGTAAAAACATTTGCATTGATCCCGGGAGTATTGTTACAGATTGTTTTAACCTGTCTTCCATTACGATCAAATACATCTATGCTGACAGTATATTCTGTTTCGTGCTGAACCATAAATTGTAATACATCCCGGTCTCCATCACCGTTTGGGGTAAAGTATTCATCTGAGGCAGAAAAGAGTTTATCATTTAAGATTTCTATTTCCCTGTATTGCATATTGATCGCTCCGGGACTGGAATATGACGGAGCAATGCCTGCCGAAGTCCAGTTATCAGGATTGAATGAAGGTTGTTCTGGAGATATACGTTCAAGTGAAATTCCTTTTGTGTCTTTTAATGAGGCCAGATGCCAAGTCTCCGAATAGGCAACTTCGTCGAGAATGAATCCGGTTGCAGTTGTTAATATCACAGATCCTTCATCGTTTGGTAAACTGAACATATGAGTTACTTCGTAATTTATTTTAGGAAATTCATGGCCAAAATCCGTTAAGGCAAAGTCCGATATCACAACATAACTTTCGGGTGGAATAAGAAAGGGTTCTGAGCAAATTGGAATTAATGGTTCCAGCAGACCTTCTTCGTTTCGTTTAGTGACCCGGATGTCGCTGCTGTTTAAAAATTTTCCTGAAGTGTTATAAAGTTCGATGTATTCCGGCTCATTCTCTAAAGGATCGATCATTAGCTCGTTGATAATCAGGTCGCCCGTTTCAATATTATCAGGCATTGCAATGTTGAAGACACCGTTTATCATGTTATCATTGAAGTCACAAATTTCATTAAACTCAATGCAGCACAGTTTGTCGGATTTTAGAGTTTCGGATAAGATGATATTCCATTTTATGTTGGCATGTTGAGATAACACTGATTTGATGCCATTCGACATCGTCATATTTTGAATTGTTGAGATATCAACAGGTTCACTAAAAGCGATCTCTATTTCATTTGTCTGAATGGGATAGATATTGTTTACGTAAGGAGGCAGGTAATCTTCGTTTACCATATCAACACTGTTTATTTGTCCCGGGGTTCCACCGTCATTTCTGATACAGGAACACCAGTTTCCATCGGCCTGGAAATTGTTCGGATCAATACGTTCCAGCGACCAGCCGCCCTCTTTTTTAAACGGCTCCTGATGTAGTTCGCTCTTATATTCAAGGTAGTCGATGGTTTGTCCGTTTTCGTTATACAGTTCAATTGTACATTTATCATTTGGAATAGATGGAAACTTGCTGCTGATGATCTGATTGCTGATCCTGAGACTATAATCCGAAAGCGCCAGGAAAGAATGTGACGTAAGGAATCTGTCAGGAACAGGAAACTCAGTATCGTTGATTTTTAAAGTCCAGCTCGAAATATCGATGGAATAAGCGGATCGGTTAAACAGTTCAATGAATTCACTGCTATATCCCAGTGCCGGTGTTGGATCAGCCAAAACTTCGCTGATTACCACATCGAACATCACCGGAATATGATAAGACAGGATGGTATCAAATGCAGGAATTGTATCGCCATTCAGCAGCGGCAGATCAACGAAGGCAAAATTGTATTTCTTATCGGGAATCAGACTATGAAATGGTTTGATTAATAGTGTTTTGGGATCGGAGCCGGAAAAAAGTAATACGCTGTCCAGGCCGAGTGTAAAATTGTCGGTTGTCGCCAGGTTTAAGTCCGGAGGATAATTACACGTTATTGTAACAGTTTGTGAGTCGGTAATTTCTGCAAATTCAATTTTGGGCTCAGTATAATATGTTTGAATTGTACCTGAAAAAATATTCCCATACAAGTCTTCAATATTTTTGACCTGAACTTCGATATATCCGCTCAGTTTTTCAGTTGATTTAATTTCAAGTTTATTGTTTGTAGCCGAGATATGATCTTCCGGCACTTCCTGGTCATTTACCTTGATTTCTGTTCTGTTTAGTGAGATTGGTTCATTGAAGTAAGCATGAATAGTGCGACTATTGAAAATCAGGGCACTGTCAATTTGTGGTGGTACAGAATCAATATAGGCTTCTCCGGATATTGAGATATCACTGAATCCGAATAATTTTGAACGGGTTGACGTGTATACACATTGCAATCCGAAATACGATGAACGTTCTATGGAAAGATCTTTTGCCGAACCTTCTGTCAGAAAGTTCTGTAAGCTCTCATCCTTATAGTAAAGTGTGAATACTCCGATCTTGCTTTTGGTTACTTTTAACTGAAAGACATTTTCTGTCTTATTAAGCCTGTTGTTTGCCCCATCAATCAAAATCGTTTCGATGCCGTTTTTGAGTTTGTAAAGTTTCAGGTCGTCATCGGTTGATCCGCATTCCACAAAATATCCGTTACGAATCAATACCGGATTATTCTGGTCGCAAACAAGATAAATCCGGCAATAATTGGATGATGATGGATTGAATTGCATTTCAACTGTTACTTCCCACGTTGCACTGTTAATTACGTCGGATGTGGTAAAAATGATTTTCTCTGCACTGACTGCTTCTGAATTTAACCGGATCATATTGTCATTAAACGTAAAATCATCTGTATCTCCACTCCATGAAAATTGTGGAAACAGGGGTGTTGCAAATAATATATGCAACCAAATTAAACATTTGATTTTCATAATCTTTTTCATTTGTTCAGGTATCGAAAAAAACACTAATTTTGCAAATCCAAATTAGTAGGTTTTTTTGAGTAATTTTTTACAATTTAAGTCACTTTTAAAAAAGAAACAAATTATGAAAGTAGCAATTGTAGGTGTGAGTGGTGCCGTAGGTCAGGAATTCTTAAAAGTTCTTGACGAAAGAAATTTCCCTCTTGATGAATTGGTGTTGTTTGGTAGTGAACGTAGTGCAGGAAAAGTATATGAATTCAAGGGTAAAAAGTTGACTGTAAAAGAACTCAAACACAATGACGATTTTAAAGGAATTGATATAGCTCTGGTTTCTGCAGGCGGGGGAACGTCGAAAGATTTTGCCGAAACTATTACAAAGCATGGAACCGTGATGATTGACAATTCAAGTGCATTCAGAATGGATAAAGATGTACCATTGGTAGTTCCCGAAGTGAATCCGGAAGATGTAAATGACCGTCCAAGAAACATCATTGCCAATCCAAACTGTACAACTATTCAGATGGTAGTTGCGCTGAAGCCGCTGGAAGATATTTCGCATATTAAAAAAATTCATGTGGCTACCTACCAGGCTGCCAGTGGAGCAGGGGCTATGGGAATGGCTGAACTTGAAAACCAGATTAAGCAGGTTGCCAACGGAGAGGAGGCAACGGTTGAAAAATTTCAGTATCAGCTGGCTATGAATATCATTCCTCAGGTAGATGTATTTACCGATAACGGTTACACCAAAGAGGAAATGAAAATGTATAACGAGACCAAGAAAATTATGCATTCTGATGTGGATGTCAGTTCAACCTGTGTACGTATTCCCGTAATGCGTAACCACTCTGAAGCTGTCTGGATTGAGACTGAAGACGAGATTTCCCTGGAACAGGCTTTTGATGCATTCAATAAAGCTGATGGTATTACGTTAATGGATGATCCTGCCAATAAAAAATATCCGATGCCGCTTTTCTGTGCCAGCGAAGATAACGTATTCGTGGGCAGGGTAAGAAAAGATCTTACAAATCCCAAAGGCTTGACATTCTGGTGCGTTGGTGATCAGATTAAAAAAGGTGCGGCATTAAATGCTGTTCAGATTGCTGAGTACCTGGTTAATAATAACTTATTATAATAAACGTATTTATATAGTATCGAGCTCCGATAACATTCGGAGCTTTTTTTATGTTTTATTTTAACATACATAAAGCATTTCTCACGTTAAAATTTTCGTTATTCTTCTATCTTTGCAACATCTATGGATTTTCAACTCATACAAACTGATTTACAGAGCAGTGCAAGAGCCGGTCTAATAAAAACTGACCACGGTGAAATAGAAACGCCTATTTTTATGCCGGTAGGAACAGTTGGAAGTGTAAAGGCTGTACATATTCCCGAGCTTGAAAATGAAGTGAAGGCACAGATTATTCTTGGGAATACATATCATCTGTATCTGCGTCCGGGGCTTGAGATTATTGAACAGGCTGGAGGATTGCATAAGTTTAATGGTTGGAAGAAACCTATACTGACAGACAGTGGCGGTTACCAGGTGTTTTCGTTGGCAGACAACAGGAAGCTGACAGAGGAAGGTGCTATTTTCAGATCGCACATAGACGGGTCGAAACATTTGTTTACACCTGAAAATGTTGTGGATATTCAGCGTACGATAGGTGCGGATATCATCATGGCATTGGATGAATGTCCTCCGGGAGATGCTGATAAAGCCTATGCCAGGAAATCGTTGGATCTGACTCATAGATGGTTGGATCGGGGCATTGCCCAATTTGACAGTACTGAACCGAAATACGGCTATTCGCAAACATTTTTCCCGATTGTACAGGGAGCCGGTTATCCGGATCTGAGGCGAAAAAGTGCTGAATTTATTGCATCCAAGAATCGTGAAGGAAATGCAATCGGTGGGTTATCCGTTGGGGAGCCGGCTGAGGTTATGTACGAAATGATAAGTGTGGTGAATGAGGTTTTGCCGGAAGATAAGCCGCGCTACCTTATGGGTGTGGGAACGCCGGCGAATATTCTTGAGGGCATTTCCTTAGGAGTGGATATGTTCGACTGTGTGATGCCAACAAGGAATGGCAGGAACGGAATGGTATTTACCAGCGAGGGCATTATGAATATGCGCAACAAAAAGTGGAGTGACGATTTCTCCCCGCTTGATCCAAACGGAACAGCTTTTGTTGACCGTATTTATTCCAGGGCTTATGTGCGCCATTTGTTTGTGAGCAAAGAACTTTTAGGAATGCAGATTGCTTCCATCCATAATCTGGCATTTTATCTTTGGTTGGTAAAGGAAGCAAGAAAACATATTATATTAGGTGACTTCGCATCGTGGAAAACCATGATGATGAAAAAGGTAACAACCAGATTATAAAAGTTTCGGGTGTTAAAGAAGATTGACATATATATCATTAAAAAGTTTCTGGGGACGTATTTCCTGGCAATCCTTCTTATTATTGGGATAGCAGTGGTATTCGATCTTTCGGAAAAGCTGGATAATTTTCTTCAGAATGATGCGCCTGGGAAGGCTATTATTTTTGATTATTACCTGAATTTTATCCCGTATTTTGCCAATCTGTTCAGTCCTTTATTCACCTTTATTTCAGTTATTTATTTTACATCAAAACTGGCGTATGATACTGAAATTATTGCCATCCTTGCAGGCGGCGTGAGCTTTAAACGTTTGGTGAGGCCTTATATGATCAGTGCTGCTTTTATCGCATTGTTAAGTTTTATGCTGAGTAGTTATGTTATTCCCAAGGCTAATTATAAAAGGCTCATCTTTGAAGATACATATTATAAACCCCGAAAGAAGGATGAAACACGGAATATTCATGTTGAGATTGAACCGGGACTCTTTATTTCAATAAATTCGTTTAGTCCAAGGACAAAAATTGCAAAAGGTATTTACCTGGAAAGGTTTGACGGAAAGGATTTGCAGTCAAGGTTACAGGCAAAAAGTGGTAAATTTGATGAGGAAACCGGGAAATGGAAATTAGAAGGTTACGAAATCAGGAATTTTGAACCGTGGAAAGAAGATGTTGTAAAAGGAAAGGAAATAGATACAACGCTGGATCTGACTTTACAGGATTTTTATACCTACGATAGGTACTACGAAACCCTTACTAATAATGAGCTTGAGAAATATATCAAAAAACAGACAGACCGTGGAGTAGGTAACGTGGAAGAGTTCGTTATTGAAAAATATAACCGGGTTGCCAATTCATTTTCGGCTTTTATCTTAACACTGATAGGAGTTTCAATATCTTCCAGAAAAGTAAAAGGTGGAACTGGTTTGCATATGGGGTTAGGACTGATGCTTAGTTTCTCCTATATCCTTTTTTCAACAGTATCAACAACATTTGCAATTAACGGAGAGATGAATATGCTGCTTGCCGTGTGGCTGCCTAACATTATTTATATTTTTATTGCAGCCTTCCTCTATAAATACGCACCTAAATAGGAGGTGTTATTATTGCGCAATTAATATTTCCTTCATTTTCTTAATCTGCAGGGGTGAGCCCAAAACAAATAACTGGTCCGTTTGTGATAGCTCGAAATCAGCCGAAGGATTGAATACAAAGCTTCCTTCTTCGGTCTTGACCCCAACAATATTTACACCGGTTTTATCGCGCAAACCAAGATCTTTAATTTTGGTTCCGGGAACATTTTCTGACATCAATTCACAAGGCACCATTTCAAGACTTACGTCCTTCGCACTTTGCAGCAAAACGTATTCCCAGAATTCAACAACATCAGGTTGAGCTACCAGTTTGGCCATCCTCTGGCCGCCAATACGATCAGGCATTATCACATTATCTGCACCTGCACGGCGCAACTTCATGTCTGATTTAAAATCCGATGCCCTGCTGATAATTTTTATGGTCGGGTTCATTTCCCTGGCAGTCAGTACCACATAAATATTGTCAGCATCATTTGGGAGGGCTGTGATCAATGCTTTTGCTTTCATGATCTGCGCCTCATTCAGTACCTCTTCCGAAGCCGCATCACCCTGAATGAATAACCGTTCCGGATTTTCGCGGATCCGCTCTACTACATTATCACGCTTTTCAATCACAATAAAATCGATGTGGTGATCGGCCAGTTCTTCCACGGCCTGAAAACCGTTACGGCCATAACCGCAAACGATCACATGATCTTTGAGTTTTGTAATCTGCTTTTTCACGTTATAGTCTTTTATTTTTTGTCTGAAATAACCATCAAGCAACAGTCTTGTGAAATGAGTTACCGCGTAACCAATAACAAATATACTGTAGATGATGATGAACATGGTAAACCACTTTCCTGTGTCATGTAATGGGCTTACCTCTCTGTATCCTACAGTTGCGGCTGTTATAACGGTCATGTAAAGGGCATCGGTTATGGAATAACCTTCAATAAACATATAACCTGTAGTCCCAATCACAAACAGACCGAGTACAAGCACAACTGTTATGAATACGTCTTTAAAACCGACAACCGTTTTTACACGCTTCATCCTTCCTTAGTTAAGATTTGATGTCCTATCTGACAAGATAAGCATTTTTTTACTTTGCAGTAATTATTATACAAATATATTAAAGCCTGCGATTGAAATGCATTTTCAGGTTTAATATTCAGCGCTATCCATCTTTTTACAATGCTGTTTTTTTCCGGTTTAATTTTTTCCAGCAAGTTTAAAGCTCTGCTTATAATGGATTCATCATCAGTTGATTTTCCGTATGCGAACAGGAAGGGAACAATTGTGTTCAGAATAATCAGTGTTTTAGAGGCATTTCCCAGATGTTTGGTTCCGGGAGAAGATTTTGATGCAACATTGAATCTGAAATGATATGTCCAGTAATCGTTGGCTTCTGTATCCAAAAGGTCATGAATCTCATTTATAGTTTTGGCGTCAAGAATTTTGGATAGCATGCCGTGTTGTTTTGTCAGTAGATTACAAAATTGAGCTATTCTTACTGTGGGAAAGTTATTGGGACGCAAACGCATAAATCGCCAGATATGTTTTTCAAGTGGGGTAAGTTTATATTTATTAGCAAGGAAAAGATATTCCTTGTGAAGTTCGTTATAATAATCATCTTCAGCGAGTATTTCATCGAGGAAACCTGCTTGGCCGAATAATAATGCTTCAACCTGGAACGGGTTGTCGGCATGTTTCAGAATCTTATTAAAGGGTAATGATTTAGCTAAAAGTTCAAACGGTTCATTGTTGATCCCGAATCCAAAGTTTCGGCTAAGCAGAACATAAAAGGTCTCATTCCAGTTGTTTTGATTTCTTAACAATAAATCACATATCGTATCATACTTTTTTTCTAATTTTCCGTATAATAATGTAGTGAGCCATGAGATTAGATATATTTCATTTATCTTGTACAGGTTTTTTCCGCAGGGAATGGCGGTTACCTGTCTTAGTAAGGAATTATATTCGTTTAGAAGAGAGGATGAAATCTGCATTTCAAGTGTTGGAATACGGGTTCCGAGCTCATTGTACGTTGGTTGGTCATTGTAATGAACCACATGCAGGATAACATTGTTATACTGTCTGTTAGTATTGTGTTTATGCCTGATCCATTCGCTGGATAAAGCATGAATTTCAATGTTCCCCACCCACAGGGTGCCGTCTATTATGACTTTTGCATTAAAAAAGTCAGGCCCGCTATTGTGGTTTAGCTGACCCGGATCAATAACCTCTATTCTCTCATTAGTGTCAGTTAATAATTCCACTTGCGTATAAAGCTTATAGAGCCAGGCAAATTGGAGTAATTCTTCTTTCATGGTTTTATCGATTAGAGTATGAGGTAAATATACAAAAAGTCTAGCTATTTTGTATAAATGCGTTGATAATCAAATTAGTGTATTATGGGAGCAAAGGATATTAAAGGGGAAAAATGGAAACCAGTATGGTTTGAAAATATTCATCCGGACGAAAAGTATGAGGTGTCTAACTTAGGAAGGATTCGTCGTTGGAAACCGAAACATGATGACTGGAAAATTCTGAGTACTTCAAACCAGAGAAAGGATGGTACAGGGTATCATTACTTCAGGTTTAAAGGTGCCGATAATCAGTTGCGTACTAAATCAGTGCACAGACTCGTAGCATTGGCATTTGTGTCGAAACCATCACCTGAGCACGATTTTGTGTGTCATGTCGATTATAATAAGGGTAATAACAGAGCCGATAATCTTAAATGGGTTACCCGCTCTGAACTGGTTAAGCACAATCAGGAAAACCCGAAAGTTATTGCAGGGCATAAACGGACATTGGGTTTGGTCCGTCGTGCAAAACTGAGTGAATCAGATGTGATACGGTTAAAGAAAAAACTGAAAAGAGGTAAGACAAAAGTGCATACACTTGCCAAAGAATTTGGCATTACCGAAGTTCAGGTAAACCGCATTAAAAAAGGGGAAAACTGGAAACACATAACAGTGGATGACAAAGATTAGTGGTCTGCAACTGCAGTTGTAAGTATCTTTATCATATTTTCAGTGTTCTTTTTTAGTATTTCAACTACTGCCTGCCAGGTAACAGGTTCTTCGTCTGTTTTCCAGCAATCGTAATCTGTTGCCATGGCAATGGGAGCATATGGCAGACCGGCTTCATTAGCCAGAATAGCTTCCGGAGCCGTAGACATGTTAATGATATCTGCACCCCACAACCTGAACATATTTGATTCTGCTCTTGTGGAAAACCTGGGACCTTCAATCGTAACAATTGTTCCTTTGGTATGGTATTCTATATCAAAATTCTTACAGGAATCCATCAGTAATTTACGTATCCTGTCGTCAAACGGATCAGCCATTGGTGTGTGATGCATTTCTCCGGGTTTGAATGTATCAAAAAAGGTGGTAGGCCGGTGTCGTGTCATGTCTATAAACTGATCCGGAACCACAAATGAACCACGATGAATTTCTTCGCGAAGACTGCCGCAGGCTGTTGTTGCAATAATCCCTGAACACCCAAGCTCTTTCAATAACCAGATGTTGGCACGGTTGTTAACATGAGTTGGTGAAATAGTATGCTTTTTGCCATGTCTTGAGATAAGGATTACATCTTTGTCGGAAATTTTCCCACTGGTATATAATGCGTCACCATACGGTGTATTAAAACGTTCTTCCCTGGCATTAAATAGTATGTCCGGATTTTCCAGGCCGGATCCGCCAATAATAGCAATAGATTTCATAATAATCGTTTTATTAACCGTGCAACGGCATAAAAAATAATAAGCACTGATATAATTACCGGGCCGGTTATCAGGTCAAAGTAATAAGAAATAACCAATCCGCTTAAGGTGGCAATAATACCAATAATGATTGACCCAATAATTATTTTTTTGAAATTCCGTGTGAACAGGTTGGTTGTTTCCTGTGGTATAGACAACAATGCCAGGATAAGTATAATACCTACAACCCGTATGGTTATAACAACCGTTGCCGCTGTGAGTATGATCAGAATGCTGTTTATGAGATTAACGGGAATATGTTTGACCCGGGCAAAATCCTCGTCGAATGAAGTGATGAGGATAGTGTTAAAGTATAAAATAAAAAACAGTGTAGTAACAATAACCAAACCTGCCATCAGCCATAATTCTGAGGAGGTGATTGTAAGGATGTTACCAAGCAAATAAGACATCAAATCGGGAGAATAGCCCGGCTTAAGCGATACCAGTAAAATTCCGGCAGCCATTCCTGCTGACCATGCAACCGCAATAACAGAATCTTTTCTGAATTTAAACCGGTGCGAAACATGTTCTATTCCCAAACCAGCCAGTATAGCGAATGCAACACCTGAAAAAATAGGATTAAATCCCAGATAATATCCCAGGCCTATTCCGCCAAAGGCAGCATGTGATAATCCCCCACTTACAAAAACCATTTTGCGCGAGACAATGTATGTGCCGATAATTCCACATAAAATACTGGCAAGCAGACTTCCCCATATGGCGTTTGTAAAAAAACGGTATTCAAATAAGCTCAGAATATCATTCATGAATATGGTCTTTTAAAACGCGATGAGGTACTTTCCCGTGTGTGATAAGTTCAACGGGACATTGGTAGCTTTCTAACATTTCTTCGGTAATTTCATTGTTTGGATGGTAGTGCATGGTATAATTGATGCAGGCAATGGTTTTTACATAGCTCGAAATAATTCCCAGATCGTGCGATACCAGGACGATAGCCATGCGTCGGTTCAGCTCATTAAGAATGGAATACAACATATCTTCAGAATGCTGGTCGAGATAGGTGTTTGGCTCATCCAGAATTAGAAGGTCCGGATCTGAAATGATAGCCCGGCCAAGAAGTGCCCTCTGCATTTCACCACCTGAAATCTCTGAAATAGATGCACTTTTTAAATGTGACAGGTGTAGTCTTTCGAGTAGTTCGTCAGTCTTCCTCAATTCTTCCCTGCGGTACCTCATGTTCCATTTTTTTATGATGCCTGATGATACAACTTCTCTTACTCTAATGGGAAACTGATGATCAATCTGGTTTTTTTGTGCCAGGTAACCAACCCTCAGCCTGTCCGATACTTTGTTATTCCGGTAAGCCTGCATAGTTCCTCTTTCAGGTTGTAGCAGCCCTACAATAACCTTAACCAGGGTCGTTTTTCCACCTCCGTTGGGGCCGATAAAACCAATAAAGTCATTTTGACTGATGGTTAGAGAGATATCCTCAATCGCTCTTTTTTTATCGTACCCGGCACTGATATGACTAAGTTCCAGAATTTTTGCCATGCTAGAGATTTTTTAAATAGTTTGCCAGCTTTTCAGATTCAGCCATATAATCATATCCCAGTGGATCTATCTCAATTAATTCGGCTCCTGATTCTTCGGCTATTACCTGAGCATTGCTCTTGTCAAACTGTTTCTGGATAAAAATGTATTTAATCTTTTTGCTTTTGACTTCATCGATCAATTGCTTTATGTAAGCAGCTGTTGGTTCTTTGCCTTCCTTTTCAATCGAAATCTGTTCAAAACCATAATCATGGGCTATATATGCCAATGCCGGATGATAAATCACAAATGTTTTTTGTTGCGCATTTAACGCTGCATCTTTGAATAAAGAATCCAGTTTGTTAAGGTCATTTTGCAGAATAACATAATTGCTGTCAAGTGTTGACTGGTTAAATAATTTAGAGTATCCCAGCATCGCATACATTATTTCAACCATCTTTTTGGCCTCTTTGGGTGAAACCCATAAATGAGGATCAGATTCTTCATGTTCTGCCACAGAGCCTTCATGATGATGCCCTTCCAGCCTAACAATACCGGCAGTAGTATTGATAAACATCGTTGTTTCATTCAAATCTTTGAATTTCGGCAACCAAACATTTTCAAATCCGAGCTGATCAATGTAAAAGTAATAAACCGACTGATTCATCTCCTTCATTTGTTTGGGTGTTGGACTGTAGGTCGCAGGATTGCTGCCAGGTGGCAGCAGACAATTTACATGAACTTGTTTACCCGTTAAAATGTCCAGCCATTGTTTTTGCGGTAAAATAGAAACAGACATGGTAATGCCTTGTTCTTTTTTTGCAGTACAACCTGTGAAGACCGTTATTATGCTGAGTAAAATGATAAGTGAAAAAAGCCGGCTTTTCATCATTTGAAAAAAATTGTAACTTTATAACAACCCTTTACATTGTTTGTTGCAAAATTATAACCTAAAACAATGAAAAAAAATTTAATCTCAAATTATCTCAGGGATTTTACGGCTTTGCTGTTTCCTGACCTTTGTTTTGCCTGCTCCGGACCATTGATGGGGAATGAAAAATACATCTGTCTCTCGTGCGAATACGATTTACCCGAAACGCATTTTGATGTGATGGAAGGTAATCCGGTGGAGCAGGCTTTCTGGGGAAGGAGCCGGATTTATTCTGCTACGGCTTTTGTCCGGTTTGAAAAAGGAAGTAAAGTGCAGCATTTGTTGCATGCATTGAAATACAACGGTCAGAACGAGTTAGGTGATTATATGGGCCAGCTTATGGGACAAAGTATCAGGGACAACAGAAGATTTAATACCGTTGATGTAATTATTCCGGTTCCGTTGCACCCGAAAAAATTAAGAAAAAGGTCTTATAACCAGAGTGAATGTCTTGCAAAAGGTATGGGTAATGTTTTGCACAGACCTGTTTTAACCAATGTGTTGATCCGAAAGATTTATAATCCGACCCAGACAAAAAAGGGAAGGTATCAGCGTTGGGAAAACGTAGAAGGAATTTTTGAAGTAGTGGAACCGGGACAGTTGGAAAACAAACATGTTCTTTTGGTTGACGATGTGATCACTACCGGGTCAACGCTTGAAGCAGCCGCTTTGCCCCTTGTTGGAATTATGAATACCCGGGTAAGTGTAATGACATTTGCATTTGCCTGAAAAACCTACAATATGAATAAATACGTTTTATTGCTGAGTATTGCGTTTTGCAGTACGATGCAGGCCTCTGATTTTTATTTTCCGGCCGGAGCAGTATCAAATACGTCTGTTGCCGGTTACAGTCTCTGGGCAGTAGTTAATAATCCGTCAGTTACGGCTTTTTACAGTAACCCGGAGATAGGAGTTAATTACGAATCACGGTTTGGACTAAAGGAGCTTTCTGTCAGCTCTGTCGGCCTTGTTTACCCGGTTCAGACAGGAACGGTGTTTTCTTCTTTTCAGCACTATGGCTATTCGGTGTATCACGAAATGAGGTTTAGTATTGGCTATTCGCGGGCTTTCGGCGAGAAATTTGGAGGTGCAGTGCAGTTTAATTTATTGGCCTTCAGGCCTGATCCGGAAACGCAGGAACTGTATTCGTTTTCTGCCGATGTGAGCCTGTATGCGAAACTAACGGATAAGCTGAACCTTGGTTTTAATCTGATCAATATTCCTTCCGCAAAATTTAAGGATGATGTTACAACTCAGGTTCCTGTTATGTACAGATTTGGTCTGGATTGGAAGATTTCGGATTCATTCGATGTGCTTACGGAAATTTCCGCTAAAAATGGGCAGGTTCCAAATATTAGTGGAGGGGTATGCTATGAATTAATCAAAGATTTTAAAGTTTTAGCAGGAGTTGCGGGTAATCCTGTAGCTGTTTCAGCGGGTGTGATGTATTCAAAATGGAATTTACATCCGGGGATCTCCTGTTCAGTAATCAGACAAATCGGAAAAATATGGAATTGCTCTGTAAGCTACGGGTTTTAATATTATTCTTGGTTTGGCTTTTGGCACAAAATGCCATCTCCCAGGATTTTGGATCAACACTTGAGGAGGTAATAGAGGATATTGCCGCAAAAAGTGAAGACGAACTTCCTGAGGATTGGATAGAGTACATGTATGAATTAGCAGAGCATCCTCTGAATCTGAATTCTGCCACAAAAGAAGAACTTGAACGAATTAGGTTTCTGACCTTGTATCAGATCGAAAATTTGCATCATTATATTTATGAGTACGGCGAACTGTATTCAATTTATGAATTGTTGGCTGTTAAAGGTTTTGATGAGCAGACCGTGCGTTGGTTGATGCATATTGTAAAGGTTGGTAAGGTTGGAAATCTTACTTATGGAAGATACAACAAAAAGGATACATTTTTTATAAAGCATGAATCTTTGTTTCGAATATCAGGAACTGCAGAACCTTTAAGGGGAACTGTTGATGGTAGCTTTGAGGGTTCTCCTGTACAATTACTGTTAAAACATAAAACTGAAGCAGGGAAGTATAAGGTGGGATTAGTATACGAAAAGGATGCCGGTGAAATGTTTTGGGATACACGGTTGCAACGCCCTGAATATTTAGCGTATTATCTGGAATATAAAGACACAGGAAAATTTAAACATATGATTATCGGGAACTATCGGGTTAATTTCGGGCAGGGGCTAAACCTGTGGCAGAATTTTGGCTTTGGTAAATCGTCCATGGTAATGAATGGCGTAAAATCAGGACCTGTGTTTACGAGACATTCATCAGCATCGGAGTACAATTACTTTCAGGGAGCTGCTGCAACGCTAAATGTATTGAATTCTGAGTTTTCGGTATTTGGTTCATACCGTAAACCAGATGCGACCATTCGTAAAACTGATGAACAGTTATTGGTGACATCGGTGGGCGAAACAGGTTATCACAGGACAGAATCAGAGAACAACAGGAAAGCAAATCTGCAGCAATCAGCTTTTGGGATGCGTTTAAGCAAAGGATTCAGCAAGATAAAAATTGGCGCCTCTTTTCATACGATTGTTTATGATTATCCGGTATCGGTTGTAAGCGAAAATTATAACAGCAGGTACTATAAAGGTTTGTCTGCTGATTTTCTGTATTCCGGATCTTCTATAATTGGTTGGGGAGAGTTTGGTGCAGATCTTAATGGAAAACTGGCAGGTTTGTTGGGTGTAAATATTTATCCATCAAGTATTTTTTCATTGTCATTGGTAGCCCGGTCTTTTCCTTCAGACTATCAGGTGGTGTACAGTTCGCCGTTTTCTGAAACGGGAAAAAGTGACAACGAAAAGGGGATTTATCTGGGGGTTGAAGTTTTGCCGTTTGCCGGTGTAAAGGTGCAGAGTTATCTGGATGTTTTTCGGTTTGATGCTCCGCGGCTTAACGTAGATGCACCATCTTCGGGTTTTGAAAATCTTACAGCGTTGTCCTGGATTCTGACACGCACAACAAATCTGAATTTGAGGTTTAATTATGAGCAGAAAGAGAAAAATTATTCGAATGGCATCTTCAATGCGGTTGAGCCGTTTGATAAGATGTCAGTAAGGTTTAGTCTGAAATCTGATGTGCTGGAGGGATTATCATTGCAAAGCAGAATAGATTATGTTACCAATACGTATTCAGGTTCGCCTGAGAATGGATGGATGTTCCTTCAGGATGTCAAGATGAAAATGCCTCATCCTGGTTTAGGAATTACGGCCAGAATTGCATTTTTCAGTACAGACTCATATAATTCAGGTGTGTATGTTTATGAACCGGATGTATTGTATGCTTTTTCAGTCCCTGTTTATTACGGGCAGGGGATGCGGTTTTTGGTGAATATTAATTATAAAATATCAAAACATACAATACTGTATGTTAAGTGTGGTCGCTTTGTTTACAGAGACAAGGAAAGTATAAGCAGTGGGGTGACTGAAATACAGGATAATATTAAAACAGATCTGCGATTTCAGATAAGATTTAAGTTTTAGGAATAAGTAAGTTGTTTAAAACCTGTCAATTAAATTCGTACGTGTCCCTTTTCTCTATGTAAGATTTCGCTATATTTGCTTTCTTCAAAAAGGCACTCAAGGATGAAACAAAACCTCACGGCAAGGTTAATTTTTATTTTATTTACTTATTTGGTTGGTAGTATGGGTGTTGCGCAGGATTCTCCGAAAAGGGAAATGCGTGGCGTTTGGGTGGCTACCGTTCTGAATATTGACTGGCCATCAAGGGCGGGACTTAACGCAAGGCAACAACAAAAGGAAATCGATCAGTTACTGGATGATTTTAAATCCTTAAACCTGAATGCTGTTTTTTTGCAGATCCGGCCGGTTAGTGATGCCATATATCGTTCAAATTATGAGCCATGGTCGCAGTATTTATCAGGTGTTCAGGGAGAAGCTCCAAATCCTTTGTACGATCCTCTCGATTATTTTATTGAGGGATGTCATAATCGTGGAATGGAATTGCATGCCTGGATGAATCCATTTCGGGTAAAGCAAAAACCGGAAGATAAACTTGTTGAAGGTCATATTTTTGAACAACACCCTGACTGGGGCTGGCAATACGGAACCAAAACATATCTTGATCCGGGGATTCCTGAAGTGAGGGATTTTTTGGCTGAGATTGTGAAGGATGTGGTGACGCGCTACGATGTTGACGGAATTCATTTTGATGATTATTTTTATCCCTATCCTATACCAGGTGAAGAGATTCCTGATTCAGTGTCATTTGAGAAATATAATAATGGCTACTCCATTGACAGAATAGCCGATTGGCGGCGGAATAATGTTGATGAATTCATTTTTAAAATAAACCGTGATATAAAAGATATAAAGCCCTGGGTGCAATTTGGGGTAAGTCCGTTTGGTGTTTGGCGAAATAAGCAGGATGACCCGGACGGCTCCGATACAAATGCCGGAACTACGGCATATGACGGCTTATACTCCGATGTTATAAAATGGATCAGACTGGGATGGGTAGATTATTTAGTGCCCCAGATTTACTGGCAGTTCGATCATCCCAAAGCAGATTTTAAAACTCTGGCTGACTGGTGGGGAGAGCATGCATTCAACCGGAATATGTTTGTTGGTCACGGTCTGTACAGACTGACACAGGAAGGTGCGGATGAAGCGTGGAAGAATCCGGTTGAATTCCCGAGGCAGATAAGGTATGTCAGAAAAAATCCTGATTTAAAAGGAAGTATATGGTTTAGTAGTTCACGTTTTTTCAACGAAACTATCGGGTTCACTCAATTTCTGAAAAATGCATATTACAGGAATAAGGCGTTAATGCCAGAGATTAAATGGATAAAAGGTGATGAGCCATTTACACCTGTGAATATTAAGGCCAGAAAGGTTAAAGATAATAATGTGCTACTTGAGTGGGATAAACCATTTGTGAAAGAGGGTTTTTCTGAACCCAAATTTTACGTAATTTACCGCTGTAAAAATGGTGAAAAAATAGATATTAATGATCCGAAGTATATTTTTGATGTTGTAAAACATCCTGAGTATTTAATAAAGATTCCGTTTTTTAAACTCAAAAAGGAAGAATATATCTACCGGATTACTACTATAGACAGGTTGAACAGTGAAAGTGAACTCAGTAATCCGGTTGTAATAAATCAGTAATATGTTACGCACAGATTTAATTTTTTTTTCAGATATTTGTATTGGACTAGATGATAATTTGATTGATGTAAGAATCTCAATATCTGAGAAACCCCGGAACGAGTCTGTCGTTTTACTTTCTGGATTTAAAAATCCTTATTGTACAAACGCTTTAAAAAAGGCTGGAACATATTTAAAAAGTGAATTTGTGGCCATTATCGCAGACAGGAAGAATCCGAAAATTGTGGGCAATGGTTTAAACCGAATGATTAATGTGATGCATTCACAGGGATCTGAAATGGTTTATTCAGATTACTGGTTGAGTTCTGATGGGCATCAGGATTTAATACCCGTTCTTGATTATCAACCCGGAAGTCTGCGTGATAATTTTGACTTTGGTGTGGTACAGTTGTTCAAAAGATCAACATTTGAAGAATGGTGCGAATTTACAGAGGAGTTGGAGTATTCATCTCTTTATTCGCTTAGGTTGTTTGCCTCGCGAAAGGGACTGGTAACACGCATCCCGGAGCCATTATTTATTTGCGACAGAACAGACGTAAGGGCTAGTGGTGAAAAACAATTCGATTATGTAAAAAGGGAATCGGAAGAGCGGCAGAAAGAATTGGAATTTGTTTGCACCTTACATCTGGAAATGATTAACGGATTAACGGATCCGAATAAAATGGAAGTTGTTTTTGAAGATGATTTTCTGGTTGAGGCGACTGTTGTCATACCAGTGAAAAACAGAGTGAGTACCATCGCAGATGCTATCCGGTCGGTTTTATCACAAAAAACAGAATTCGATTTTAACATCATTGTAGTAGATAATCATTCTGATGATGGCACAACAGAGGTGATCCAAACTATTGCAGAGAAAGACAAAAGGGTTGTGCATCATATCCCTGAATCAAAGGGTTTAGGTATTGGCGGATGCTGGAACGAGGCATTAGACCATGAACAATGTGGAAAATTTCTGGTTCAACTTGACAGCGACGATCTTTATTTTAATGAACGAACTTTAGAACGAATTATAAGTACTTTTTACCGTGATCATTGTGCTATGGTAATCGGGTCATATAAAATGGTTGATTTCAACCTGAAAGATCTACCGCCTGGTATTATTGATCATAAAGAATGGACGGATGAAAATGGTGCGAATAACGCTCTTCGTATTAACGGATTGGGTGCCCCGCGTGCTTTTTATACAAATGTCCTGCGTGATATCAGATTTCCAAACACCAGTTATGGTGAGGACTATGCTGTTGTTTTAGCCGTATCAGGCCGGTATAAAACATCACGTATCTATGACCCGGTATATCTATGCCGGCGATGGGAAGGAAATTCTGATGCCAGTCTTAATGTATATCAGGAAAACAGAAATAACTGGTACAAAGACTGGTTGCGTACAACTGAATTAAATAAACGCATTTCATGTAACAGGAAAAAAGAGAGGGATGAAAGAAACACTGAAACATATTGCTGAAAAAGAGATGTTGGAAGCTTTTGCAGGAGGAGAACAGTTTCAGGAAATGGTTTTTGCGCTTTTGGATCAGCAAAAGTTTGTCTGGCAGCTGGCGTCTAAAAACTATCGGAGCCTGAAAAAAATGAAGATACGAACGCTTGAGATTGATGATGTAAAAATATATCTGCAATATAATGCTGAACGTATAAAATCAACCAGTGCCAAAGTTGATGAAAAATCTATTAGCGAACGGCCTTGTTTTCTATGTGAGGAGAATCTTCCTCCAATGCAGGTCGGTGTTCCGTTTAAGGATAAATATCTGATTACGGTAAATCCTTATCCGATTTTTCATCATCATTTTACCATTCCGTTAATGGGGCATTCACAACAGGAAATCGGGCCATATTTTCATGATATGCTTGAACTCGCAGAACAGTTACCTTGTCTGACAATTTTTTATAACGGTCCTAAATGTGGGGCGTCAGCTCCGGATCATTTCCATTTTCAGGCTGTTACTACCGGTATTTTGCCCGTTGAACGCGATGCCGCAAAACTAAACTATACCGAGCCATTTTTTGTAACGGATAAAATAAATATATCAGTTTTTAAACATTATCTGCGTAATGGTATAGTCATAAAATCACCATGGGCCGGAGAAGTTGAAATGGCTTTTGCCGCCTTAATGGATGCCTTGCCCAACAAGGATAACGGCGAACCGATGGTGAACATCATTACCACTCATAACGAAGATCAGTGGCAGGTAATTATTATGCCAAGGGACAAGCATCGTCCGGAATGTTATTACAGCTCACATGACGATAATTTATTGCTTAGTCCTGCTGCTGTTGATATGGGAGGAATTTGTATCCTTCCCCGTGAAGAAGACTTTGATAAGGCTACTCCGGAATTAATCAGGCAGGCATACATGGAAGTTACCCGTAGTGATATTGGATTTGACAGTGATCTTAAACGGTTTTCAAAACGTTTGAAAGCAATCTGGCCGTGATATTTGAATCCGGAAGTGAACCTGTTATAGAGGTCGGTTTGTTGCTGGCTGAAAAAATAGAGGTTTGTTTGCACGGTAATTATTCGAACAAGGAAAAGACGTTTACAAATAATATTGAAATTACCATCAGTGACAAAGGGCTTGTTGTTGATGGTAATTTTTATTTTGAACCGGATGGTTTGAACCTTAAACCCGAAAACGATGCCACCTTTACGGTTAAAGATGTGGTATTTGGGATTGGATTTCATTGGGAAAGGTTGGAGGATCTTACATTTAAAGGAGAACTCGGTTTTAAAATTGAGGACCGAAAGATCAGGTTGATTAACCGCGTAACACTGGAAGATTATCTTAAAAGTGTTATCTCATCCGAAATGAGTGCGACCGCCTCAAATGCGTTGCTGAAAGCTCATGCAGTGATGTCCAGGAGCTGGTTAATTGCTCAGTTGATCCAAAAACATAAACCGGACACGCATATTGCTGACGCTTCAAATGAAATTATACGCTGGTACGATCGCGAGGATCACTCAGGTTTTGATGTGTGTGCCGACGACCACTGCCAGCGTTACCAGGGCATAACCCGGATAACAAATGAAAAGGCGTTGAAAGCAATCGAGGAAACCCGCGGTTTGGTGCTGAAATTTAAAGACGAAATTTGCGATGCCAGGTTTTCAAAATGTTGTGGAGGTATAACAGAACGGTTCGATACCTGCTGGGAAGAAGAGAATCCGCCATATCTGCAACCTGTATTTGACGGAACAGGAACTGATACCCGTAATTATTATGATGAGGCAGGCGCCAAAGCATTTATCTTAAAGGATATGGACGCTTTTTGTAATACAAGCGATACTAAAATTCTGGATCAGGTATTGAATGATTACGACCGTGAAACTCCGGCTTTTTTCAGATGGAAAGAGGAAATGACAGCCTTGGAAATAAAGCGGTTGTTAAAGAAAAAAATCGGGATAGAGATTGGTGATATTCTTGATCTGATCCCCCTGGATCGTGGAGCCTCTGGAAGAATATTCAGGTTGAAAATTGTAGGATCGGAAAATGAAATTACAATAGGAAAGGAGCTGGAAATACGCAAAGCCTTGTCGGAGTCACATTTGCTGAGTTCGGCTTTTGTTGTGGATAAGATAACGGACGAAACTAGGGGATCAACACTGTTTAAGTTGCATGGTGCTGGTTGGGGACACGGTGTTGGATTGTGTCAGATTGGTGCGGCTGTGATGGGAGAGAAAGGTTATTCCTTCGAAGAAATTTTAAACCACTATTTTAAACAGACCAGCCTTGAGAAAATCTACTAAACATGTCAATCCATGGGCGTGGGTTCCCTCGTTATATTTCAATCAGGGACTGCCGTATGCCGTTGTAATTCTGGTGTCGGTTATTCTGTACAAGGATCTGGGCATGTCGAATACCGATATTGCCTTTTATACCAGTTGGTTTTATGTGCCATGGGTAGTCAAACCGTTCTGGGGTCCGATAGTAGACAATATCAGTACAAAACGGTTTTGGATTGTGGTGACCCAGATTCTGATGGGAGCAGGTTTTGCGGTACTTGGTCTGTCCTTGCAATTGCCCGAGTATATTAAATGGAGTCTGATTGTATTTTGGCTGTTGGCTTTCAGTTCTGCCACTCATGATATTGCTGCCGATGGCTTTTATATGCTGGGTCTGACACAGAAGGAGCAAAGTTTTTTTGTAGGTATTCGCAACACCGCTTACCGCATTGCCATGATTGCAGCTCAGGGTGGCATTGTTATTTTCGCAGGGATTTTAGGCAATCGAACTTCAAATCCTAAAATGGCATGGACGCTGATTTTTGTTGGAACCGGGGTTGTGTATTTCGGAATTGCTATTTATCACTGGTTAATTTTCCCAAAGCCTGATCTGGATGATAAACGTAAAATTTTTAGCCTGATTAATCTGTTTGAATCTTATTTTAAAACATGGACCGCTTTTTTTCAAAAACCGCAAATACTAATAGGACTGTTTTTTATTCTTTTATACCGTTTGGGCGAAGCACAACTTGGGAAAATTGCTGCACCCTTTTTAATGGATGATCCTGCGGTTGGCGGTTTAGGGTACAACAAGGAGCAGGTAGGATTTTTATATGGAACTGTAGGCGTACTTGCATTGGTAGGCGGTGGTTTGCTTGGTGGAATTCTGGCATCAAAAAAGGGATTGAAATACTGGATGTGGCCCATGGTGATGGCGATGAACCTTCCGAATCTGGCTTATGTATATCTCGCTTACTTTCCACCTTCAGATATTTCCATTACCGGTATTCTGATTGCTATTGAACAATTTGGATATGGCCTGGGCTTTACAGCTTTTACGCTTTATCTTATTCATTTCTGTGAAGGTGAATTGCGTACGTCGCATTATGCCTTTGCAACCGGATTTATGGCTCTGGGAATGATGTTACCCGGAATGATTTCCGGATGGATACAGGAACAGATCGGCTATCAGTATTTCTTTATCTGGGTACTGCTTTGTACCATTCCCGGTTTTTTACTGGTTCGGTTTCTGCATATCGATCCAAGATTCGGGATGAAAGTAGAGTGATCATATTAGTTATAGGGTGAATAAGATTGCTACAATTCGTAAAGTATTACGTGTCGGTTTTTATTCTTTTAATTAATAATTTGTATTGGATTGTAGAATCAGGCTTAAATATCGGCATTCTACTATTTATGTCTGGTTTTAGACAGGGCATATTATCAAATGAATATTGTTTGTCAGTCAAAGCAAAATTATTATTATGGTCATAGTCTTTATTGATTTTTAATTCTGGAACCTTTAAGTATTTGCCATAGATTAATGATTTTGTTGCGTGCTGATTTGTCTTAAAATCAAGAGTTCTCATACTGTGCGGACGAAAATCAATTATCGAATTCGGTTCTGATAAAGAGATATGTAAATTACCCTTTAGCTGGGAAAGGCAACTCAAAGAAATAAACCCCAATAAAAATGTCGTTAGAATAATATATTTCATACCTATTAATTTTATTATTGTCTTTTGTGTGGTTTTAATTCCGGGTTTTATCAAAAATTTGTCTACATATTAAATTAAATGCTACCATTTACCTTGTGCATAGCTCTGCAATATGTTCTGCAAATTACAAAAAAAGTGACATTAAATATAATGTTTTTACTTTGGATTAGCAGTTATAGTCACCGGGTGATTATAAATGTTATGTAAATATTCACCCGGTGATTAAGGTTAAGCTAATTATCAATCAATTCTTTATAAACCTCAGGCTATGGCTCATGCCATCCTGGTTTGAAAATACAAACAGGTACATGCCGGGTTGAAGCTCTCCAATATTCACTTCAACAGTTTCTTCCCCTGTTCCAGTCAAGCTGATTTTTTTATGAATGCCGGTTCGTTTCCCTGATAAGTCCACAGCTTGAATGGTGAGTTCATTATCTTCGGTATGCGGTATGGTAATGTTAATGACATCGTTTGCCGGATTGGGAAAAAGGTCAATGATTCCAACTCCCGGAATAGGCGTGCAGTAGGCCTGGAAAAATTTGCACTCTGCTTTTTCTGTTTTATTATCTGTAATGCCCAGTACATTTATATTATATTCTTTGCGAAGTTCATTGGCAATGGAATCAGGAAGACGGGAGAAGAGTTCTTCGGAAGGTTCGAACCAGAAGATTTCACCATCACTTTTATTTACTCTGGACGATTTGAAACTACTTCTGGTATAGCCTAATGAATTCCATGAAATAAAAATAGGAACTAAATTATTAACATTTGATATAAGTGAATCAGTATTAAAATTCTCTTTTTCATAATAGGTCATTCCGTCTGCATATTTTAACATTCCATTGGTCGTGCATGCATATTGTGGTCTGATAGACAAATCATTAAGGGTTAAATGTTGGAAATTATAATAATGGTTGCGATAATAGGAATTTGGACCAGTAAACGGTCTGAAGTTATACGTTCCGTCTGAATTAAATTCTTTTTCTGTGGTTGACTGACTCCAACCTGTTTTTGTTGAACTCGTATTATTTATTGTATCATTGTAAAACAAAAACATTGAGGAAAAGTAGTTGGTGTGATAGGTCCAAATAGTTGTGTCAGATATCATCCTTTTTTGAAACCCGAGTTTTAAAAGGCCTGAACTATCCAAGACAATTTTATTGATTGATGAAATAAATTCTTTTCTCAATACATTCGCTGATTTTTTAACTTTAAGCTCATGTAGTACAATGTTATCCTTATTAGATTGCGACTCCTGCGATTCAACAATATCCCAGAATTTATCATTTGGAACAAAAAATGCGATTAGATCCACCTTTGCGTAATGATTTGTACCTGCAGGTAGCTTAACAGGTGCGAGTTCCATATTTTTTATATCCTGAAATTCTACCAGTTTTCTGTAAATTAATGGTTTAAACGAAACCACATATGCAGGATAGAAATCGTTATTTGTGTTTTGAGGTATACTGTCGATATAGAACGTTGGTTTCATTTTTTGATGATAATCAAAATTGTAAGATCCGGTAGATATTAAAGTTCTGTAATAACCGCTGCTGTCTTTGTTAAAATAGACTGTTCCATTAATAAAATTAGTAAAGCCAAGGTTTTCTATCTGATTAGAATTTAACACAGGTATTTTCTCTAAAATAGCAGAATCTAGTTTTGATCCGGGCATATATGTAACTCTTCCTGTTTTTCTGATTTCGGCTACGTCTTCAATCTTACAGGTCAGTCTCTCTTTTTTCTCTTTCGTACTATTATTTATTTCAGCTTTCTTTTGGGTTAAAGTGTTTTCTGAAATTGGTTCTAAGTCTTTTTTTAATTTGTCTTCATCCAATTCAGTTTCTTCTTTCATTATTTCATCTTCCGGAATTAGGTCAGAGATAACTTCCGAAAAATCTATTTGAGGTACTGAATATGTTTCGTTTTCTGTTTTCTGTTGTGTTGGTGAAAAGACTGTTACAAGGCTTATTAATAATGCTATGCCGGTCATGATGGTAAAAAATCTAAGATTTAAGATGGTGTTTTTAGGTAATCCCTGATGGTTAAATCGGAGTTTGGGTTGCCTGCGACTTTTGGCATTAGCCATAGCTTTATCTACCTTCTCCGTTTGAAAAGGAATCAATGGCTTTTGGTTTTTAGCCTGCTCAAATATGTGGTTTAAATCTTTTTGCATGGCTTACTCATTTTTTACACCTAGTCGTTTGACTAACTTTTCTCGTCCGCGCTTTAAACGCTGCTTTACTGCATCTTCCGAACTGTTTTGAATGGCACTGATTTCGCGGATCGAAAATCCGTTGATCTCAAAAAGGATCAGTGCGTTCTTTTGTTTTTCAGGAAGTTGGTCAAGTGCTTTATAAAGCGCCTGAACATCAAGGTTTGTATCAGGAGAAGAGGAATTTGAAATAAGGTTGTTGGCCTTTTCATCATTCCATTCACCCGATTTTTTCTCATTCCGGTATCTTTTTTTGCTTAGCCGGCACGCAATTCCAAAAAGATACGATCGAAAAGCAGAACTGTCACGGAGTTTGTTAAGGTTCTCAAAAGCAACGAGCAAGGTATCGCTCATTAAGTCTTCAGCATTATGCCGGTTCCGTTGTACAGCCCTGCAGTAGTCAGACAAGGCCTGATGCTCCGGTTCCAGTAAGGCTAAAAAGGTATGTTGCTTTTGGGTATCCGTCATTGTTTAGTAACAAACTCAGTAATATGTTCCACAAGTCACAAAAAAGTGACATTAAAAGTAATTTTTTTAGATACAGGAACCAAGATGCAAGAATCAAGACAACGATCCACGAAAAAAGTTCTGCTAAACGACACTATAGTCTGTACTATAATATTTAAGGATTAAAGCTAGAAACGAATAGAATTAAAGTTTTATTCAGTTTTTATACCAACTTTCTCCCCGAGTTAAATATAATGGACCCACCCTGGTTTCTTTCAAACCTGTACGTAAAGTATAATCTGCCCTCCCTAACCCCGATTTTCAATCGGTCCCAAGGAGGGTGTTTGGACAGATGCATTTGATTTGGGCGTGACTGGAATAGATTTGTAAGTATTTAGCAATGCTTGCAATCAGGCAAATAGAATTGGAATAACCATGTTCAGTTTTTATGTCGAAACGGTCCCTCTATGTTACGAAGCGTAGCGGAGTGAAAGAGAGGGTTTTCTTGAACAAGACATATTGGAAGAATGGTCCGGGGTGAGTCAAATTGCTAACCCATCCTGGTTTCTTTCAAACCTGTACGTGAAGTATAATCTGCCCTTCCTAACCCCGATTTTCAATCGGTCCCAAGGAGGGTGTTTGGACAGATGCATTTCATTTGGGCGTGACTGGAATAGATTTGTAAGTATTTAGCAATGATTGCAATCAGACAAATAGAATTGGAAGAAATATGTCCGGTTTTCATGTCAAAACGGTACCTCTATGTCACGAAGCGTAGCGGAGTGAAAGAGAGGGTTTTCTTGAACAAGACATATTGTAAGAATGGTCTGGGGTGAGTCAAATAAAGTCAACCTGTCCCTCAGATATAATATTTAGTCTCCTACTTTCCTTACATTTTGTCAGTTAAAGACATAAGTCCTGATACTTGATACTTGATTCTCTATTAAATACTAAATTTTTAAAAGAAAGAAATAACATTATTTACTTCAAGTGTTATATATATATCTTTTTTCATACTTTAGCGCTTAGAAAAGGGTTATGTCAGATTTTCAACCGGAAGAAATAAAGATTATAAATGACAGGTTCGAGGATCTTTTGAACTATTACAAAGGCGTTAATCCCAAAGGGAATGTTGCCATTGTTCAAAAGGCTTTTCAGCTTGCTTACCAGGCCCACGATGGTATGCGTCGAAGGTCAGGTGAACCTTATATTCTGCATCCCATCGCAGTGGCGGAGATTGTTGCTAAAGAGATCGGACTGGGCGCGACTTCAATTTCTTCTTCCCTGTTGCACGATGTGGTTGAGGATACGGAATACACGATTGAAGAGATGGAGCAGATGTTCAATCCCAAGATTGCGTCCATTGTTGACGGACTGACCAAAATTGCCGGTGCAACCACATTTAAATCCGATTCCATTCAGGCAGAAAACTTCCGAAAACTTCTGCTGACCATGTCGGACGATATCAGGGTGATCCTGATTAAAATTGCCGACCGGCTGCATAACATGCGGACTCTTGGCTCCATGCCGCCGCATAAGCAATATAAAATTGCAGCAGAAACGCTGTTTGTGTATGCTCCGTTGAGTCACCGGTTGGGATTGTATAACATTAAAAGCGAGCTTGAAGACCTGGCGTTCAAATATGAACATCCGGCAACCTATGCCGATCTGGCATCCAAAATAAGCCATTCTGAAGAGGAACGCGACGAGTTGTTTCGTCAGTTTACAAAACCTATCGAGGAACGGCTGAAAATGCTCGACTTTAATTTTGCCATCAAAAAGCGTATAAAATCGGTCTATTCCATCTGGAAAAAGATGCAGCAAAAAAATATTCCTTTTGAGGAGGTATACGATCTGATGGCAACCCGTATTGTGTTTGAACCCAAAACATATCTGGACGAGAAGGTACAATGCTGGAATATTTATTCTGCTATAACAAGCATTTACAGGCCAAAGCCGGACCGTATAAGGGATTGGATCAGTGTGCCAAAAGCCAATGGTTACGAAGCATTGCATATGACGGTGATGGGACCAATGGGACGATGGTTTGAGGTTCAGATCCGGAGTCAGCGGATGGATGAAATAGCAGAGAAAGGATATGCGGCGCACTGGAAATATAAATCCGGCCCGGAATCAAGTGAAACGGAACTGGAACGCTGGCTCAAAACAATCCGCGAACTTTTGGAAACACCGGAGAGCAATGCCATTGAGTTTATGAACGATTTTAAACTCAACCTGTTTTCGCAGGAAATAATGGTTTTTACGCCTAAAGGGGAAATGAAGGTGCTTCCTCAGGGTGCTACTGCTCTGGATTTTGCATTTGAAATTCATACAGAACTGGGTTTACAGTGTATTGGCGCAAAGGTGAATCATAATCTGGTTCCACTCAGCCATAAACTAAAGAGCGGTGATCAGGTTGAGATTATTACATCAAGTAAACAAAAGCCTCAGGAAGAATGGCTTAGCTTTGTTACAACCGCCCGCGCAAAATCCAAAATAAAAGCCATCTTCAAAAACGAACGGAAGAAGTTCATTAAGGCAGGTGAGAAATTACTGGAGGATAAACTCAATAAGCTAAAACTGACAACCAACGCACGAATTCTAAAAAAATTACAAACCTATTTCGACCTGGAAACCAGGGAGGAACTCATGCACAGCATTGGAAGAGAAAATATTTCAATTGATAACCTGCAGGAAATTTTAAGGGAGAAAACACAAAGTAAGATTGTAAAATACTGGAAATTACAATTCGGTAATAAAAAGAATAAGCAGCCAGCAGAGAAAAAACAGGAAGCTCAGCCGATGAGTAAACGAAAGTCGATTCAGCTTACCGATGATAAATCTGACATTGATTATACCGTTGCAACCTGTTGCAACCCAATTCCGGGAGATGATGTCATTGGTTATGTGGATGAAAGCGATAACGTCATTCTACACAAAAGGCAATGCGAAAAAGCCATAAAATTAATGTCCAATTATGGGAATCAAATTGTTGATGCTACCTGGATTTCACATAAGTTACATTCTTTCCTTTCTATCATAAAAATTAATGGCATTGATAAGCAGGGCATTTTAAGCCAGATCTCGAAGGTAATTTCAGAAGATCAGGATGTAAATATGCGGGAGGTTCATTTTGGTTCTCATGATGGTGTGTTTGAGGGGATCATTCATTTGTATGTACATAATGTTGAGGATGTGAATAATCTTATCTTTAAACTTGTTAAGATAAAAGGAATCACAAATGTTCAGCGAATAGATCAATCTCAATTGACACAGAAGCAATAATTCCTGTCTGTAATCTTTAATTACCTTTGCACAAAACGATAAATATGTCCGGCAATTATATTAATCTGACACAATACCACCGTTGGAAAACAAGCGAAGTAAGAATTGGGAATTTAACTGTTGGGGGCACATCACCGATCAGGATTCAGTCGATGACAAATACCGATACCAATGATACTGAAGCATGTGTGGAACAGGCGATTCGTATTATTGAGGCCGGAGGGGAACTTGTCAGGTTAACTGCTCAGGGTTCAAAGGAAGCTGAGAATCTGGGAAATATCAGGAGAAAACTCAGACTAAAAGGTTATAATACGCCATTGGTTGCAGATATTCATTTTAATCCCAGGGCGGCACTTGCTGCAGCAGAACAGGTTGAAAAAGTCAGAATAAATCCCGGAAATTTTGTGGATCCTGCCAAGCAGTTCAAAACGATAGAATACACTGAAAAGGAATACATTGAAGAACTGGCAAATATCAGGTATAAATTTCTTCCTTTTCTGGCGCTTTGTAAAAAAAATGATACAGCCATTCGTATTGGTGTGAACCATGGTTCTTTATCCGACCGTATCATGAGCCGGTACGGAGATACACCGGAAGGAATGGTAGAATCGTGTATGGAATACCTGCGCATTGCCAATGAGGTTGGGTTTAAGGATATTGTACTTTCTATAAAGGCGAGCAACACAAGGATTATGGTTCATACCGTAAGATTGCTGGTGAAAACCATGGAAGATGAGGGCATGAATTACCCGCTTCATTTGGGTGTAACTGAGGCCGGAGATGCGGAAGATGGTCGTATTAAATCTGCTGTTGGAATTGGTGCTTTGCTTGTGGATGGAATTGGAGACACGATCAGGGTTTCATTAAGCGAGGAACCTGAACTGGAAATTCCTGTGGCAAAGACCCTGGTTGATTATGTAGCTAAAAGAGCAGGCCACGAACCCGTGAGAACGTTTGATACATCCTTTTACCATCCTTTTTCGTATTCAAAGGTTATCTCTGATTCGGTTAAGCAGGTTGGAGGTGAGAATGTGCCGGTTGTGGTTGGATCCGTTGAACTGAAAGGTGATTTACGTCCAGATTTGATATTTAAGGAAAACAAACTTTATTCAGATAACGAAGAGATTTCGTTTGTGGAATTGAAAGATGATTTTGAAAAGAATGAATTAGCAGGACTGAAAGAAGACACTGTTTTAGTTTTGTCGACTCAAAATAAAAACAGCCATGCAGCACTAAGAAGCTTGCGTTTAAGGTTACTTGAAGCAGGCATTAAAAATCCGGTGGTTTTAAAATTATCGTATGCCGAACCAGACAAAGAAACTTTCATGCTTAAAGCAGCAACAGATGCAGGTATTCTGTTTTTAGATGGTTTAGGAGATGGACTGTGGCTTGAAGATGAAAATCAAACACCGGAAACACTGGTTCAAACAGCATTTTCAATCCTGCAGGCATCACGGGACCGGATGACAAAACCGGATTATATCTCCTGTCCGGGATGTGGCAGAACATTGTTCGATCTTCAGAAGACCATTGCCAGGATCAAAGCTAAAACATCGCATCTGAAAGGCCTTAAAATTGGCATCATGGGATGTATTGTTAACGGACCCGGTGAAATGGCCGATGCAGATTATGGCTATGTTGGTGCAGGAAGAGGCAGGATCAGCCTTTATAAAGGGAAAGCATGCATAGAAAGAAATATTCCTGAAGAAGAAGCCGTGGAAAAACTGATAAAACTGATAAAGGAAAATGGGGATTGGGTGGAAAAATAAAATACTGGATAATAGAAATGTTAAGTCAATAACACTGGTTTTAGATAAACCATATAAATTTGAGTAGAGTTTTCTTTACTTTTACATTTAGTTGGTTAAAAAATATTCAGATTTAAGGAATACTAAAAAATAAAGTATAACTAGCAATATAAAAATGTATATGTAGGATGGAGTAGTGTTGACGGGGATATCCAAATATAGCTTAATGATGATTGAAAAGGTAAATAAATGAACCCATAAAACACTGTGTAATGCAAGGATTTCATTTTGGATTGATAATCAATATTATCACAATATGGATATGTCAAAATTGGGGAATTATTATGAAGACTTCGTAATTGGAGAAAGAAATACATCTAATCAGAATTATAAAAAAGTTCTGAGTTTTAAAAGAAGAGTTATGGTTAAAAGGAGTTTATGAAAGACTATTTATTGTATCTCTGATGTTATAGGATGCAAAAAAAGTATAAAAATGCACATTAATCCATAAAGGAAAATGAATTCAATTTTCTAAAAATTATACAATGAAAGATTTAATTATAGTTGGAGGATACGGAAGTGGAGAAATTGCAGCTCAGGTTTTTTGTGATATTAATAATGTTAAAAAAACCTGGAATATAGTTGGGTATTTAAATGACATAATTAACCCAGGCGATTATTTGGGTAAGCACAAAGTTGTGGGGGCTACAAACGAAATACAGTATTTTATTGATAAAGGATATTATATTCATTACACTTTGCATTATAATGCAAAACATAAGCTGGAACGGACTAAAAAGCTAAAGGGATTAAAAATTCCTGAAGAACAACTTGCTACTGGGATACATCCTTTAGCATATGTTAATCCTGAATCTACTATTGGTAATGGAGTGTTAATGCTGCCTTACTCATCTACCAGTGTTGGTGTTGAAGTTCAGAATAATGTACACATTTATGCTTATGGCTTTTTAGGTCATGACTCAAAAGTCAGGCAGTATTCAACAATTACTGCTAAGTCAATTGTTGGTGGAAGAGTGATTATTGGTGAAGGAGCACATGTGGGGTTGAATAGCTCAATCAGGGAAGATGTTAAAATTGGAGAATATGCCATAATTGGAATGGGTTCCATTGTATTAAAAAATGTCGCATCTCATAGTGTGGTTGTTGGAAATCCTGCAAAGCAAATTAATATAACAAATAAATAATGATACCATTTAACAAACCATACATTGCAGGAGGTGAATTAAAATATATTGCTGATGCAGTGTCTCGTGGACACATCTCAGGTAATGGACATTACACCAAAAAATGTCAACTCTTTTTTGAAAAGAGGTGGGGTTTTAAGAAAACACTTCTAACAACCAGTTGTACCGATGCCTTGGAAATGTGCGCCTTATTACTAGATATTAAAGACGGTGATGAAATTATTATTCCATCGTTTACCTTTGTTTCAACGGCTTTGGCCTTTGTTCGTCAGGGAGCAAAGATTGTTTTTGCTGATAGCAGAAAGGATCATCCGGGTATCGATGAGGATGGTATTGAAAAGCTCATCTCACGCAAAACAAAGGCTATTGTTGTGGTTCATTATGCAGGTATTTCAACGGATATGGGGAAAGTTATGAAGCTTGCTGAAAAATACGGTATTTTTGTGGTAGAAGATGCGGCTCAGGCTATAGATAGTTATTATAATGATCGCTCTCTTGGTAGTATAGGACATTTAGGAACATTCTCTTTCCACGAAACAAAAAATATACAATGTGGAGAGGGGGGATTATTGGCAATTAATGATGATCAGTTTAGTAAACGTGCTGAAATTATTTGGGAAAAAGGGACTAACAGAGCCGAATTCTTCAGAGGTGAAATAAATAAATACGGATGGGTTGATACTGGGTCGTCATTTCTGCCTTCAGAGATTACTGCTGCATTCTTGTGGGGACAATTGGAAAACCTTGAAAGGATTCAGAATAAAAGAATGGAACTTTGGCAGTGCTATTATAATAATCTCAAGAAAATTGAGGATTATGTCTCACTTCCCTATATACCTGATTATGCAAGTAATAATGCTCATCTGTTTTATTTGGTTTGTGAATCGAATAAGGTAAGAGACGGTCTGATTCAACATTTAAAGAGTAATAAGTATAATGCTGTCTTTCATTATTTATCATTGCATAATAGTAAGTTTATGTTAAAAAGATACGACGGGATGGACCTTGTTAACAGTAATAGGTATTCTGACAATTTGATTCGCTTACCTCTATATTTTGAGTTAACAACAAATGATGTTAAATCTATTTGCAATAGTATTCTCCACTTTTTTGACACGTTATGATACTTCATATATCTTCTGATAATAAATTTATAATCTATTCTATAAGTCAATTTGAAGAGGTAGCACCTGGCAAGAATATTTTTTTAATTGATGTTCCAAATGATGATTATAAACTTAAATTTGTTGAAAAGGCCGAAAATGTAATTGCTGCTACAAGTCGTTCGCATCAGTATAAGCAGATCATAAATAACATTGATAAATACGATTTTGTTGTAATACACTCTCTTAACGGCGAACGAGTGAAAATTATTAACAAGGCCCCTGATAAAACTAAATTTGCATGGATCCCATGGGGAGCTGATCTTTATGATTTGGATAAATCTCTGAATTTTTATTTGCCTGAAACTAAAAAACTAATACGAAAAGAACAGTTGAGGTATTCGATTCAACGAATTTTTGAAAATAGTTATAATATAGCTTTTTATGCAAATTCAAAGTATAAGCAAAAACGTAAAGCTATTGGCAGGATTGAATATTACTTAAACAGAAAAGATAACCTTAGAATTGTAAAGCCTTATAATAAGGACATTAAACAAATTGATTACTATTATTACACCATAGAAAATACTTTGGGCAGTTGTTTAAATAAGAAAATTGCCGCGGAAAATATTTTGTTGGGTAATTCAGCTACTCCTACCAATAATCATCTTGAGGCATTTAAATCACTTAGTGAATTAAAATTAGAAGGGCGAAAGATTATCGTTCCATTGTCATATGGTGACAATAAATATCAAAAACAAATCCTCGCCAAAGGAAGATCAATACTGAAGCAAAACTTTCATCCGGTGTTGAATCTTATGCCGATTGATGAATACAATAATATAGTTTGCTCTTGCAACGTTGTTATAATGAATCACATCAGGCCACAGGCCTTTGGAAATATTCTGACTTCCCTTTGGCTGGGAGCAAGAGTTTACCTGAATAAAGAAAATACAATCTATAGCTTTTTCAAGGATTTGGGAATATTAATTTTTTCAATAGATGAAGATCTTGACCACAGTAAAAGTACCACACTGTCTGCTTTAAATGAGCATGAAGTTGAGCACAACAAAAAAATACTTATAGAAGTCTTCAGTTATGAAAAAGCGATAGAAAGAACAAGGGAAATTATACATACCATAATTAAATCTGATTAGTTGTATCAGTAGGATTATTTTAAAGTTAAGATATATAAATGCTTACGGATCTTAAAAAGACAGCTAAACACACCTCAGTGTATGCTTTGGGCAATATAGCAATAAAGCTGATAGGTGTAATATTGATACCACTTTATACAAATGCGGAATACCTTACCCATGAGGAATTTGGGGTGTTAACAGTCTTGGAAGCAACACTACAGCTATTGCTGGGGCTTTTAACTTTCGCAATGATCAGTAGTCTGACGCGTTGGTACTGGGATGATAAATACAAAAACATTCAGAACAGCATATTTTTTACTACAATCTTGTTTTTGGTTGTTGTTTTAATTCCAACCATTGCAGGTTTAATGCTCTTTGCAAATCCGTTAAGTAACTTATTGTTTAAGGATGTAGATTATTCATACCTGCTCCGCCTAACTTTTGCAACAGCAGGGATACAGATAATAAATAATCAGATATTGTGTCTTGTTAGACTTCAGTCACTCTCAAAAAAATATGTATTCATTCAGGTTTTTAAAATTACACTTGTACTATTGCTAATATTATATTGGATTTTATTAAAGCATCAGGGACTTGAGGCAATATGGAAAGCTAATTTGATAGCAGAAATTATCATCTTAATAATTCTGTTTCCCTATTTGTTAAGAAATATTGAATTAAAGTTCCAATTCAAAATTTTCAATGAAATGATACGTTATGGATTCCCATTGATGTTAGCATCAGTATCAGGTGTTATGTTAGCGGTGACTGACAGATACATGCTTAGTTCATTGTCGGGACTTGAAGAGACCGGTGTTTATTCAGTAGGTTTCAGGATTGCAAATGTTCTTAAGCTGGTAATATCAACATCTTTGCTATTTTCGATCGCTCCGTTGCGAATGAAAAAAATGAATGAACCTAATAATCAACGTTTTTATTCAAAAGTTTTTACGTATTCAGGTTACATTTTCATAATAGGTGCCTTAGGAATTTCTCTTTTTTCTCTTGAGGGAATCAAAATTTTCACAAGCTCACCGCTTTATTGGAAGTCTAATGGTATAGTCCCAATTATTGCAATGGCTTTGTTTTTTGGTTTACTAAAAGACAATATTACTGTTGGTTTGTCAATTAAAAAAGCCACAGGTGTAATCGGGATCTTTATTTTTATTACTGGTGTTTTGAATATTGTGCTTAACATACTTTTAATACCAGTTCTGGATATTTATGGAGCAGCGCTATCCACACTTTTATCTCAGCTTTTTTTGTTTGTTATGTTGTTAAGAAGCGCTCAAAAAGCATATTTAATACCTTATGAACTTAAAAAAATGGTTTTATTGTTTGCTGTTGCTTCGCTATTTATTTTTGTGGGAATTAAAATTGAAAATCTTGATGTACTGTTAAGAATTTCGATAAAATTAGTTATGTTTTTATCTTTTCCATTTATCCTACATCTTTTTCGTTTTTATGAACCGATTGAAATTGAGACGATTAAACGAATTATAAAACATTGGTACAAACCGGGTAGTTTAAAGGAAAATATTAACAGATTATTAAGATTATGAAGTTTGCATTGAGCAGCCAAATCTTGATATTACACTTTGTTCAATTAGATATAACGGACAAAAATAGTTGGTAAAAACTTCTAAATTGTCCGTATTATCAATATTTAGAGAGAAGTTAATTGAAACGTGTTTCAATTAACTTTTTTTGTTTTAAAAAGATGCCCAAAAAAGTCGTGCTGGGCATGTGGTAGTTTGGATGTTATTCGCTGGGGGTTTCAATCAGGTAAGCAGCGATTTTCATGCAAAAATTGTGGTATTTATTTTACGAGAATCAACAAGGGAGTATCTGCATCTAATCGTTTTATATGGTTTTGGAACTTGTTTCTCCAAAAGCAAACACTGGAAATCATCTCTGCTGAAGGTGGGTATTCTGTGCGGACATTGAAGCGATACTTTGACGGATATTTATCTTCGAATCACAGGTTTTCTAAGCCATAAGCAAAAGGAATAAGAAAAGCCTTCCATCACAAACGATGAAAGGCTCTTATTCCAATTGGCAAACCTTATTGCTGACAGGTTGCTCCTCAGCAGAGCCTGTTTCCCCTTCGGGTTTGCTCTCGTATTTTACAAATAATTTTTATCAATTCCACCAACTATTTTTGGTCCCATTACCTTCAATTAAGAAACAAAAAATAATTTACCAGAAATGAAAAAGTCACAATTCTGCCCGAATTATATCATTTATAACTGTAATATTATATTGGGGATTTTTCTTTTTGAAATATTCAGTTAGTTCCTTAATAGTTGGGTAGTCGTTTTCACCTTTAAAATCTCTGGCATCATCAATTAAAAAAATATGAGGTAGATTCTTTGTAAAAATGGCGTCTAACTCTTTCCATATTGGACAATTAAGTTCTCCTTTTGATGTAATCCCGGCCGAGTAATGACCATCAAGCCAAAAGATTGCAGGTTCATTAATCTCAGAAATAATATCTGCCATTTTTTCACCACTATCTCCAAGAATAAGTTTTATATGGCTATATCTTTTAAATTTTTTATAGGCTCTTTTATACAGGCTTTCACTTATTTCTACAGAGTAAATTTTATCAAAATTTCTTTTTTGAGCTGATACCATATATCCTAAATAAGTACCGGTTTCAACAAGAATATTATATTGATATCTTCTTTGGTATTCTTTAATTGTCTTTTGTTTAACTACAGGATGTGGTGGTATTGGTTTACCATCCTGCTCCCATTTTTGTATAATTTTCTCAGGAAAGTTGTTGTATTTGAATTCAACAATTCTGTACCTCCATTCGTCGGGAATGTTTTTTTTAATGAGATCCTTAATCATATCTTTTAATTTACAATTTAATCCAATGTTTTGGCATAGAACTATATGTTCTGTCGCATTCATTAGGATATATAACTATTTTATTTGGATTTTTATTCAACCATGCTGCCCACCATGAGAAAGTGCTGTTTGCTATTATGTTATGCTTACAAAAACTCATCATCATCATATCATGATAAGCAGTGTTGTTTTGAACAAAAGTAACATTTTCGATCATGTTTAGGTTATTCTTACACCAATCAATTTCATCCGAAAATACAAATACTTCAGTTTTTACGGATATCTTATTTTTCAATTTTTTAAGCCCCTTAAGGTAATATTCAGGAGTGCACATTGGAAAACTATCCGGATATTTAATATAATCACCCCTTCGAACATGTATGCCAATAGATTCTGTTGTTTTGATTTTATTCAGAATAGTAAGGTTAATATTTTCATGATTAAAAGTATATAATTTTCGTACTTCACTTTTTACATCTATGAAGTATTTCTCCTCGTTCCAATGTCCTTCCAGATATATATCATTATTGATATTTTTATAGTCATTAATAGTCATTTCCTTCCAAAATTTATAAGATTTATGCCTGATCCCTCGTATCCTCCGCGCTATTCTGTTTCTTAAACTGTAACCTACATCTGCAAATTTTAAAGCTGTTTTGGCAGATACTTTATCATTATTTAAATCAATATTAAACACTTTGTCTATTTCAAGTCCGTTGTGTACTTTCCAATGATATGTATCAATATCAAGTTTTACGTTTTCTGTGCCATGCCAGAATTGCATTTGCTTAAAAAATGCATATTGAAACATTTGATTCCCGAGTCCGCTTCTAAGCCTTATTATGATCATTGTTAATGATTTGGTTTAAATTTTCCAGATATTTTTTTGCCTGATTTGAAATGGTATAATTTTTAACCGTTTCTTTAGCGTTAATTCTTATTGCATTGATCTCGTCATTGCGTAAATTAAGTACCTGTTTTAGTTTTTGGTATATGTTTTCTTTGTCTGAAGCATCGCATAAAAAGCCATTTTCACCATCGGTTATGATTCCATCAATCCCTTCGTTGATACTGCCGATAGTTATGTTGCCGCAAGCCATGGCCTCTAAATAAACTAATCCCAGTGTTTCATCATAACTTGGTAAAATGAAAATGTCACTTTGAAGCAAACTTTCGATTACAATTGTGCGGGGTAACTTGCCTGTAAAAGTAACTTTGTTATCAAGATCATAATTTTTTACCAGGGATTCAAGATAAGGCAACTCGGGTCCCGTTCCAATTATTGTAAAATGCCAGTCTTGATTTTTTACTTTTGAAAGTGAATTTATGACTAGGTCAATTTGTTTGCGTTTTATCAGTGATGATACTGTTATAATACTTGTATTTTTATTTTTTTTTCTCTGATCCTGATTTGAAAATTTTGGTATTAAAAAAGTTTCCGGAATTCCGGAAATAGCAAGAAAAGATTTGCTTTTAAACTCCGGGAAATTTGCATCAAAGATTTTTTTGTAGGCATAGGACCTGCATGCAAATCCTGATGCCTTTTTAAATATTGTTTTTTGATGCCATTTATGAAATTTAATTTGAGATAGTTTCATATCTGACATATGGATGCCAATTACAAATGGAATATCTAACTTTTTTGCCAGGTTATGAAATGTAAAATACGCATTATAAAGATGACAAATAACAATGTCTGGTTTGAAAGGAAGTCTATTAATAATTTTTTTTGAATCATAGTAAGATAATTTTAGTATCGGAATTCTTAAAGGTTTTACAAATTCAATGTCTATGTTATTGCCTATATTAAATTTGGGGGTTGTAGGGAATGGGTCTTTTTCATAATTGAAGTGAGGCCTGATAACTTTAATCTTGTGACCGGTTTTGCCCCATTCTTCGATAAATTCTCTTAAGGCTCCGCTTGTATAACATCCTTCATCTTTTTCCGGGAACAATTGAGTAATAAAAAGGATGTTCATAAGTAATTAAAGTTAGTTTGGTTTGTATACTTAGAAAATAAATTTAAAAATGATATTGTACAAAGATAATATTTTGAAAAGGAAATGTATTCCTTGTATGATAAGGATAGTTTGTTAATTATTATTTTATTTGTATACTTTATATGAAAAAAGTACTTATAATAACATATTATTGGCCGCCGGCTGGTGGTGCCGGAGTTCAGCGTTGGTTGAAATTTGCTAAATATTTGCCAGAGAATGGTTGGAATCCGGTCATCTTTACACCGGAGAATCCGGAAGCGCCGGTACAGGATTACACTTTAAACAGTGAAGTTCCGGATGAGGCTATTGTAAAAAGGTTGAAGATATGGGAGCCATTGAATTTGTATAAGATATTCACCGGGAAATCAAAAACATCGACTTTAAATGCAGGTTTTCTCGAGGAAGAGGCCGCTAATTCAGTGGCGAAATCTATATCAGTCTGGATTCGTGGAAACCTTTTTATTCCTGACGCAAAAAAATACTGGATTAAACCAGCTTCAAAGTATTTAATTAATTACCTGAAAGATAATCCTGTTGATCTGATTGTTTCTACCGGTCCGCCGCACACCATGCACGTCATAGGAAATCGTGTGTCGCATAAAACCAATATCCCATGGGTGGCAGATTTCAGGGATCCATGGACGCAGATTGATTTTTATGACAAGCTTAAGGTGAGCCGGTTTGCGGATCTGAAGCATAGAAGACTGGAAAGGAAAGTGCTGAGCGAGGCAGATAAGGTTGTTGCGGTAGGTGAAAACATGGCTACTGAGTTTAAAAAAATTGTGGATCGCGATATTCAGGTGATAACCAATGGGTATGATAAGGCTGATATAACAACAGAACATATTCAGTATCCCGAAAAGTTTTCAATCGTACATGTGGGGAGCATTAATGCAGACAGAAATCATTCGGATTTCTGGGCATCTCTGGCATTTTGTATAGAAAATGTAGAAGGTTTCAGCGAGGATTTTGAGCTCATACTTGTGGGGAAAAATGATGTTAGTGTTACGAGGGATATTGGCAAATACGGATTAAGTAAGTATGTGTATTTTATAAGCTATATTCCCCACAATGAGGTGATTGCTGCAGAACAAAAAGCTGCCGTTCTTTATTTGCCTTTGAACAATACTCCGAATGCGAAAGGGATTTTAACCGGGAAGTTTTTTGAGTACCTGGCCTCCGGTCGGCCAATTTTTGCCATTGGACCGGTAGATGGTGATTTAGCTCATATTTTAAAAGAAACCGGAACAGGAAGTATTAGCGATTTTGAAGATCAGGAAGGAATGAAGAAAGACTTAATCACATTTTATAAGGCATTCAAGAATAAAAGTCTGACTTGTAAAAGTGAAAATATAAAAATTTATGAGCGATCCGAGTTAACAAAAAAAATGGTTGAACTCTTTGAATCAGTACTATGAGTAAGAAGATTATTACAGTTGTTGGAGCCAGACCACAGTTTGTAAAGGCCGCAGCGGTAAGCAGAGCCATACGTCAGACGGACATGTCAGAGGTAATTATACATACCGGTCAACACTTCGATCAGAATATGTCTGAAGTATTTTTTGAAGAAATGGAAATACCCCATCCTGACTATAACCTTGGCATCAGTTCATTAACACATGGTGCAATGACAGGACGAATGCTGGAAGGTATCGAAGAAATACTGCTTAAAGAAAAGCCGGATGCTTTAATGGTTTACGGGGATACAAATTCTACTATCGCAGGAGCGCTTGCAGCGAAAAAACTGGGAATTAAAGTCGCTCATGTTGAAGCAGGCTTGCGTTCATTTAATATGGCTATGCCAGAGGAAGTTAACCGGATTTTAACTGACCGTATTTCCGACCTTTTATTCTGCCCGACTGATACTGCCGTAAATAATCTGAGCGAAGAGGGTTTCTCTAATTTTGGATCAAAAATAATCAGAACCGGTGATGTAATGTATGATGCTGCATTATTCTACAGCGCGAAAGCTTCGGAAAAATCACATATCCTGGATAATTTAGCTCTGAATGGTAAAACATATTTGCTTGCTACAATTCACAGGCAAGAGAATACGGATAACGAGCAAAGGCTGGCGTCGATAGTTGAAGCATTGAATGCATTGACTGAAATAACTGAAGTAATTGTTCCGCTGCATCCCAGAACAAAAAAAATAATGGCGCAGAGGCACCTGGATTACAAGTTTAAAGTCATTGAACCGGTTGGGTATTTTGATATGCTGGAACTTATTAAAAATTCAGAAATCATTTTGACCGATAGTGGAGGTCTTCAGAAAGAAGCCTTTTTTTTCAGGAAATACTGCGTTACAATGCGTGATGAAACTGAATGGGTGGAACTTGTCAGGAATGGATATAATTGTTTGTCAGGAGCGGATACAGCACGGATACTAAGCTCCGCAAAAGAGATGATGCAAAAGGAACAGAAATTTACGCATCAGCTTTATGGTAATGGTGATGCATCTCAACAGATTGCAGCCGAAATTCTTAAATTGTAGCGATTTTTAGATTTTTTAAGGTAAAAATTTAATGTTTTGCTTTGTGATATATGTATTTGTCTCATTATTAATTTAATTTTGGCAACGAACCAAATATCCAGTCTTATCAGTACAAATACAAAGACTTATCCTTAATTCAAATATTTGAAAATGAATAATTCACTAATTAAGAAAATCCTGAATTACGGTTTGCCGGTAATAATTTTTATTTTTATCTCATATGCTTATTTCCCCGGATTACTGGAAGGGAAGTCATTAATGGGGCATGATACCAAGGTTGCGACGGCTAAATCCAGTGAAATAGAAAAGTTCAGGAAAGAATACGGAGAAGAACCGCTTTGGACAAACGCTGTATTCTCAGGAATGCCGGCATATTTTATTTCCACCAGATATACAGCAAATCTTACCCGGTTTGTTAACAGAATAGTAGAATTTGGGAAAAGACCCTCCAGCTATCTGATTATTGCGATGTTGTCTTTTTATATTTTGCTTATTTCATTTGGTGTAAATCCCTGGTTAAGTATGATTGGTGCTCTCGCCTTTGGATTTACTACAAATACATTTGTGCTATTGCAGGCAGGACATATGAGTAAAGTGCATACCTATGCTTATATGGGAGGTTTTGTAGCCGGGTTCATTCTCACATTCAGGGGGAAAAGGATTTTGGGCGCTGCAATGGCAGGAATATTTTTATCGTTGATGATATTGTCGGGTCACCCGCAAATGACATATTATACCGGGATTATTGTTCTGATTTATGGCATATTTGAATTGGTTGAAACCATAAAAAATAAAACTTATGCATCATTTCTGAAGAATGTAGGTTTGTTGTTGGTAGTTGTATTGTTGGCATTTGGGAGTAATTTTTCAAGGTTGTATACGCAATATGAGTATTTAAAATATTCTACCCGTGGTAAATCAGAATTGACCAAGGATGAGTCTGTCGCTACAGGAGGATTGGATAAAGATTATATTCTTTCATGGAGTAATAGTATTGCTGAAACTTTTGCTTTGATGATCCCTGATTTCAGGGGAGGCGGATCAGCGGATTATAAGCCGGAATCTGAATTTACTAAAAAGGTTTTACCGGGTCTGAAGCAACAAATCATGCAGTCGGGAACATCAGCTAAAGAGGCACAGCACGATGCAGAACGTCAGATTGGTGCTTTTTTCTATTGGGGAGGAAAGCCATCGACTGATGGACCAATGTATCATGGTGCAGTTATATGTTTCCTTTTTATTCTTGGGTTATTTCTTGTCAAAGGAAAATATAAATGGTGGTTGTTGGTGGCAACAGCATTGTCAATAATGCTTTCATGGGGGAAGTACTTCCCGTTTTTGTCGCATTTATTTATTGACTATCTCCCAATGTATGATAAGTTTCGCGACGCAACAATGTTAATGGTCATTGCTCAGTTTACTATGCCGTTGATGGCTTTGCTTGGAATTAATGCTTTGATAAAAGGAGAATATGATAAACAAAAGTTGAAAAAGGCTATGTACTGGAGTTTTGGCTTGACAGGTGGTCTGGCGCTTGTCTTTGCTATAATTCCATCAATTGCAGGAAATTATACGGGGATTTATGATGATAAACTGCCGGCCAGTTTAGTAGAGCTGTTACGTAGCGGACGTGTTCATGCTTTACGGTCTGATTCATTTCGTGCTTTTATGTTTATTGCAATTGCATTTATTGGTATATGGGCATGGATGAATAAAAAGTTGAAGATAGGATATTTCCTGGCATTGTTGGCTGTTCTTGTTGTAGCAGATTTATGGTTTGTTGATCAACGCTATTTGAGCAATAAAGATCTGGTGCGTTATAAGCCAGGAGTAGGTTATGAGCAGACCTATGCTGATAAAGCGATTTTAAAGGACAAGGACCCTGATTTTAAGGTGCTTAATTTATCCGTTTCAACATTTAATGATGCTTCAACTTCCAATTATCATTTCTCTATTGGCGGTTACGATGCTGCAAAAATGAGGCGTTATCAGGAATTGATTGAACATCGGATGTATGATGATTTACAGTACATTGCAAAAAATATCAGAACAGAACAGTTGGATGTGTTTAAACATACACCAATACTTAATATGCTAAATACGAAGTATGTTATTCTTAGTCCGCAGTCAGCACCGGCATATAATAAATATGCATATGGTTATGCATGGTTTGTGACAAAGATTGATATGGTCCCGGATGCCGATGCCGAAATTCAGTCCATGAAGAATATCAGACCTGATCAGGAAGCTGTAGTTAATGAAACGTATTCTGATGCGTTAGGAGGATACGATTTTGTGAAGGATACAACGGCCACAATTACGTTGGAAGAATACAGGGCAAATTACCTGAAATACAAGTCCACTAGCAAAACGGATCAGTTGGCAGTATTTTCTGAAATTTATTATCCGAAGGGATGGGATGCTTTTGTTGATGGTCAGCCTGTTGATCACATAAATGCAGATTATGTGCTTAGGGCATTACCGGTTCATGCAGGAGAGCATGTTATTGAATTTAAATTTGAACCAAAGTCTTATTCCGTAGGCAATAAAGTATCGCTTGCTTCGTCTTTATTATTGATTTTATTGCTTTTGGGTGCAATCGGAAAAGAACTTTTCAAAAAGAATTAATTTCGTATTTTTGAGCCTTTAAAGAAGAGTATGACAAAAAAAAGAATCAGAAGGAAAAGAGTTGGTGTGGTAAATTCGCATTTTACCGTTACCATCAGTATTACTTTGGTTCTCTTTTTGATTGGCATAATGGGAATACTGATTTTCAGTGGAGATCAGATTTCTGATTATGTGCGTGAAAATATAGGATTTTCTATTATACTTAAGGATGATGCAAAGGACGTGGATGTTCACCGGATACAAAAATATCTTGATGCCACGGAATATGTAAAATCTACTCAGTACATTGATAAAGAAAAGGCTGCCGAAGAATTGCAGTCAGAATTAGGGGAGGATTTTATTGAGTTTTTGGGATATAATCCGTTATTAGCTTCAATCGAGGTCAAATTAAAAGCTGAATATGCCAATCCGGACAGCCTTGCGATAATAGAAAATGAATTCAAAACATACCCGCAGATAAATGAAGTTATTTATCAGAAGGATCTTGTAAGTCTTGTGAATGAAAATGTACGGAAAATAACAGTAGTTTTGCTGCTGTTCTGTTTGCTGTTATTTATTGTTAGTGTAGCACTAATAAATAATACTATTCGCCTGGCAATTTATTCACAGCGATTTTTAATTAATACAATGCAGTTGGTTGGAGCAACCAGATCATTCATTCGGAGGCCATTTGTGAACCGGATAATTTTAGACGGTTTAATAGCTGCAGTATTGTCGATTTTGTTACTTACAGCTGTTATTTATTCTATTCAGAATGAGTTGAGTGCAATTATCAGCCTGAAGGATCTTGATTTAATTGCAATGGTATATAGTCTGGTGTTGTTAATTGGTATAATAATTTCTCAGATGTCGGCATATTTTGCGTTAAATAAATATTTGAGATTACGTTCGGATGAACTCTATTTTTAAATTTAAAATACAAGGGAGTGAAAAATTCAGAAATTAATTCAAAAGGAAATCTTCCGTTATCAAAACATAATTATGTGTTGATGCTGATTGGTTTAGCAGTGATCATCTTGGGTTATATATTAATGTCAGGAGGAGGAAGTACTGACCCAAATGTATTTAACGGAGAGGAATTATACAGTTTCAGAAGAATTACATTGGCACCAATTTTAATCATAGGCGGATTTATTTTTGAAATTTATGCCATTATGAAACGCCCAAAACAGGACGTGGAATAGTAGGAGAAATAGCACATGAGTTGGATAGAAGCGTTGATTATTGCTATTGTTGAAGGGTTAACAGAATTTCTTCCTGTTTCATCAACCGGGCATATGATTATTACCCAGAATATTCTGGGTATTGAGAATTCGGAGTTTGTACGGGCTTTCATCGTAAATATACAGTTTGGCGCAATATTGAGTGTTGTTGTTCTATACTGGAAAAAGTTTTTTCAGAGCCTGAAATTTTACTATAAATTATTCGTGGCATTTTTGCCGGCTGCTGTCTTTGGATTGTTATTCAGTGATGTTATTGATGAGTTGCTGGAAAATGTAGTTGTTGTGGCTGTTTCACTTGTGCTGGGAGGTATTATTCTTGTATTTGTTGATTCCTGGTTCAAGCATAATGATGAAGAAAAGAATCAGGAAGTAACGTATAAAAAATCATTAATAATTGGTTTCTTTCAGGTAATAGCTATGATTCCAGGTGTATCCAGATCGGCATCAACAATTATAGGAGGTATGACGCAAAAACTTACAAAGAAAAATGCTGCTGAATTCTCTTTCTTTTTAGCTGTTCCCACCATGTTTGCTGCCTCAGGATACAAATTGCTGGAAAATTATAAATCCATTACTGTCGATAATATTGGAATACTGATATTTGGTAATGTAATTGCTTTTATTGTAGCCATGCTTGCCATAAAATCGTTTATTTCATTTTTAACCAAAAATGGGTTTAAAGCCTTTGGTTATTATCGGATTATTGTTGGTGTGGTCATATTGATCTTGCTGGCGTCAGGATATCAGTTAAGTATCGTTTGATGAACTATATAGAAGGTGAAGTAATAATCCTTGATAAGCCTTTGGGATGGACTTCCTTTGATCTTGTAAAGAAAATCAGGATCAGGTTACAAAATAAATTGGGAGTAAAAAAACTTAAAGTTGGTCATGCCGGGACTTTGGATCCTTTGGCAACCGGAGTAATGTTGGTTTGTACCGGGAAAGCCACCAAACAAATAGAATTTTATCAGGCGGGAGTTAAAGAATACATAGCCACCATTAAACTCGGTGAGACCACGCCATCTTTTGATCTGGAAACAAAAATTGATCAAACATATCCTTTCGAACATATAACAAAAGAATTAGTAGAACAGGCACTGGAAAAATTCAAGGGAGAAATTCAACAGATCCCACCGGAATTTTCAGCAGTAAAAATTAACGGAAAACGGGCTTATAAATATGCCCGAAAAGGTGAGGAAGTGGAAATGCGACCCAAAATTCTTGTGATCGATGAGATTGAAATTCTGAAATTTGAGTTGCCCGTGCTTACCATTCGTATTGTTTGCAGTAAAGGGACATATATCAGGGCTTTAGCCCGGGATATTGGCAGGGAGCTGAATTCCGGCGGTCACTTGATTGGTTTACAGCGCACGCGTGTAGGTGATTATACCATAGCGGACGCCCTTTCTTTGGAAGAGTTTGAAAAAAATACAGAAAATTTGGAACATATATAAAAACTTTACGTATAAAGCACCTGTTGTTTATATGTGAGTAGTATTAAAAATTGAATAGGAGAATATGAAACTTTCTAAGTTTAAGTACAAATTACCAACCGAACTTATTGCATTACATCCAGCTTATAATCGTGACGAATCCCGCTTGCTGGTTCTGGACAAAACAACCGGTAAGATAGAGCACAAAGTGTTTAAGGAAATCATTAATTATTTTGATGATAAGGATTTGTTGATTTTTAACGATACAAAGGTTTTTCCTGCCAGATTATATGGTAATAAAGAAAAAACCGGTGCTAAAATCGAGGTGTTTTTATTACGTGAATTGAATCGGGAAAACAGATTGTGGGATGTTTTGGTGGATCCTGCCAGAAAAATAAGAATTGGTAATAAGCTATATTTTGGTGATGATGACAGCCTGGTCGCTGAGGTGATTGATAATACTACTTCACGGGGAAGAACTTTGAGGTTTTTGTATGATGGACCTTATGATGAATTTAAGGAAAAACTTTTTGGTTTAGGGGAGATGCCTATTCCAAAACACATACTGAAGAGAGAAGTTGAGCCGGACGATGAAGATAGATATCAGACTATATTTGCCAAACATGAAGGAGCCGTGGTTGCTCCAACAGCGGGTTTGCATTTTAGCAGAGAGTTGCTGAAACGTTTCGAAATTAAAGGCACAGAGTTTGGATTTGTTACTTTGCATGCGGGATTAGGGAACTTCAGGGAAATTGATGTTGAGGATCTGACAAAACACAAAATGGATTCTGAACAAATTATTATAACTGATGAAGTAGCGGATAAGGTTAACGAGACAAAAAAGCTTAAAAAGAATGTTTGTGCAGTCGGAACAACCGTAATGCGAACTCTGGAGAGTTCGGTAAGTACAGATGGATTTCTGAAGCCCTATGAGGGCTGGACAAATAAATTTATTTTCCCTCCATACGATTTTAGTGTGGCTAATTCAATGGTATCAAATTTTCATATGCCGTATTCCACTTTATTGATGATGGTTGCTGCATTTGGAGGCTACGAGCAGGTAATGGATGCCTATAGCGTGGCTGTAAAGGAAAAATACCGTTTTGGAACTTATGGTGATGCAATGCTGATTATTTGATGTTGTTACAGGATATTAAATGCCCGGTACGTTTTTTGTGACCGGGTATTTTTATATGTAAATCTGTCTTATTCTTTGTAGTTTTGTTATCATTAAATTCAAAAATATGAAATCGTTATTGTCTCTGCTTTTTTTAATTTTATTTGTGTCTGCTGTTAATGCTCAGGAAACTTTGGAAGAAACAAGAAACCTGGATCCTTTTAACCGGGTTATTGCTGCTCATGGCATCAATGTAAAACTTGTTTATGACGACATGGAACAGGCACATGTTAAAGTGAAAGGTGCTGCTTTGGAAGATGTTATCACAGAAGTTGAAGATATGACATTGAAGGTGAGGATGAAAGCTAAGTTACTTCAGGATGTAACAGTCATGGTTGAGGTGTCATACAAACAGATTAAGTATGTAGAAGCCAATACAGGGGCATATATTGAAACTGTGCGTCCGTTGTGGGGTGAAAAGGTTAAGTTGTATACTATAACAGGTGGTGTAATTAAGGCTGAATCAGAGGCTGGTGAGGTTGTTGCGGTTACAAGTGGTGCTTCAACTATAGAAGTTTATGGAAAGACCAGGGAGTTTGAGGCATCAGCTAATCTGGGAGGTAAAATTGATGCGTTTGAACTCAAAACAGGTAATGTAGTGGTTAAAAGTAATTCCGGGTCAACAGTTAATGTGTTTTCGTCAGATTCCATTGAGGCCAAAGCCAGCGTGGGAAGTACAATTAATGTTAAGGGTGATCCCTCAGAAAAGAATTTCAAAACTTCTCTTGGTGGCGAAATAAAAGAAATTAAACCAAATCCTGCCTTTGGAAAAGATCTAATAAAAGACGAAGGTGATAAATGATTATTTGGGCAATGTGCCGAATATCATTTTGAAGGTTTTATGAATTCTGTGAATCCCTTTGGGCTCAGCAAACATAAAAATACATTCATTTACAATCAACTTTAATCCAAGCTTATCTGCAAGTTTTAACGTATTGTCGGTGTCGCACATTTGCTGTACCCATATTTTTTTAATGCCTTTTTTGTGCGCTCTCTCAACTATCTCATCGGTAAATTCTTTTGGTGTAAGAATTAAAAGTTTGTCAATGCCTGAAGGTAAAGCATCTACATCGGGATAGCAATTGATGTTTCCTATTTTATTGCAGAATTTATTGATTGGGAAAAGCTGATAATTCAGGGTTAAAAGCTTATCAAAAACCTGTCTCCCAAATTTCTTGGGATTTCTGGAAACGCCTGCAACTGCAATAGGCGAATCTTTAGCCAGAAAATCTTTAATTAATTCAAGTTTAGTCATTGTAATCCAAGGGTTGAGTATATTACAAAGTTCAATTTTTAAATTAACATTTCAAAATTATTCTTGCCGTTCCGATAAAGAAATTTTCAATTGGGATTTCAGGTTGTTAATGTCTACTTTTAAAACGGTTATCTTTCGGGAAATAAGAAAATATCTCCATGTTGTTTTTAGTAGGTTTAGGTACCTTAATGTATATGATCCAATGAAAAATAAAGCAAAGAAAACGAGGATCGAAATCCAGATATCTGATGAAAGGATTAAAGGAGAAATAACGAATGCGAATAATGCATATGATACAGGTGCACCTAAAAGCATAAACATGTATTTGTAAGAGCTTTCAAACTGCCGGTCTTTAAGGTTGCGGTATAAAAACCACGGCGGTACTGTGAATAACCTGGTAGGTAGATAGCCTGCAATGCAGAGAGGTAATCCTAAAATAAGTTCTAAATATGTGAGAAACCTTGGCTTATTAGAAACAGACAGATCCGAAGGGCCAAGTGATAAATTTTTAAGCTTTTCCAGTAACAAATTTGCATCGCTTAAAAGTGTATCTTTTTTTTCTGTACTTAAATCCGAAAGATTCCTGATAAAGGTTTGGGCAGATCTAAGGTAATCCCGGGTGTGTTTTTTGTTCTGAACCGTTTCTTCAAGGTTTAGTAATAATTCGGTTTCGTTATAACGTTCGGTGTCTTCAATGTTTAGCATAAGAGGTTTTATCCCTTCTGCAATTTTGTCCCGTAAAATGATATGTGTCTGCTGTGGATTTTCTGCATAAGATGTTTTCAGTTCATCTACCAGAATTGGTTTCCCATAGTTTACCCAAATATCGGCCTTGAACCCAAAATAATTGCTATAGTGTATGCCAACCGGGACGATTTTAAGATTGAGATTGAAATTATGTTTTTCTTCTGCCATAAGGGCAATTCTTGGGATCCCTTTTTTTAAAGGTAAAAGAAAATTCTGCCCGTGATGTCTTGCCTCCGGGAATAATGCGAGCTGTTTTTTTGCCTCCAGTACGCCGATTGATTCATTAAATGTTGAGTCGTTATTTCCGAGTGATTTTATTCCATCACGGACCCTGTAGACCGGCAAAATTTTCAAAAAACGAAGAACCGGCCTGTTAATCGAGCTTTTAAAAATATCTGCGCGGGCAAGAAATACAGGTTGAAGAGGAGTAGTTAAAAGTACTGCCAAAGGATCCATTAATGCATTTTGGTGATTTGGCCCGAAGATTACAGGATCACCAACAGGAATATTTTCCAGACCCGATACATAAATTTTTTTGTAGAAAAGTCGGTGAGTAAATTTTACATACCGTTTAAAAAGTGCGTAAAGTTTAGAGGTTTGATGTATCATTTCCTTTTGGATTTGAATACATACAGAAAGGACGGAGTCCATTGTGACGGTTCATTCCGTATATCTTTTCTGGATAAAAAGAAAGCAATTGTTAAGCCTGAAATAATGTGCCAGATTCCCCACCAGGCAGCAATCATTGCCATTCCTCCCAGTTGAAGTTCCGGAGGAAAGATCTTTGGGTTGAAAATCAGGGCCAGTGCTAACCCTGAATTCTGAATGCCTGTTTCTATAGTTATGGCACGCCTGCTTGGTCGGTTGACTTTTGCAATTGTGGCAATGCTGAATCCTGTCAGTAGTGCCAATCCGTTATGAATAAGGACGATAAGGAATATAAGGTGAATGTAATTCTGAAAATGATCGAAATTTGCAAATAAGGCACCTGCAACGAATCCCAGGAAAATGATAATACTGATAATACGCAGTGGTGATTTAATCTTTTGGGTCACTTTGGGAAGATAATGAGCAAAAAGGAGCCCCAGTATAAGAGGAATTCCCAACAGTATAAAGACCGTTTTAAATATCTGGAAAATGTCAATCTCAATGGGTCTCAGAAGTCCCTCTGCCGCTATTTTGCTGTAATAATCAATATACATACTTCCCCAAAACGAGAAATTTAACGGGGTCATAAATATAGCGGCTAATGTTGCAATGGCTGTAAGTGTTACCGACAAAGCCGTATTTCCCTTGCCCAAAGCAGAAATGAAGTTTGAAATATTTCCTCCCGGACATGCCGCAACGAGGATCATCCCAAGAGCAACAGTAGGGGTTGGTTTCAGAATTACAACCAACACAAATGTGAATGCCGGAAGTGCTATGAACTGTGCAATTACACCGGTAATAACTTGTTTTGGTGTATGAAATAATTCTTTAAAATCCCTAAACTTAATTCCCAGTGCAACGCCAAACATGATTAATGCCAATGCAATATTCATGATATCAACGGATTTGGCATTAAAGTTTAAAACTACACTATCCAGTTGCCGAAGTGATTCTTCCATCCTTTGAAAATTGTGAAAGTCAGAAAACAAAAATCATAAAAAATATCAAGATATAAAAATATTTGGATATTGGTTTAAATATACTGTTGAATCATTTACGCTACTCAATGCCATTATGACTCTTGTGGTAGGTTTTATCAGTAACCAGATGAACAATAATTTTTTTATTGCAAAGCAGTAATCTTTAAACATTTGAAGCGTGTTAATGTTATAAATTATAATCAAAACAATATTTATTAATATAAATTATTAAAAATATTTGGTCTTTTTATTACAATCCGTATATTTGCAACGCAAAATTTAAATGTAAACAATGAAACAAACAACAACCATTATCAGCCTTCTACTTGGTATTCTAATTCTTGGATTTAAGAGTTGAGAATGGTAGATAATGTATGTTGTATAATATAGGGCCATTCTCAACAGGATGGCCTTTTCGATTGTTTAAGAGGTTTGTATTAAATAGGAGGTCTTGACCCTATTGATATTATGATGAGGACAAAACAGTTAAAAACAGAGTTAATATTCATTAAGCAGATATTCCGGTTTGGTGAGTTCGGTAATAATTTACGACTCCCCTTGTGGGGTGTGGAATAAGTTATTTCAAAAGTGAATTATTAACAATTTTCAAATTAAGAAACAAATTACAAATCATGGATAATAACAGAGTTTATATTTTTGACACAACGCTGAGAGACGGTGAACAGGTTCCGGGTTGTCAGTTGAACACGATTGAGAAAATTCAAGTGGCCAAAGCACTTGAAGAACTTGGAGTCGATGTTATTGAAGCGGGATTTCCGGTTTCCAGTCCTGGCGATTTTCAATCTGTTGTGGAGATTTCCAAAGCAGTAAAAAATCCCACCATTTGTGCTTTAACCCGTGCAGTAAAAAAAGATATAGAGGTTGCTGCGGATGCACTTAAATATGCTAAAAAGGGAAGGATCCATACAGGAATCGGAACATCACCTTATCATATTAAGTATAAACTTAATTCTAACGAAGACGAAATTTTAGAACGTGCTGTTGAAGCAGTAAAATATGCTAAGAAATTTGTTGAAGATGTTGAGTTTTATGCAGAGGATGCAGGTCGTTCAGACAATGTTTACCTTGCGAAGGTAGTTGAAGCTGTAATTGCTGCCGGTGCTACAGTGGTTAATATTCCCGATACTACCGGTTATTGTCTACCAGTTCAGTTTGGTGAGAAGATTAAGTTTTTGTTTGATAATGTGTCAAATATTGAACAAGCAATAATTTCAACACATTGCCACAACGATTTAGGTATGGCAACAGCTAACACAGTCAGTGGTGTAATGAATGGTGCACGTCAGGTCGAGGTAACTATTAACGGAATCGGAGAGCGTGCTGGTAATACTTCTCTTGAGGAAGTTGTTATGACTTTGAAAAGTCACGATCTTGGTTTAAAAACTGAAATAGATACCAAGAAAATATTCCAGACCAGCCGTATGGTTTCCTCTTTAATGAATATGCCGGTTCAGCCGAATAAAGCTATTGTAGGGCGAAATGCTTTTGCACATTCTTCAGGAATTCATCAGGATGGTGTTTTGAAACACCGTGAGAATTATGAAATTATTGATCCGGTTGAAGTTGGGATCAACGAATCTTCTATAGTTCTTACAGCGCGTTCAGGACGTGCTGCTTTAAAGCACAGACTTGAAGTACTTGGTTATACTATGGTGCAGGAGGAACTGGATAAAGTATATCAGGAGTTTTTGAACCTGGCAGATAAAAAGAAAAATATTACAGATGAGGATCTGTCTATTCTGATGGGTGAGAAAGCTCAGGGGCAGAAAAATATTAAGCTTGATTTTCTGCAGGTGGTAAGTGGTAAAACCACAATTCCTATGGCTACGGTTAGGCTGAATATCGAAGGTAAAATATATTCATCTACTGAGCCTGGTAATGGCCCGGTTGATGCGGCGATAAAAGCTGTAAAAGAGATTGTTAAGAAAAATGCAATTCTTGAAGAATTCCTTATTCAGGCAATAACGAGAGGGAGTGATGATATTGGAAAGGTTCATATGCAGCTGAAATATAACAACAAAATTTATTATGGTTTTGGTGCTAATACTGATATCGTTACAGCATCTGTTGAAGCATATATCGATGCGTTGAATAAATTTAATTAATAAGGAAGAAATAATTTAATATAAAAATGGGAAAGACACTTTTTGATAAAATTTGGGATGCTCATGTGGTGACAGAGGTCGAAAACGGACCGACTCAGTTGTATATCGATCGTCATTTTGCACATGAAGTTACCAGCCCACAGGCATTCAATGGTTTAAGGGAGAGAGATCTGAAGGTTTTACGACCAGAGAAAACTATTGCAACGCCGGACCATAACGTACCAACCTGGGATCAGGATAAGCCAATTAAGGATCCGATTTCAAGATATCAGGTGGAAACACTCACAAAAAACTGTAATGATTTTGGAATTACACTTTATGGTCTTGGAAATGATCGTAACGGTATTGTACATGTGGTAGGACCTGAAAATGGTTACACTTTACCCGGTATGACAATTGTATGTGGTGACAGTCATACCTCTACTCACGGAGCCTTTGGAACAATTGCCTTTGGTATTGGAACCAGCGAGGTTGAAATGGTTCTGGCAAGTCAGTGCATTCTGCAGCCAAGACCCAAACGAATGTGTATCAATGTGGAAGGTAAACTCTCAAAAGGCGTTACGTCGAAAGATATTATTCTGTATATTATTTCACAGATATCAACAGGTGGTGCTACTGGTTATTTTGTTGAATTCGCCGGAAGCGCATTCCGCAGCCTGACTATGGAGGCACGTATGACTGTATGTAATATGAGTATTGAAATGGGAGCACGTGGCGGTTTAATTGCGCCTGATGAAACTACTTTTGAGTATTTGAAGGACAGACCATTTGGTCCTAAAGGCGAAGAGTGGGAGAAATCATTGGCCTACTGGAAAACGCTGAAATCTGATGATGATGCGGTATTCGATAAAGAATATAATTTCAAAGCTGAAGATATTGAACCAATGATCACGTATGGTACTAATCCTGGAATGGGAGTTGGTATCTCAGGTTCAATTCCTACGCTTGAAACGGTAGATAAGTCAGGACAGAAAACTTATCTGAAATCTTTGGATTATATGGGATACAAGCCCGGCGAAAACATGAAAGGTAAGAAAGTTGATTATGTCTTTGTGGGATCATGTACAAATGGTCGTATTGAAGACCTTCGTGCATTTGCTGCCTTTGTTGACGGTAAGAAAAAAGCACCGGGTGTAGTTGCATGGATTGTGCCTGGTAGTCGTCAGGTAGAAAAGCAGGCTCAGGAAGAAGGTTTAATCGAAATCATTGAAAAAGCAGGATTCTTAATGAGACAACCAGGTTGTTCGGCTTGTCTTGCCATGAACGATGACAAGATCCCTGCCGGAAAATATTCTGTATCTACATCAAACAGAAACTTTGAGGGACGTCAGGGACCAGGTGCCCGCACAATGCTTGCAAGTGTTCTTACAGCAGCAGCAGCAGCGGTTACAGGTGTAATAACTGATCCGAGAGAATTAATGGATTAATGAAACAAGCATTCATTATCTCTGATTATTTCACAAGAAAAAATTATTAAAATGGCTATAGAAAAAATAAATGTTGTAAAATCATCGTGTGTGCCTTTGCCAATTGAAAACGTGGACACCGATCAGATTATACCGGCCCGCTTTCTGAAAGCTACAACCCGCGACGGATTTGGTGACAATCTTTTCAGGGACTGGCGTTATGACAGCAATGATCAACCAAAACCGGATTTTGTATTGAATGATCCTACTTATTCAGGGCAGATTCTTGTTGGTGGAAAAAACTTTGGTAGTGGTTCCAGTCGTGAACATGCTGCCTGGGCAATTGCCGGATACGGATTTAAAGTTGTGGTTTCAAGTTTCTTTGCAGATATCTTTAAAAATAATGCATTAAATAACGGAGTTCTTCCGGTTCAGGTAAGTGAAGGGTTTTTAAGTAAAATTTTTGAAGCTGTAGATAAGGATCCCAAGGCTTCTCTTACTGTTAACCTTCCGGATCAGACTATTACCATTGATGCAACCGGGGAAAGCGAAGCCTTTGAAATAAACGGATATAAAAAGAACTGTTTGCTGAACGGTTATGATGACATTGACTATCTGCTCAGCAATATGGATAAAATAAAGACCTGGGAAGTATCAAGTTTTTATTGATCTTCATATTAATCGGGCAAACAAATAAAACATGAAACAGCAGGTTGAAATTATGGATACTACCCTTAGGGATGGAGAACAGACCTCAGGCGTATCGTTTTCACAAAATGAAAAAATAACCATTGCAAGAATACTGCTCGAGGAGGTCAGGGTAGATCGTCTGGAGGTAGCTTCGGCAAAGGTTTCAGAAGGGGAATTTAACGCTGTTAAACGAATTACCGGCTGGGCCTCAGAGCATGGGTTTTTAAATTCAATAGAGGTTTTGGGGTTTATTGATGGTAAAATTTCGGTGGACTGGATTCGTGATGCCGGTGGTAAGGTGCTGAATTTGCTTGCCAAGGGGTCATTACGGCACGTAACCCAGCAATTGCGAAAAACACCTGAACAGCATATTGCCGATATTAAGGATACAATTGCTTATGCCGTATCTCAGGGAATACAGGTTAACCTTTATCTGGAAGACTGGTCAAACGGTATGGTAAATTCACCGGAGTACGTTTTTCAGCTAGTGGCTGGATTAAAAGATGAACCCATTGAAAGGTTCATGTTGCCGGATACTTTGGGAATTCTGAATCCGGATCAGACCTACGGGTATTGCAGCAACATGATTGAGCGTTATCCTGATTTACATTTCGATTTTCATGGGCATAACGATTACGATCTGGCAGCAGCCAATGCTTTTAGTGCTGTAAAAGCCGGGGTGAGTGGTTTGCATGGAACCGTCAACGGAATGGGAGAACGGGCAGGTAATGTTTCGTTATCGAGTTTAATTGGTGTGTTACATGATCAGTTAAAAGTAGAGACCAAACTGGACGAGTCCAGAATCACCAAGGTGAGTAAAATGGTTGAGACATTCTCCGGGATTCGGATACCTGCCAATAAGCCGCTTATTGGTGAATTTGTGTTCACCCAATGCGCTGGAATTCATGCAGATGGTGATAATAAGGATAATCTTTATTATAACGATCTGTTACCTGAACGGTTTGGCAGAACACGTTCGTACGCGCTCGGAAAGACATCGGGTAAGGCAAGCATTCAGAAAAATCTTCAGGAGTTGGGGATTGATCTGGATCTGGATTCGCAGAAGAGGGTGACTCAGAGGATAATTGAACTGGGAGACAAAAAGGAACGGGTAACAAAAGAGGATCTGCCTTATATTATTGCTGACGTTCTGGAAAGTGGTGAACATGAAAGTAATATTGAGGTGCTGAATTATTCGCTGTCTCTGACATATGGTTTGAAGCCAATCGCCAATGTAAAAATCAGGATCTACGATAAAACTTACGAAGATAACAGTGCCGGAGATGGTCAGTATGATGCTTTTATGAAAACAGTGTGGAAAATTTATAAAAGGCTTAAAAAGGAACATCCCGTATTAATGGATTACTCGGTTTCTATTCCTCCCGGAGGTAGAACTGATGCACTTGTTGAAACCACTATTCTATGGTCATATAACAACAGGGAGTTTAAAACCCGTGGGTTGGATGTTGACCAGTCAGAGGCAGCTATTAAAGCAACCATGAAAATGCTGAACCTCATAGAAACATTTTAAGAGATTAAATCAGAAAGGAATATTAAAAATGAAATTAAACATTGCAGTTCTTCCCGGTGACGGGATAGGTCCTGAGATTGTTGATCAGGCATTGAAAGTGACAAAAGCCGTTTGTGCAAAATTTGGTCATGAATTAACGTATGAATTTGGTATTACAGGTGCTTCGGCAATTGATAAAGTTGGGGAGCCATATCCTGATACCACACATGAGTTATGTATGAACTCAGATGCCGTATTGTTTGGCGCTATTGGTGATCCGAAATTTGATAATAATCCAAAGGCAACTGTACGTCCGGAGCAGGGACTGCTGTTAATGCGTAAAAAGCTGGGTTTGTATGCGAACCTTCGTCCGGTAGTAACTTTTCCGTCATTAATTCATAAGTCTCCATTGCGTAAAGATCTGGTTGAAAATGCGGATTTTATGTGTATCAGGGAACTGACTGGCGGAATTTATTTTGGGGAGAAGGGGCGTTCAGAAGATCGGAATACGGCATATGATACGAATACCTACACGCGTGAAGAAATAGAACGCATTATTCATCTTGGGTATGAATATGCGATGAAACGCAATAAGAAACTGACAATTGTCGATAAGGCAAATGTACTGGAGACCTCTCGTTTGTGGAGGGAAGTCGGACAGGAGATTGCACCACAATATCCTGATGTCAAAACCGAATTTATGTTTGTGGATAATGCTGCCATGCAGATTATTCAGTGGCCGAAAAACTTTGATGTCATGGTGACTGAAAATATGTTTGGTGATATCCTGACTGATGAGGCATCTGTAATTACGGGATCGCTTGGCATGTTGCCATCTGCTTCTATTGGTATTCATACCAGTGTGTTTGAACCAATTCACGGATCTTATCCACAGGCTGCAGGTAAAGACATTGCAAACCCTCTTGCCACTGTTCTGTCGGTAGCAATGATGTTTGAATATGCATTTAATCTTATGGATGAAGGTGCTCTGATCAGGCAGGCTGTTAATGCATCGATGGATGCCGAAGTTGTAACTGAGGATATCGCCAATGATAAATCGAAAGCCGCTAAGACATCCGAAGTAGGTGACTGGCTTGTTGATTTTATCGAAAAAGCTTAAGCTAAGAAAGAATATGAAAAAAAAGCTGCCCGGGAAGGCAGCTTTTTTAATGTAACTGTAATCACCCAAAACCTGTTGAATCCAATCGTTCAACAAGGTATATTTTAATGTTTTATAATCTTGTATTTTTTGATTTGCTCGTTTGATTTATAGACTGAAAGATAGCATGTTTCACATTCGTAATCTTTTATTTCTATACTTTCTTTTGGGTTTTTAATCTGTTTCTCAAGCAATGTCTTATCCTGTCCTTTAAGGAGGAATCTGAGATCTTCACTATTTTTCCCAAATGTAAGTAAGGTAATATTCTGTTTGATGGGATTCGGAAAGGCGGAAACACGAACAGAATGCGTCTCAACACTTTCCATTGTAATCACCTCAAGCTCTCCCTGAATATATGTCGCCTTTGGCGTTAATGCATTTGCTTTCAGTTCTTCGAACGGAGCAGTTTCATTAGCTTCTGCTTTATTTCTGTTGCTTCCCAGACTGCTTAGAGAGAACAGAAGTGTGATCAGAACAAACGTAAATAGGATATTGGATTTCATGGTAAAAGTTTTTTCGATAATAATTTGTTTTAATTTTATTGTAAATATAAGAAAAAATAAATTAAAATTAACAAAAAATAAACAATAATATTAATTAATATTAAAATTAAGGTGTGAAAAGTATTAAGATTGTGTAATTTAGATTAACCTCTCGTTTGTATTTAAGTGCTATAAATAAATGTTAAGCCTGGTTGTGAATTAATAATCAGAGTAAAAAAGGAGCTCTGTGGCTCCTTTTCAAAATAATATAAGTATTCGTGTATCAGTTTCTGGCTGATTTTGCCTGTTCCTCTGCTTTCTCCATTGTTAATCTTAGCGGGTCAATTTCTTCACCCCAGTAAATAGTCTGGTGAGGGAATGGGATTTCTATATTATGTGTATCGAACGCTTCTTTCAGACGTTTACGATATTCACGTCCAACTGTCCATTGTTGGATCGGTTTGGTTTTAATTCTCCCTTTCACAACAAGCGCACTGTCTCCAAAACTGTCGAGTCCGAATATTTCCATCGGTTCAAGTATTTTATCTTCAAATTCCTTATCATTTTTCAGGTCCTCAGCAACTTCCTTCATGATTTTCATAACCTGATTCAAATCTTCCTTATAAGCAACGCCAATATCAAAAACCATAGCCGACCATTCTTTTGTCATGTTTGATAAGGAGTTAATTTTACCGTTTTGAAATACATGAACTACACCGGACATATCACGTAAAGTTATAGTTCTGAGCTCAATCTTTTCAACCAGGCCACCCGTGCCGTTTAGGATGGCTACATCTCCGGTTCTGATCTGATTTTCAAGCAAGATAAAAAATCCGGACAGGAAATCCCGTACCAATTCCTGAGCTCCGAAGCCTACCGCGAGACCAAGGATACCTGCACCGGCTAAAATAGGACCTATGTCTATATTTATTTTTTTCAGAAATATCATTATAAAAACAGCCCAGATAATCACGGAAGCACCTTTTCTAAGAATTCCCATTAATGTATTCAAACGTTTTTCTGCTTCTGTATTGGGTTCATCAGGTGTTTGGTTTAGCGCACGTTTTGCCAGAATATCTCTCAGTTTTGTTATGAAAAATGCCATTACTTTGAGTGAAATGATAAGCAAGACAATCAAAATTACAATGGAAGGGAGTTCTGTTATGACCCAGTTTGATAATGTACTTATTACTTTTTCCCAGAAATCAGATGTGAATAATTTATCCATGCTATTCAGTTTTAGTTTGTATATGGTATGGATATGTTTAAATACTATGCCAATTAATTGTATTGTGGCTTAATAGGCATAAATACAGCGTGCCAGCATTGGACGTTATGAGAAATTATGATGTGATTGTGGAAATAATATGAATTTTGTAGAAGCTTTACGCAGTTTTAAGCATAAAAAAAGCCCTCAGTTGAGGGCTCTTTTTATATGTTAATGTGAGATTTATTTTACATCGAATTTATAAATACAGGTATGTGTATAGGTTTCACCCGGGTTTAATACAGTTGTCGGGAAGTTTGGTTTGTTTGGTGAGTCTGGAAAATGCTGTGTTTCCAGACACAATGCGGTTCTGTGGTTATAGGCATTTCCACTTTTGCCAATTACAGTTCCATCCAGGAAATTACCACCATAGAACTGAATTCCCGGTTCGTCTGTGTGTACTTCCATGTAACGGCCACTGACCGGATCATAAACACTGGCGGCTAATACCATTGCTTTGGGTTCGGGCTGATTCAGAACAAAGTTGTGATCATATCCGTGCCCTAGTATCAATGGAGTATAGTCATCTTCTATGCGTTTACCAATTTCCGTTGGTGTAGTAAAGTCCATTGGAGTTCCGGCGACCGGAATAATTTCGCCTGTTGGTATCAAAACTGAATCAGTCGGAGTGAAATTATCCGCATTAATGTATAAAACCAGGTCATTAATTGTTCCATCACCTTCGCCATGCAAATTAAAGAAACTGTGATGTGTCAGGTTTAAAACTGTTGGTTTGTCTGTTGTTGCTTCGTAGTTGATTTTAAATTCGTTATTGTCAGTCAGCTGGTAAGTCATATGAACGGTTAAATCGCCGGGGTATCCTTCTTCACCATCTTTTGAGACATAGGTGAATTTAACGCTATGGTCATCAACTTTTTCCATGTCCCACACAACAGCATTGAATCCTTTTTTACCTCCATGAAGGCTATTGTTGCCATCATTTTTTGACAGGTGATATACCTCTCCGTTCAAGGTGAACTCAGCATTAGCAATCCTGTTTCCGTAACGGCCTATGGCTGCGCCGAAATAAGGTTCGTAAGTCATATAGTCATCAATATTATTGAATCCTAAAACGATATCTGTAAATTCACCGTTTTTATCAGGAACCATAAGGCTTACTACCTTAGCACCGAAGTTGGTAACTGTCATTTCCAGGCCGTTTTTATTGGTCAGTGTTACAAGGGAAACCTGTTTCCCATCCACCACTTTATTGAAAGCCTGAGGATCAATTCCTGCTTTGTTAGCCGGGGCTTTGGGCGCGCAGGAATGTATTAATGCTATAGCTGTTAAAATGAATACTGTTTTAAAAAGTGTTTTCATAATACTGGAATTTGTTGTATTTAATTTGAGTAGCTAAGATACTATGTTTTTTAATGTAATCAAACATTAAATTTATGGTAAAATAAGGGTGAATATATCTTTATTTACGGTGTGAAAAATAATTGATAAGTGATTAATATGTTTGTTTCACAACTGTTAGCGTAATTATTACTACTTATTAAATGCTTTTGGTTATTTTTGCAAACCAATAATAAAGTTAAAGAAGATGGTTGGTGATAAAAACGGACGGGAGACAGCTGTATTGTTGATGCATTGTCCGGATAAGCAGGGAATTCTGGCTGCTATTACTGAATTTATCAACGAAAATAATGGAAACATTCTTTACCTTGATCAGCATGTTGACAGGGAGGAGGGTATATTTTATACACGTATCGAGTGGGATTTAAAAGGTTTTGTGATCCCAAAGGAAAAGGTGAAGGATTATTTTGAAACATTGTTTGGAATCAAATACAATCTTACCTGGTGGCGGATATATTTTTCCGACAGAAAACCACGAATGGCAATTATGGTGTCTAAAATGCCGCATTGCCTTTACGATTTACTGGCGCGTCATGCTGCCGGCGAATGGGATGTGGAGATTCCGTTGATTATAAGCAATCATGATGATCTTGCACATGTGGCAGAACAGTTTAAACTACCCTACCACCATTTCCCTGTGACAAAAGAAACCAAGGATGAAGTGGAGGCAGCTGAACTGGCTTTACTGAAGAAAAATGAGATCGACTTTATTGTTCTTGCCAGGTATATGCAGATTCTTTCGGCAGATTTTATCGGGAATTATCCTGAGCGGGTTATAAATATTCACCATTCATTTTTGCCGGCTTTTATGGGAGCCAAGCCATATCATGCGGCACACCAGCGGGGGGTGAAAATTATTGGTGCCACCAGCCATTATGTTACTTCGGATTTGGATGCCGGTCCGATCATTGAACAGGATGTGGTTAGGATTACGCATAAAGATTCAGTTTTAAGTCTGGTGCGTAAGGGCAGAGACCTTGAAAAAATTGTGTTGTCAAGGGCCGTACAAAAGCATCTGGAACGGAAAGTGCTGGTGTATAAAAACAGAACAGTAGTATTTAGTTAGAATGAGAACATTTTTATCATACGCGTTTTTAATTGTATTATTCGTTGGACTAGGCATAAAAGTTTCAAACGGAGAAGTAGTGTCGAAGGATGACAGAGGCTATATTGTGGAAGTTGGACAGAAGGCCCCTGATTTAGTACTTCATTTAGTAAGTGGTGATACCGTTTCTCTTGCATCACTTCGGGGAAAGGTCGTGATGCTCCAGTTTACAGCGAGTTGGTGCAGTGTATGCCGAAAAGAAATGCCTTTTATCGAAAGTGAAATTTGGCAAAAATATAAATCCAGGGACGATTTTTTCCTTGCCGGCGTGGATCGGGATGAGCCTATTGAAAAGGTTCAGGAGTTTGCGAAAACAGTTGGTATTACATATCCGTTGGCATTGGATCCGGGAGCAGGTATTTTTGCCAGGTTCGCGTTGAAAGAAGCCGGAGTAACACGAAATGTGATTATCGATAAAACCGGCAAAATTGTTTACCTGACCAGGCTCTTCAACAGGGAAGAGTTTGATGCCATGAAAGAAAAAATTGCAGAAATCCTTGAGCAGTGAAAATGAATGTTGTCATTATTAAATATAATGCAGGGAATATACGATCGGTGTATCATGCACTTAGCCGCTTGGGTGTTGAGGCTGAAATTACTGCCGATCCTGACAAAATAAAAGCTGCAGATAAGGTTATCTTCCCCGGAGTTGGTGAGGCCAGTACAACCATGGCTTACCTGAAAAAAGACGGATTGGATCAGCTTATAAAGGAACTGAAACAACCTGTTTTAGGGATTTGCCTTGGTATGCAACTTATGTGCAGCCATTCTGAGGAGAATGATGTAGACTGCCTCGGAATCTTTGAAAATAAAGTAAAATTGTTTCGGCCTGAATCGGGAATGGAGAATATGACAAAGGTTCCTCATATGGGTTGGAACAGCCTTTCGGTTCCTGAAAATAGTTTTATACCGAAAGAAATTAACGGAGAGTACGTGTATTTTGTACATTCCTTTTATGCTGAGTTGTCAAACGAAACGGCTGCATCTACAGACTATATTGTTTCGTTCAGTTCTGCCTTACAGAAAGATAATTTTTACGCTACACAGTTTCATCCTGAGAAAAGCGGATCGGTAGGTGAAAAGATTTTAAAAGCATTTTTAGCGTTGTAAAATGATTGAAATAATCCCGGCAATAGATATTATTGATGGCAAATGTGTGAGGTTGAGCCAGGGAGATTATTCCCAAATGACCACCTACAGGGAAGATCCCCTGGAGGTTGCACTGGAGTTTGAGGCGAACGGAATAAGTCGTTTGCATCTGGTTGATCTGGACGGCGCCAAAGCAAAACATATTGTAAACTGGAAAGTACTGGAGCGGATTGCTTCAAAAACTAATCTGGTCATTGATTTTGGAGGCGGACTGAAAACAAACGACGATTTGAAAATTGCATTTAATTCAGGCGCGGCAATGATAACCGGTGGGAGCATTGCTGTTAAAGATCCTGAAACTTTTCAGAAATGGATTGATGCATATGGCGGTGAAAAAATTATTTTGGGGGCTGATGCCAAAGACAACAAAATAGCTGTAACCGGCTGGACAGAAGATACCGATATGGAAATCGGATCGTTTATTAAGCGATATGTTGAAAAGGGAATCAGTAAGGTTATATCAACTGATATTAGCAGGGATGGTATGCTAACAGGGCCTTCAACCGGGTTGTATAAATCGTTACTTCATGAAATTCCCGGATTGTATTTGATTGCAAGCGGTGGCGTAAGTTCGTTTAAAGATATAACTGAACTTGAAGAAAATAATGTGCCGGCTGTAATAACCGGAAAAGCGATTTACGAAGGTAAAATTTCTCTTGCGGAAATTAGTCGCTATATATTAAATGCATAAATATGTTAGCAAAACGCATTATACCATGCCTGGATATTAAAGATGGTCAGACTGTAAAGGGAATAAACTTTGTGGGTATAAAGGCCGTGGGTGATCCTGTGGAGCTTGGCGCTTTGTATGCGCAACAAGGTGCTGATGAATTGGTTTTTTTGGATATTACGGCAACGCACGAAGGGCGGAAAACCTTTGTGGATCTGGTTGGAAGAATTGCACATCATATTAATATTCCGTTTACCGTTGGTGGTGGAATCAGCGAATTGAAAGATGCTGAAGCATTACTTAATGCGGGTGCTGATAAAATTTCTGTAAATTCATCTGCTGTGCGAAATCCTCAGTTGATTAGTGATCTGGCAAAAAACTTTGGGAATCAGTTTGTGGTGTGTGCTATCGATGCAAGGGAAGCAAACAATCACTGGACTGTAACTGTTAATGGAGGTAGAATTCCAACCGATAAGGAGTTGTTTTCCTGGGCAAAGGAAGCAGAATCGCGCGGAGCAGGTGAAATATTATTTACCAGTATGAACCATGACGGGACGAAAAATGGTTTTGCAAACGATGCGCTCAGAACTCTTTCAGAGAATTTATCAATTCCGGTTATCGCATCCGGAGGTGCAGGTACAATGGACCATTTTGTTGATACTTTTACAAAGGGAAAAGCTGATGCCGGACTGGCAGCCAGTATTTTTCACTATAAAGAGATTGCAATTAAAGATTTAAAACAATATTTGCATAATAAAGGAATACCAGTAAGATTATAATTTAATAACAATAACATGAAACTTGATTTTGCAAAAGGTGACGGCCTCATTCCTGCGGTCATTCAGGACTCAAAAACCAACAAGGTGTTAATGCTTGGTTATATGAATGAAGAGGCGTATAATAAAACAGTTGATGAAAAACTGGTTACTTTTTACAGCCGTTCAAAGCAAAGATTATGGACAAAAGGTGAGGAAAGCGGTAATTTTCTTAAAGTTGTCAGTATTTTATCCGATTGTGATGATGATACTTTACTGATCAAGGTAAAACCAAAAGGTCCTGTGTGCCATACAGGTGCTGATACCTGCTGGAATGAAAAGAACAGTGAGGACATTATGTTTATCAAGCAGCTTCAGGATTTTATTGAGAAGCGCAAAGAAAAGATGCCGGAGGGATCTTATACAACTAAACTTTTCAATCGTGGGATTAATAAAATAACCCAGAAAATTGGAGAGGAAGCGGCTGAGGTAATTATTGATGCCGTTAACGGTACCGATGAAGGAATGATAATGGAGGCAGCAGATTTAATGTACCACCTGATTGTCATGCTGACATATAAGGGTTACAGGATTGAAGACGTTGCTAAAGAACTCAGAAAACGCCATAAAAAATAACGCATAAAAAAATCCGGTTGTTTAAACCGGATTTTTAATTTTTTACTTTATTCTTATTCTGGTTTTTCAACTTTAAGTACTTCTGTAATAATTGATTCCAGATCTGACTGTGGTCTATAACCCATAACAGCCTGTGGTTGTCCTTCTTTGGGAACAAAAACAATGGTAGGCAGACTCTGAATTCCAAAAGCACCGGCTACTTCCCGGTTTTCATCTGTATTGATCTTATAAATCTGAACCTCGCCTTTATATTCTTTCTGAATAGCTTCCAGGTGCGGTGCTAACATTTTACATGGCTGACACCAGTCCGCGTAAAAGTCAAGTATAGCAGGCTTGTCACCCTTATAGTTCCATTCTTTACTATTAACGTAATCAAAAACCTGATCCCTGAATGTTTCAGATGTTAAATGGATTACACCTGCATTTGCCTCTTCGTTAGGCAGTGCATCTATCACCTCACTCTTCTCCTTGGTTTCACCTTTTGCTTTGTTCGAGCAATAAGAGAAGTTTATCAAAACGAAACCTGAAACTAATGCTATTGCCAGGCTTTTAATACTCTTTTTCATATTTGTTGTTTTGTTCCTTTAAAGGATTATTTTACATTGAATACGTCTTCAAAAGCTCTTTTGAAAGTATCTTTTGGCAGTGCGCCCATAGCCATCTGTGGTTGTCCGTCTACCGGTACAAACAAAATTGAAGGAATACTCTGAATACCAAATATAGAAGAAACTTCCCTTTGAGCTTCAGTGTCAACTTTATAGATATCAATTTTGCCTGCATATTCATCGGCCAGTTCTTCCAGAATAGGAGCTACCATCTTACATGGCCCACACCAATCTGCATAAAAGTCAATTACTGCAGGTTTTTCTCCTTCAAATTTCCAATCTTTATTTTCTACCCAGTTGAAAACCTTTGATTTAAATGTCTCGTCTGTTAAATGCTCAATCATCGTAAATTTTTTTTAAATTAATATATAAAAATCTATATATCAAAATATGTGCCAGAAAAAATTTGCTGACATCTATATTAAAAAATATCTTTTAATTTTGTCACCTTTTAAGCTGAAACAATATCATCTGTTTCGTTGTTCATGGATTAACAAATGATAAGATATCTCAAACATAGGGTTTTTAAAGTAATTTCGGACATTTCGGAAGAGGAAAATGTGAGATGCTTTGTGATAGGTGGTTATGTGCGTGACATAATCCTTGAAAGGCCTTCGAAGGACATTGATGTTGTTGTACTGGGGGACGGGATCAGGATTGCAGAGCAATGTGCAAAAAGATTAGGACAAAATGTCAGTGTGCATGTATTTAAGAATTTCGGGACTGCACAAATAAAACTTAATAATCTGGAGATTGAGTTTGTTGGAGCCAGAAAAGAGTCGTACAGCAGGAATAGCCGGAAGCCTGTTGTAGAAAGTGGAACTCTGGAAGATGACCAGAACAGGCGTGATTTTACTATCAATGCACTGGCACTTTCACTGAACAAGCAAAATTTTGGGGAGCTGATCGATCCGTTTAACGGTCTGACAGACATCAAAAATAAACGAATTGTCACCCCGTTGGATCCGGATATCACATTTTCTGATGATCCGTTACGCATGATGCGGGCTGTAAGGTTTGCAAGCCAGCTGGATTTTTCAATAGATCCGGAAACTTTTGACGCTATTCAAAAGAATAAAGAACGGATTGGTATTGTCTCCAAAGAAAGGATCGTAGATGAGTTAAATAAGATCGTGCTTTCATCAAAACCATCTGTAGGATTTGTATTGTTGGAAAGAACGGGACTTTTGCAGCTTATTTTTCCGGAACTGGCAGCTATGAAAGGTGTGGATGCAAAATCAGGCGTGGCTCACAAAGATAATTTTTATCATACCTTACAGGTTCTGGATAACTTGTCTAAGGTTACCGACGATCTGTGGCTAAGATGGTCTGCAATTTTACACGATATAGGAAAACCCAGAACCAAACGTTTCGATGATAATCTTGGCTGGACTTTTCACAACCATAATTTTGTGGGGTCAAAAATGATCCCGAATATTTTCCGGCGCATGAAACTGCCCTTGAACGAAAAAATGAAGTTCGTGCAAAAGATGGTTAACCTGCACATGAGGCCAATTGTGTTGGCAGAGGATACTGTATCGGATTCGGCTGTAAGACGCTTGTTGTTCGAGGCGGGTGATGATATCGATCATTTAATGAATCTGTGTGAAGCTGATATTACTTCAAAGAATGAGGCTAAAGTGAAGCAGTACCTGAATAATTTTAAACTGGTACGCGAAAAATTGATAGAAATTGAATCAAAGGATAAAATTCGAAACTTTCAACCTCCTGTTACCGGCGAGGAGATAATGGATACGTTTGATCTGAAACCATGTAAGGAAGTTGGCGATATAAAATCAGCCATAAAGGACGCCATCCTGGACGGCATTATCCCTAACGAACACGATGAAGCCAGAAAATATATGCTGAAGATCGCCGAGGGGATGGGCCTGGAACCCATCCGCTAAGGATTGTTAAAGTGAATCTACCAAACCTTTAATTATCTGAGTCATTTTTGGTTCTGCCGATGCGGCAACCTGTTGTACCTCTTCGTGCGAAACCTCTACAATTTCTCCTGGAACACCACTGTCTGTTATGATAGAAATGGCGAAACAGCGCAGGCTCATATGGTGCGCTACTATAATTTCCGGAACAGTTGACATGCCCACAGCATCAGCTCCCATTTTTCTGAAATACATATATTCCGATGGTGTCTCAAAAGTTGGACCGGAGGTTCCCACATATACACCCTTTTTTAATTGGATATTATTTTTACTCGCAATATCAAAAGCTGTATTAATGAGTTCAGGATCATATACCTGGCTCATATCCGGGAATCTGGGTCCGAGTTCATTATAGTTTCTTCCTCTCAGCGGATGTTCGGGGAAATGGTTGATATGATCGTTTAAAACCATAATATCACCGACTTTGAAATCGGGATTTAAACCACCGGATGCATTGGAAACCATCAGGGTTTTTACTCCGATAAATTTAAAAACACGCACCGGGAAAGTCACTTCTTTCATGTCATATCCTTCATAATAATGAAAGCGGCCCTGCATGGCCAACACGGTTTTATCATTGATTTTCCCTTTAATAAGTCTTCCCTCATGTCCCTCAACTGTTGATACCGGAAAATTCGGAATTTTATCGTAAGGAATGGTTTTTTCAATTTTAATTTCATTCACGAGACCACCCAATCCTGTTCCCAGAATGATGGCAACGTCAGATACAAACGCTTCTTTTTTCAGGAAATCAGCGGTTTCTTTTATTTTGGCTAACATAATCTAAAATAGTTTTATCAAATTCCTTTTTCCCGTTATAAAGTAACTCAACTCTGACGGGAATATAATATAATATTGATTTAATTTCTTTCGGTATAATTTGTTCAATTTCAATCAGTCTTATGGCATCTTTTTCAGTTGTTACGATAACCTTGTCAGAATTTTCAATTTCTCTGAAACGTTTTAAAATAGTGTCAAAGTCCTTTTGGGTAAACTGGTGATGATCCGGAAACTCAAGTAGCTCCGACTCTTTGACAACGCCGTCAATATGTTTTTTAAAAATAGCAGGATTTGCAATTCCCGTAACTATTAATGCCGTAGAATTTTCATTTATACTTTCAAATAACCTGGTATGATTAAAAACGGATTGTGGCTCACTGTATCTTAGGCCTGTAAAATACAGGCTCTGATGGGAAGATGTTTTAAAACGTTTTTTAAGAATCCTGAGATCAATTGGTTTTAAATTTTCAGGACATTTTGAAACGACGATAATGTTCGCTCTGTGTTTCTCTTTTTCCGGTTCGCGTAGATTTCCCGCAGGTAAAATTCTGTCTTCGTCAATCGGGTTGTTATAGTCAATAATTAATATAGAGAGACCCGGAACAACATATCTGTGCTGATAGGCATCGTCCAGTAAAATAACATCGTACGGTTTTTTTGTTTCTTCTCCCAGGTTTAAAAGAGTCTGAATCCCTTCTTTGCGTTTGGCATCTACCGCCACAGTTATTTTTGGGAATTTACGTTTTATTTGTAGGGGTTCATCACCAATATCCTTTACAGTGGATTTGCGTGATCCCAATACAAAACCCTTGCTTTGACGCTTATATCCCCGGCTTATAACAGCCAGGCAGAATCTATTTTGTAATAGCTGGATAAGGTATTCGGTATGTGGTGTTTTTCCGGTTCCTCCAACTGTAATATTTCCAATGGATATGACAGGAATATCAAATTTCTCTGATTTTATAATTCCCCAATCAAATAACAGGTTACGTGATGTAACAATTATTTGGTACAAAAGAGAAAACGGCCAGAGAAATATAGCAAGTTTCTTCCTGTCGGGCATAAATCCGATTGCTTATTGAATGTTCAGTTCGTATGGCATTCTGGCCTGTAAACCTGAAAGCCCTTTGTAATGAATTAATGTTTTATAAATCTCATAATTTTCACCCATCCGCATTTCAAGCATACTGGTCTTGACTTGTGTTGAGAGGTCCTCTATCAACTGCTGGAAAAAATCTTTTTGTTCAGGAAGTTCGACCAAACGATAACTTTCCAGACCGGCCATCTCGGCTGCCAGGTTAATCGCATCATTCACTCCGCCAAACTTGTCTATAAGGTCAATATTTTTTGCATCTTCTCCACTCCAGACACGTCCCTGCCCAATTTCGTTTATTTCTTCTATCGTTTTGTTCCTGCCATTTGCACAACGGGTAAGAAAAGTATTATAGCCTCTTTCTACCCAGGCCTGAAGCATGTTTTTTTCGCTTTGGGTCATGGGCCTTACAACACTCATCAGGTCGGCATATTCATTGGTCTTAACCCCATCGAATGTTACCCCGATTTTGTCAGTCAGCCCCTTGAAATTCGGGATCATGCCAAAAATACCGATTGATCCGGTAATGGTTGAAGGACGTGCCAATATTGTATGGGCATTGCATGAAATGTAATAGCCACCTGATGCAGCCACATCTCCCATGCTAACTATAAGCGGTTTTCCTTCCTTTGCTAACTCAAGTTCACGCCAGATTTGTTCCGAACCATATGCGGAGCCACCGGGAGAATTAACCCTGAGAACAATGGCTTTAACGGTTGAATCTGTTCTGGCTTTTCTGATGGATGCGGCAAGTTCGCCGGATTTTATACCATCGTTTGAACCATCATCAATACCTCCGGCAGCATAAATAAATGCGATCTTATTTCTTGAATATTCTTTGTCCGTTTTAACATTTGCTTTTGTGTATTTCTGTAACGAAATGAAATTGGGCTCAGCCGTTTCCTTTCTACCACAGGAGTCATTTAATTCAGCAATGATCTGGTCGGTGTACTTTAAATCATCTATCAAACCTGATGAAACAGTCATTTCCTGATTGGATAGCATCATTCCCTCCTGAGCAAAATCATCCAGTACCTTATCAGTTATATTTCTGTCTTTAGCCAGTCTGTCTTTCAGTGTTCCCCAAAGCGAATTCACCAGCACTTCGCTTTGTTCTTTACTGTATTGGCTCATCTGGTCATTTATAAACGGTTCAATAGCAGATTTGTATTTCCCTACCTTGAAAATATTAGCCTCAATTCCCAGTTTATCCATTGCCTTCTTAAAAAAGGTGTAATTGGCAGATAACCCTCTTAATTCAAGCATGCCCTGAGGATTCATATAAACCTTATCTGCTGAAGCGGCCAGGTAGTATCCCAACTGAGAATAATTACCTGAATAGGCGATGACAAACTTGCCGGTTGTTTTAAAATCCTCGATATAATCCTTGATTTCATCTACTGTTGAGATTCCACAGGAGAATAAACCGGGATTCAGATATATACCCTTGATATTCGGATCAAATTTGGCTTTATAAATGGAAGAACGAATTTCATTAAGTCCCATCATCCTTATTTGATCCTGTTCGGAATAAATAAGATCTTCGATTGGGTTGTCAATCTTTCGCTCTACTATCTGGCCCTGAATCTTCAGGTTAAGCACACTGTTTGGCTTCACCTGTACCTCTTTTTCACCCATGGCTGCAATGCCACCAATTACCATTAATGTAAGCAAGAAACCAATGATTGAGAACACGAAAAGTGCCGTAAAAGATGCTAACACGTATTTAAAAAAGTCTTTCATAACTTCATATTTTGGTTATAAATCGGGGTTGATTAGTTGTTGAGAACAAAAATATACTTTTTAAGTTTATTTACACGGATTTAGACTTAAAACTATTGCAATTGCACATTTTAGTGTCGTTTGTGCAATTTATGATAAATTTCATTAAAGTTATCACTTAAAATTAGTACATTCGCTTTCTCAAATTATTTTTCCAAAAGTATGGCAAAATTAGATTGGTCGAATTTAAATTTCGGTTATATTAAAACCGATTATAACGTACGCTGCTATTATCGTGACGGAGCCTGGGGAGAGCTGGAGGTGCACGATTCAGATAAAATAGAATTACATATGGCGGCCACCTGTCTGCACTATGGGCAGGAGGCATTTGAAGGGTTGAAGGCCTTCAAGGGAGAGGATGGGAAAATTCGTATTTTCCGGATGGATGAAAATGCAAAAAGGATGCAAAGCTCCGCCGATGGAATTCTGATGGAAAAAGTTCCTTCAGAATTGTTTCAGGAAGCTGTGGTTAAGGCTGTCGAATTGAACAGAGATTATGTTCCTCCTTATGGTTCGGGAGCAGCATTATATATACGCCCGTTATTGATTGGCACGGGTTCTCAGGTTGGTGTAAAACCGGCCAATGAATATCTATTCATGGTTTTTGTAACGCCGGTAGGGCCATATTTTAAGGAGGGCTTCAAGCCTACGCCTGTGGTTATTATGCGGGAATTTGACCGTGCAGCTCCTCAGGGTACTGGGAATCTTAAGGTTGGCGGGAATTATGCTGCAGGCATGCGATCTGGCGTGAAGGCGCATAGCGAAGGTTATAGCGCGGTATTGTATCTGGATTCAAAAGAAAAGAAATACATTGATGAATGCGGACCGGCTAATTTCTTTGGAATAAAAAGCAACCAGTATATTACCCCGGAATCGAAGTCCATTTTACCATCAATAACCAATAAAAGTCTGATGGTGATTGCTGAAGATATGGGACTTGAAGTTGTTAGAAGAAGAGTGCCGTATGAAGAGCTGGAATCATTTAGTGAAGTTGGTATGTGTGGTACGGCCGCAGTAATCAGTCCTATCGCAAGAATAGACGATGCAGATTTAAATAAGTCTTTTGTGTATTCAAAGGATGGCAAGCCAGGTCCGGTTTCAGAGAAACTGTATAAAAAACTCAGAGATATTCAGAATGGTCTGGAACCTGATAATTACGGTTGGGTGACTGTGATAGATTAAAGTATGTTTAGAAGATAAAGAAAAAGGGTTTCGTATATACGAAACCCTTTTTTATGCATTGCGCAATGATTATTTCGATTGTTGTTTAATCAGGTTTAATGCAGATCCTGCCTTGAACCATGAAATCTGTTGTGCGTTGTAAGTGTGATTTGTTTTGATCACATCTATTGAACCATCATCGTGTACTACCTCAACTGTTAATGGTTTGTCCGGAGCAAAATCCTTTAAATCAATAAAGTTGAACACATCATTTTCCTGTATCTTGTCATAGTCCGCTTCATCTGCAAATGTTATTCCAAGCATACCCTGTTTTTTCAGGTTTGTTTCGTGAATACGCGCAAATGACTTTACCAATACAACCTTTACGCCAAGATGACGCGGCTCCATTGCAGCATGTTCGCGGGACGAACCTTCACCGTAGTTATGATCACCAACGACTACAGTAGGAATGCCCTTTTCTTTGTATTGTCTTTGTACTGCGGGCACTTCACTATAATCACCGGTAAGCTGACTTTTTACTTTATTGGTTTCACCGTTAAATGCATTTACTGCACCAATAAGCATATTATTCGAAATATTATCAAGGTGACCACGATAACGCAACCAAGGTCCTGCCATTGAAATATGATCTGTAGTACACTTTCCCTGAGCCTTGATTAACAGTTTGGCTCCCAAAAGGTTTTCACCGTCCCATGGCGCAAAAGGTGTAAGGAGTTGAAGCCTTTCCGAATCCGGTTTTACAACCACCTCTATATCGCCACCATCTTTAGCCGGAGCTTGATAACCGGCATCTTCCACGTCGAATCCCTTTGGAGGAAGCTCCCATCCGTGTGGTGGATCAAATTTTACCTTTTCACCTTTGTCATTTATCAGATAATCCGTAATAGGATTAAATGTTAGATCTCCTGCAATGGCAACAGCAGCTACAATTTCAGGCGACGAAACGAATGCATGTGTATTCGGGTTTCCGTCGGCTCTTTTGGAAAAATTCCTGTTGAAAGAATGTATTATAGAATTTTTCTTTCCTTCTTCGGCACCTGTTCTTGCCCATTGTCCTATACATGGTCCACAGGCGTTTGTAAATATTTTTGTGCCCAGCTTTTTAAAGATATCAATATAGCCATCACGTTCAACAGTATATCTCACTTGTTCAGATCCCGGATTGATTCCAAATTCTGCTTTTGGAGCCAGTCCTTTATCTACTGCCTGTTGTGCTATGGATGCAGCACGCGAAATATCTTCGTAAGATGAGTTGGTACACGATCCAATCAAACCCCATTCAATTTTTTGTGGCCAGTCGTTCTCTTTTACAACCTCTTTCATTTTTGAAACCGGAGTTGCGCGATCCGGCGTGAATGGTCCATTGAGGTGAGGCTCAAGTTCTGAAAGATTGATCTCTATAAGTTCATCGAAGTATTTGTCCGGATTAGCATAAACCTCAGGATCACCGGTTAAATGTTCAGCTACCTCATCTGCCATTTCAACCACTTCTTCCCGTCCGGTAGCTGTCAGGTATCTTCTCATGGAATCATCATATCCGAAAGTTGATGTGGTTGCACCAATTTCAGCACCCATGTTACAAATGGTTCCTTTACCTGTACATGATAAGGATTGAGCACCTTCACCGAAGTATTCAACAATACATCCGGTTCCACCTTTAACAGTTAAAATTCCGGCAACTTTTAAGATTATATCTTTTGGTGCAGTCCATCCGTTGAGTTTACCTGTCAGCTTTACGCCGATCAGTTTTGGAAATTTCAGTTCCCATGCCATTCCTGCCATTACATCAACGGCATCGGCTCCTCCAACTCCTATGGCAACCATTCCCAAGCCACCTGCATTTACAGTGTGTGAATCAGTTCCAATCATCATGCCACCGGGGAAAGCATAATTTTCCAATACAACCTGATGGATGATTCCGGCTCCGGGTTTCCAGAAGCCTATTCCATATTTATTTGATACTGATGAGAGAAAATTGAATACTTCGTTGTTTTTGTTTAATGCTTCCTGAAGATCCTTGTCAGCTCCCAATCTTGCCTGGATCAGGTGGTCGGCATGAACGGTTGAAGGAACTGCTGCTTTCTTTTTTCCAGCCTGCATAAACTGAAGTAAGGCCATCTGTGCTGTAGCATCCTGCATTGCGACTCTGTCCGGCGCAAAATCAACATAAGACTTTCCACGTACAAAAGCTGTATCTGTTTTGCCATCCCACAGGTGTGCATAAAGTATTTTTTCAGCAAGTGTCAGAGGTTTCCCAACAACTTTTCTTGCAGCTTCAATTTTTTCAGGAAAACCAGCATAAACTTTCCTGATCATATCAATATCAAAAACCATAATTTAAAATTTTGTTTTAAAGTAAGTAATGCAAAGGTAAAATTAAAAACTTTAGTTAAAAGACCTCCTTTTATCAGGTCTAACTGATATAACAAATCAAATTTAAAAGCGTTTAATGCCGGAACAAATAGATACAAAAAAACCTGATCAAATGTTGATCAGGTTTTTAATTAATATTGTAATCTGGAATTATTTTACTGTTGCCATGTGCTGAATCAGCTCAACAACTTTTGTAGAATATCCCATTTCATTGTCATACCATGATACAACTTTAACGAAGTTGTCGTTCAGGCTGATGCCTGCACCTGCATCGAATACAGAAGTACAGGATTCACCTACGAAGTCGTTAGATACAACTGCATCTTCAGTATAACCAAGGATGCCTTTCATTGCACCTTCAGAATATTCTTTCATTGCAGCACAAATTTCTTCGTAAGTAGCACCTTTTTCTAAACGGCAGGTTAAGTCAACAACTGATACGTCCGGAGTTGGAACGCGGAAGGCCATACCTGTAAGTTTGCCGTTTAACTGAGGAATTACTTTGCCTACAGCTTTAGCAGCACCTGTAGAAGAAGGGATAATGTTCTGGCCAGCACCACGTCCACCTCTCCAGTCTTTCATAGAAGGACCGTCAACAGTTTTCTGAGTTGCAGTAGTAGCGTGAACCGTAGTCATAAGACCTTCAACGATACCGAATTTGTCATTCAGAACTTTAGCGATAGGAGCTAAACAGTTAGTAGTACATGAAGCGTTCGAAACGATATCCTGACCTGCATAAGTGTCATTGTTAACACCCATAACAAACATCGGAGTAGCATCTTTTGAAGGCGCAGACATTACAACTCTTTTAGCACCGGCAGTGATGTGTGCGCGAGCTTTTTCATCAGTAAGGAAAAGACCGGTTGATTCAACCACGTATTCTGCACCTACTGCATCCCATTTTAAATCTGCAGGATTACGTTCAGCAGTTACGCGAATTGTTTTTCCGTTAACTACGAGATTGCCATCTACAACTTCAACAGTGCCTTTAAACCGGCCATGAGTTGAATCGTACTTCAACATGTAAGCCATGTAGTCAACATCAATTAAGTCGTTGATACCTACAACCTCAACACCTTCTGTAGCAACAGCTACACGGAAAACGAATCGACCGATACGTCCGAATCCATTAATACCAATTTTAATCATTGCTTAAAAATTTATATAGTTCGTATTTTTTTCCGGCGCAAAATTATAATTTACAGTCCATAATATCAAATATTTGTTAGACTGTAATATGAAAAAAGAGTTAAAATATGAAAGGAACTTATTCGGCTAACTCTGACGGTAAGATTTCGCTATATGCTTTTGGACAAGTTTCGGAAGTTTTACAGGAAGAAAGTACAATTACCAAAACAACCGCAGCAAAAACCAATATTTTTTTCATAATCGCTTATTTACACTTTTACATTCAAAATATACAAGTGCCACAAATATATTAAAAATTAACTGTTTTCATAATTTTTAAGAACATATATAGAATTTTGAATGTTATTATGAAAATATTTTGTATTTGTTATGGTTATTGTTAATATTTTGTTAATTTTGTGAGATTGACAAAAAGTATCATCATATGAAACGTTTTGGGATTATTTTGGGATTAATTGCGGGGTTTCTTCTTGGAAATGCTGTTTATGCTACTGTGATAAATGTGCCGTTGGGAGGAAATATACAGACTGCGATGGATGGGGCAGGGTACCAGGATACAATACAATTAGCATCAGGAACTTATAATATTACATCTGCTCTTTATCCGTTTGGCGGAATGGAGCTTACAATTATGGGGAACGGGCCTGGAGTAACAATCTTAGACGGGGGAGGGACAAATCAGGTTTTTTATGTTGATGTATTTGAAGCTTTAATCATTGAATCTTTATCCGTTGCAAATGGTTCGGGTACAGATGGTGGAGGTGTATATGCATATGTACCGTATTATTTAACGCTTAGGGATGTAGAGATTTCTAATTGTACTGCAACTACAGATGGCGGTGGATTATATATAACTTCCGGAACTGTAACTTTACAGCGCGTGTATTTTGATTCCAACAGTGCTGGAAGCAATGGTGGGGGTATGTACCATAGAAATGATTGGGGAGGAACAGGAATACTTTGTACGATAAGTAAAACAAGCTTTAATTCTAATTCCTGCAGTGGTAATGGAGCTGCTTTGTACTACGATATAGAAGATGGCAGCGGAAACTTAGACATAACTAACAGTACGTTTGGAAATCATGCAACAGGAACTGGTTCCCTATATCTTACATGCGGTTCTGGTGGAACATCTGTTTTGATGAAGAATAATACTATTGCTCATAATAGCACAGGAGGTCTGTATGTTAATAGCTTTGGTATAAGTTTGACACAATATAATAATCTTATTGTTGATAATTCCTCTTATGATGTAAACGGATCTGTTGCGATAACAATAGGTGGTGACAGAAACTTACTTGAGGTCATCTCAGGCGGAATTACATATAATGGAGATAACTATTATGAGTCATATCCTTATGATATTGTAGCATCTACATTCGGTTATAATAATGGAGGTACTGTGCCGACTATGGATCTTACAGATTATGGAATACGTGTTGCCGCCGGACGTGCACGAAACAATTTCCCTGTTGATGATCAGAATGGTATTACAAGAAGAAGCCGAACGGAATTAGGTGCCATTGAAACAGCTTCTTCGGTTAATGTATGGACCGGTGCAACAAGCACCAGTTGGCAGACTGCTTCAAACTGGACATCAGGTTCGATCCCTTCTTTATCAAATTCGTATATTATCGTGGATAACTGTTCTAACAGCAACTATCCGGTTAGTACAGCCCTGACAAATTTATCTACAGTAGATATTGTTGTTGGTAATTTTGGTGCATTTAAAAATGCAAGTTTGTTTCGGGCAAAAAAACTCTATTTAATGAGTAATTCTACAGGTACAGGGCAGTTCCTGAATGCCGGTACTTTTTTTGGGACCATTGAAACGGAACAGTATCTTTTTGGTGGGCAATGGAATTTCCTTGGGGTGCCGGTTCAGTCAATTGATGTTGCAACTATAATTCCGGGGGCTACATTGGGAACCTCCAACTGGACAGGTTCAGCATACAGCTACAGCGCTGGCGATTATTGGGTGTTTTACCATGATGAAGTTGAAAGGGCCACTAACGGACATAGTGATTATGTTTGGAAATCCGTAAATTCAGGGAATTTGGCAGGTGGTCCAGGATATATTGTTTGGTGTGATGTACCTCAAAAAGCAGTATTTGTTGGTACCGTGGTTCCTACAAATAAAAACTTTACATTATCTTATACAACTACAGGAGCTGATGCTGATAAAGGATGGAATTTAATATCAAATCCATATCTGGCACCATTTTCATGGGTTGGAGCTGATATATCATATGTGGATCAGGCTTCTTATTATTACAACAATGCGTTTCAGAATTATTTTGTAATTCCAGGTGATCCTATTGATGGAACAACCGAAAAGATCCCTCAGGTGCAGGCTTTCTTTGCAAAAGCAAATAATTCAGGTGCCACATTGCTCATGTCAAGCACTTTGCTTTCCATTGATCTGGATGTAAAGTTTAAAAGTGCAACACTTGAGGATAAACACTATCTGAAAACAACTATTTTCAGAGACAGTGAAAAATATTATGATGAGACATATATCCGTCATAAGGAAGATGCAGGCTTATTGTTTGAAGGTAAGTATGACGCGTATAAGTTAAAGAATTTTTCAAATGTTTCACCGCAGATTTATACAGTTGAGGGAAATACCGATATGTCAATTAACAGCTTCTCTTATTACGATTATCCAACCCAGGAGGTGCCATTAATGGTTTCTGTGCCTGAAATTGATACCTATAAACTGGCATTTAAAATTGATGATTCAATGGGAGATTTTGAATATGTTCTGGAGGATAAGCAGGATGGAACATTTTACAATTTGAATGATGGTGATACAATAAATATTTACATGGATCAGTTAGTAGAGAAAAGCAGACTGATTGTGCATGTGGTAGGTAGTTCAACCGCAATTGGAGAAGAGCAGGCGGATGAAGTCCTGATGTATGCCAATACTGGTAATCTTTATATTAATACTTCGGAAAAGTATACAATTGGTAATGTGAGAATTTATGATGTGGCTGGGAAAGTATTGATTGAAAAGCCAATTAATGGTATTAACAATGTTATTGGAGTAAGTGATATTCCGTCTCAGTTTGTCATTGTTAATTATGAGAGTAATAATAAGCGCTTTACAAAACGATTGTTTTTAAGATAAATCTAATATGAAGCTAATAGTAAATTATTTTTTTGTTAAATTAAATTATTCTACTTTTGGCGAGGATTTAGAAGGGTCCAATCAAGGTTATTGCTTTGTGTGAATGAAAGTTTGGATGAAAAAAATACTAACGCTGCTAATACTCATCTCTTTATTTGGGATAGTTAAGGCAGCTGATCTGCCTGATAAAGGTAAAAAGCCACCTACTACAATATATGGGGCTCCGGGACCTTTGCCTCCCGGACCAGGTGCGCCAGTGGGAGGTGGAGTACTTTTGCTTTTAGGTTTGGCAACGGCATATGGTATAAAAAAATACAGAGATACAAAACAGGACTAGTTCCTGTTTTTTTTATGTGTAGCAATGCTATATTTATTTGGTCTAAATTGTTAAAATTCTAAATTTTTAAAACTTTTGTTTGGCAAACTAACAAATCTTCATTTATTTTGCCCATATGAAAACACATGCAGAATATATATTTTCAGCTTTCAACTGTATCAGTACAGATGACTGTATGTGTATGCGAATGCGCATGCTCATGCGCTAATTTAATTCAGTGAAGGAGGGTCCCTCTTTCAATATCCATAGTATTTATTTTCTTACATTTTTGTATATCTAACTTCAAATTATATTATAATCATGGCTAATTATCACTTTGAAACATTACAGCTACATGCTGGGCATGAACCGGATGAAACGACTAATTCCAGGGCCGTTCCTATTTATCAGACAAGTTCTTATGTATTCAATAGTTCAGAACATGGTGCAAATTTATTTGCGCTTAAGGAATTCGGGAATATATATACCCGTATAATGAATCCAACAACGGATGTGTTCGAAAAGCGCATAGCGGCACTGGAAGGTGGAGTGGCAGCTGTTGCAACATCATCAGGACATGCTGCTCAATTTCTTGCCCTCAACAATATTCTGCAGGCAGGAGATAATTTTGTTACTTCTCCGTTTTTATATGGCGGAACGCATAACCAGTTTAAAGTGTCTTTTAAACGTTTGGGCGTTGAGGCAAGATTTGCAAAGGACGATACATCTGAATCTTTGGAGAAGCTTATTGATGATGGAACGAAAGCAATTTATGTAGAGAACCTGGGAAATCCGAACTTTAATGTACCGGATTGGGAGAAAGTTGGTGCTCTTGCGAAAAAGTATGATATTCCGCTGGTAGTAGATAATACGTTTGGTGCTGGAGGTTATCTTCTTAGGCCAATTGAATATGGTGCTAACATTGTGGTGGAATCAGCCACAAAATGGATTGGCGGTCATGGGACATCAATAGGTGGTGTTGTTGTTGATGCCGGTAACTACAATTGGGGGAATGGAAAATTTCCACAATTTTCTGAGCCATCCGAAGGATACCATGGCTTGGTATTCAATGATGTGTTTGGCGCAGACGGTCCGTTCGGGAACATTGCATATGCTATACGTTTACGCGTGGAAGGGCTGCGTGATTTTGGTACAGCTATCAGCCCTTTTAATTCCTTCCTTTTGATCCAGGGGTTGGAAACACTTTCATTGCGTTTGGAAAGAACAGTTCAGAATGCATTTGAGATTGCTAAATGGCTGGAGAATCATCATGCCGTAGAAGCCGTAAATTATCCGGGATTGGAAAGTAGTAAGTATCATGAGCTGGCCAAAAAATATCTGAAAAATGGTTTCGGCGGTGTATTAACATTCCGATTGAAAGCTGGCAAGGAAGCAGCATCGAAGTTTGTTGATAGTCTTGAACTTATCAGTCATCTTGCCAATGTTGGTGATGCCAAAACATTAATTATTCATCCGGCTTCGACCACACATCAGCAACTTAGTGATGAGGAACAATTAAGCGCAGGAATTTTGCCGGACCAGCTAAGGTTATCAGTTGGTATCGAGCATATTGATGATATCAAAGCAGATATTGAACAGGCACTTCAAAAAATCTGAAACCATTCACCGGGTGACTAAATTTTATGGAAAATGCAGTGTCACCCGCTGAATATACATCTTGAAAAATGTGATTATTTTTAATCTAATCGGTTTAAGTTCACTATTTTTGCAGTCCGCAATATTGCGGACTGCAAAATATTTTTAATTATGCCATTAAATCTGCCAGATAAACTGCCGGCTATTGAGGCTTTAAAAAAAGAAAACATTTTTGTAATGGATGAGTCCAGGGCAAGTCAGCAGGATATCCGTCCGTTACGTATTGTTATTCTGAATCTTATGCCTTTAAAGGTTACTACAGAAACTGACCTGATAAGATTGCTGAGTAATACGCCTTTGCAGATTGTGGTGGATTTTCTTCGGATCAAGGGGCATAAACCCAAGAATACCCCGGTGGAGCATATGAAAGCCTTTTATCATGATTTTGATACCATTAAGCATAAAAAATATGATGGTATGATTATTACGGGTGCTCCGGTGGAGCATTTGCCTTTTGAAGAAGTAAAATACTGGGATGAGCTTAAAACAATTTTTGACTGGTCTGTTAATAATGTAACATCTTCCCTGTTTATTTGCTGGGGTGCACAGGCCGGTTTATATCATTTTTATGGAATCCCGAAATACATGTTGAATGAAAAAAGATCGGGTGTGTTCAGACATACATATTCGGATTCAAAACTTCCAATATTCAGGGGGTTTGATGATTTCTTTTTTGCACCTCATTCACGATATACTGAGGTAAGAGAAGAGGACATTAAAAAAGTTTCCGAACTGGAGATTATTTCTACTTCTGAAGAAGCCGGAGTACACCTTGTTATGGGGAAAAACGGGCGTCAGTTTTTTATAACCGGTCATACAGAATATTCTCCCAATACCCTGGATCAGGAATATAAAAGGGATATATTGAAAGGCCTCGATATTAAAATGCCAAAGAATTATTATCCGAATGATGATCCGTCTCAACCACCGGTTGTGCGATGGAAAAGTCATGCCAATTTATTGTTTAGCAACTGGCTAAATTACTATGTTTATCAGGAAACGCCTTACGATCTTGATTCAGAATAGTAAATTATCTCATTTAAGTGTTAATTAGTCTGTTATATTAAACCGCTTCACGGTTTGATATGTTATTCCATTTAAATAAGCGTATTTGGTTAAGTTTTTGTGATTTTATTTTACAGAAACTGGAATATACAGAAGGACGATAAAAACACATATTATGAGTTTTACATTTTCGCAGGAATTTCCATTGGGAGAGAAAGCTCCTGAATTCAAATTAAAGGAAGTAACATCGGGTAAATTTTATTCTTATTCCGATCTTGGTTCAGGAATGATAACGGTAGTGATGTTTATTTGCAATCATTGTCCATACGTTAAGCATATTCGTGAAGAAATTGTCCGTTTTGCAAACAAATATATTTCTGAGGGTGTAAGTTTTGTTGCAATCAGTTCTAACGACGTGGAGAACTTTCCGGATGATTCTCCTGAAAATATGAAAGCTGTAGCAGAGGAATTTGATTTCCCTTTTCCGTATCTGTACGATGAAACCCAGCAGGTTGCAAAAGAATATAAAGCAGCCTGTACGCCAGACTTTTACATTTTTAATGAGGAGGCCCGGTGTGTCTATCATGGCAGGTTTGATGAATCGAACCATAAAAACGGGTTGCAACCAACAGGAACAGATTTAGCCGATGCTTTGGATCAGGTGCTCGATGGGAAGGTTATTCCGAAGGAAGATCAGAATCCAAGTTCAGGATGTAATATAAAATGGAAATCAGGTATCTCTCCTTTCTAAATTTCATGTGTGCTTCATTTACCATCTAAAAAATCCCCGTTTACCGATTAATTATTGGAACCATGCCTTATATGGTTTTATATTTGATCTGTAATTAATTGTATAAGAAGTCGAGTTATGGAAACACATGAAACAATAAAGCATCTAAAAGCAGCAAACAGACGAAAAGTAGCTTTCGGGTTAGTTGCCATTCTTTTTGGAGTATTATGGCTCCTTAGTAATGTCAATGTTATTGATAGGGAATTTATTCATGAATATTTATTCTCTTGGGGATCCTTACTAATCATAATTGGCTTAATTGGTTTGTTAGGGAACAGGGGGCAAGGTGTTGGTTGGTCTATTTTGGTGATTGTCGGAACCTATCTATTGTTAGATAAAAGGTTTGATTTTTCTTTTAGATTTGACCAGATATTCTGGCCGGTACTTGTTATTTTTATTGGATTGACTATGGTACTGAACCGAACAGTCCGCCGTCCGGGTTTCAGAAATTATAAAGATATTTCTTCTACCGATATACTTGATAATGTGGCAATATTTGGCGGGAGCGATGTGAAGATTGACAGTCAGTCGTTTAAAGGTGGCGAGGCAACAGCTATTTTCGGTGGATCCAAAATTGATCTGACCGGTGCCAGGTTGGCTCCTGGGATTCAGGTGATTGAACTGACCAACATATTTGGAGGTAATACACTCATTATTCCTGCTAACTGGAATGTAAAATTAGAAGTGACCGGTATACTGGGCGGATTTAAGGATATGAGGCCAAAACGGTTTGACGGGATCAGGGATACTGAAAGTACGCTGATTATAAAGGGAGTGGCAATATTCGGAGGAGGAGAAATTAAATCGATCTAAATCATGGGCCATCCCTTCCTAAATAGCCGGATCAATACAATAATCTATTTTGGAGTCTGGATTATAGTAGGGTTTATACATCTGCTCTGGCTCTATTTTGAAACACACTATCCAATTCAACATGCAACTGTAGATGCCGTGGCGTCTACAGTTATTTTTTCGTTTCTGGGTCTGCTGGTATGGCCTCTTACAGTTTATAACCGTCCTGGAAAGGCAGATTCCTGGAGTGTCGCTTCAAGTCAGATTCTCGGTGCAACAATTGTTGTCGGGATCTGGATCTTTTCAACAACGTATATTATAAACCTGTTTGCCACAATATATCCGGCCAAAGTCTTTAAAACCTATATAACTACAGAACAGGTCGCCATTGGCTTATCCTATTATCTTGTTTTATTTGGCACGTGCTACCTCATATTAATTTACCGTGAAAACAGGGAGAAAAAGCTGAACGAGGAAAAAATGCAGCGGCTTGTTCGTGAAAGTGAGCTAAATGCTTTAAAGGCGCAGATTAATCCTCATTTTTTATTTAACAGCCTTAACTCTGTTAATTATCTCATTGGGTACGATCCTGAAAGGGCAAGTAATATGCTTGCGAAACTGTCAGATTATTTAAGATATTCGCTAAGAAGGGGAGATGAAGGACTTGTGACCTTTTGTGATGAGCTGGAAAATTGCCGTAAATTCCTGGATATGGAGCATTTGAGATTTGGGGATAAGATGATCATGGAAGAGGAGATTGATGAGGCAGTTTGTGATGTTAAAGTGCCTTTGATGATCCTTCAGCCTATTTATGAAAATGCTATTAAACATGGCGTTTATGAAAGCCTGGATCCGGTGGTTATCAAAACAGTCGCACAGTTTAAAAATAATATGCTTTATATTGAAATTTGTAATACCTTTGATCCTGAAGCTGTTCCGAGAAAAGGAGAAGGTGTTGGTTTGCAAAATGTTTCAGACCGGTTAGAACTTGTATTTAATGAAAAAGGTTTGCTGAAAACCATTAAAGAAAAAAATACATTTAAAGCTGTAATTACAATTCCAATTTAAGAAAATATGATACGTTGTGTAATAATTGATGATGAACAACCCGCCAGGGAATTAGTTAAAAAACTCTTGTCACAAAAGGAAGAATATGAGATTGTTGATGAGTGTAATAACGGTTTCGACGGATTCAAAGCCATTAAGGACCACTCACCGGATCTTGTTTTTTTGGATATTCAAATGCCTAAACTTACTGGTTTTGAAATGCTGGAACTGTTGGAGGATCAGGAAAAACCACATGTTATTTTTATTACTGCCTACGATCAGTATGCATTAAAGGCTTTTGAGCAGAACGCCATCGATTATTTGTTGAAACCCTATACTCCTGCACGTTTTAATCAGGCTCTTGAAAAGGCAAATGAAAGATTACAGCAGAAAGAGCCCCAGAAAGTAGAAAAACTTCTGGAGGATATCAGGGATAACAGTGAAACCTTAAATCGTGTTGTGGTTAAAGATCGTTCAAAGATTGAAATTATTCCGGTTGAGGATATTCATTACATCAAGGCAGAGGACGATTATGTGATGTTTTATACCGTACGGGGTCGTTTTCTGAAAAAAGCTACCATGAATTATTTTGAAAACAACCTGCCCGAAAATGATTTTATCCGGGTACACCGGTCGTATATCATAAATACACAGCAAATTAAGCGAATGGAACGTTACGAAAAGGAAACGTTTATTCTGCAATTAAAATGTGGTGAAAATATTAAAACCAGTAAGAGCGGTGCCAAAAGATTGAAAGAAGTGCTTAACTTTTAGTTTTTTTGTACGAATCGATTGCTTCCCTAACTGAGCCGTGAAGCAACAAAAGGCTTTTTGCCTGTTCTGAATTTATCTGTAGCTCATTTAGAATCATACGCGTACCACGTTCAATCAGTTTCTGATTGGTCAGTTGCATATCTACCATTTTGTTGCCCCGAACGCGTCCCAGTTGAATCATCGTTGTAGTGGTTATCATGTTTAGAACGAGTTTTTGAGCCGTTCCGCTTTTCATACGGGTTGATCCGGTAACGAATTCCGGCCCCACAATCGGTTCAATAGGATATTCTGCAGCTTCGGCAAGTTTTGTGTTAATATTGCTGGTTATACAGCCTGTTAGCAGTCCGTTTTCCCGGGCTTTTTTTACGCCCCCGATTACATAGGGAGTTCTACCGGATGCTGCTATCCCAACAACGGTATCAAGGTTATTGGGATTGTAATTTAAAATGTCTTTCCATCCCTGATCTTCATCATCTTCGGCATGTTCTACGGCTTTTCTTATGGCGCCATCGCCACCGGCAATAAGGCCGATTACAACACCATGGCCAACGCCAAAAGTCGGAGGAATCTCTGATGCATCTACTACGCCAAGCCTTCCACTGGTTCCTGCACCAATATAAAACAGTCGTCCGCCTTGTTTCATGCGCATTACCAGTTCTTTCACAAATTCTTTGATTTTGGGGATCTCCTTTTCGATGGCAGGCAATACCTTCTTGTCTTCTTCGTGAATAAGCTGAAGTAATTCGCTTACACTTTTGGTTTCAAGATTATTATGAAAAGAATCGGATTCTGTGATGCTGTTTGTCATAGTTGTTGTTTGTAATATTGTATCATGCCTTCAATTGGATTTTGCAGGATATGAATGATTTTCATCCCAAATTCTTCTGCTGTGTCATGGAGGATGCTGCTGAACCCAAACGCAACAGATCCTGTGAATGATAACGGATAGTTTTGATAATCTGTATAGGAACAAATATTGCGTTCAAAAAAATGGTTGAAGGAGCTTTTTACCAGCTTGTGACAGTATTCCGTAGATATCTTAGAGACAATAAACGGAACAAAAGATGCCAGGTACTTATTGGGTTTTGTATTGCGATAAACAGCATTGATAACTTCTGATTCAACGGGATCATAGAAGTCCTTAAAGTCAACCGCTAAGTTATGTGGCATCTGTCTTTTAAAAAAGTCAGACAAAAGCTGTTTGCCTAAATATGATCCGCTTCCCTCGTCTCCCAAAATGTATCCGAGGGATGGTACGTGTTCTTTCAAATTTCCGTTGATAAATAATCCTGAATTTGAACCTGTGCCTAATATGGATACAATGCCTTCGTCTTTTCCAATAGTAGCAATGGCGCTTCCTGTCAAATCTGAATTACAGCCTATTTCACAGTTAAAAACTGATTGTAAAATGTCTGATAATATTTTGCAGCCGTACGTATTGCAGCCGGCTCCGTAAAACGCTACCAGATCTATTTTGTTTTTATAAGTTCCCAAAGCCGGGAGTAGCTCAGATTGAATAACGCTTTCAATAACATGGGAATGATGTACCGCCGGATTAATTCCCGGGGTGGTGATCAATTTAACATCGTTGGGGGCTATAACCGCCCAGGATGTTTTTGTGGAGCCGCTGTCTGCAATCAGGATCATGCCTCAAAAATAAGCAATCCTGTGTTAATCTTATCCAGAATAAATTGTAAAAATTTTTTATTCCGCGCGCAAAAGTCATCAATGCAAAAGAAAGTTGAGTTTAATGCAACCATTTGATTTTCATTTTCGTCTGTACATATAGAATAATTAGTTTCGTAAATTTGATAAAGCAAAAGTTAACCTAAAATTCGTCGTTATGAAGTCATATTTATGCTCCGGAGGAAAATCTGCGTTATTGCTGATGTTGGTCGTTATGCTTTTTGCAGGATGTGAAAGGCAACCATCTCAGGATTTTAAGACTGGAAAAGTTGGTTTTTCAGTTCTTGGGGAGGAGCTTAATATTGTGCTGAAATCTGCAACGCTTGATGATTCAACTTCTGTTACGCGTTTAAATCTTTTAATTTCTATTGCCGATGGCGACAGTAATGTTATAATTGACAAAAAGATTTTGCCTTTATATGTTTTTGGTAATCAATATATAAGTGAGAAGATTGAACTAAACGAAGGTCATTATTTTCTGACAGAGTTCATGGTGGTAAATTCCAGTGGAGAAGTGGTTTATGCTTCACCCAGATATGGTGCTGAACTGGCTTACCTGGTGAATCATCCGTTGCCCATTGATTTTAAGATTGTTCCGGGAGCAGAATCCAATTTAGAAGTGGAAGTAATACCTGTAAACGGCCAGACACCGGATCAGTTTGGGTATATCAGTTTTGGGATCCAAATTATAAATCCGTTGGTATTTTATGCCTTGGTTTATGAAGATAATCCATTGTTAGAAAGGCCACTCAATCTGGTACCTGCAAGAGTTATTATTACGGATCCTGATGGCTATGTCTACAGGTTTGACTTTACCGCAGGTAAAAATAAAATCGTACTTAGAGATAAGTCAGGGACATATATTTTTAGGGTGAAAACCGAAATGTATAGTGCAACACTGGAGTTTACATATGAACAACTGTTAAGAGCTACGGAAGGTAGTCCGTTAATGATAACGGTTGGTAATTCAAATAAGTATCATGAGATAATTATCAGGACCTCTCCTGACTCAACGGAAGATGCATTGATTACGGATTTGAATTCTGCAGAGAATTTCGGAGACTCGAAAGAACTGGCAGCATCGTTTTTAAGCGAACCGGTTCTTGCCGTCATGCGGACCAAACGCAGTTTAATGCGGTTTGATTTTGATAATGCTCTACCTAAATCTGCCACTATTCAAAAAATAGAATTATCACTGCATTTACTGAGCGTAGTTGAGGTTCCGTTTGATGAAAACATGGATACCATGAATATTGGGGTACTGAAAGCTGTGGTGGAACCATGGGATGAGCACGAGGTTACCTGGCAGAATCAACCCAAAACAATTGATGATGTTATGATGTACCTGGATTACAGACCCTGGATGAGTTCATCGCTCAGGGTGTATGATATTACAGAATTAATTAGGAAATCCTGGCAGATAAATACACCGGTTTACGGATTTATGCTGCAACATTATCCTGAAAATGTACCCGGTGGCATAACTTTTGCTTCAAGTGATTATGATTATGAGCAGATGAGACCAAGTATTAAAATATACTATACCTTACCGTAGAAGTAGTGAAGTAGAAAGGAATGGGACGACCGACCGGCCGTCCCATTTTTGTATCTTATAATATTTGGTTAGTCTATTACAGCAAATCCGGTGTACGGAATCAAAACTTCCGGAATTTTAATGCCTTCTTTAGTCTGATTATTTTCAAGCAAGGCTGCTACGATACGTGGCAAAGCCAGAGCGCTACCATTCAGAGTGTGTGCCAGTTCCGGCTTTTTCATATCTTTCCCTTTATAGCGGCATTTCAATCGGTTGGCCTGGTAGTTTTCAAAGTTCGAAACTGAACTTACTTCCAGCCATCTTTCCTGTGCTGCCGAATAAACTTCAAAATCGAATGTAAGGGCAGAGGTGAAACTGATATCTCCACCACAAAGTTTTACAATACGGTAAGGCAGTCCCAGCTTTGTAATGATTCCTTCCACATGGGCTACCATTTCGTTCAGCGTATCATAACTTTTGTCGGGATGCTGGATTTGAACTATTTCAACCTTGTCGAACTGATGTAAACGATTGAGACCTCTAACGTGTGCACCCCATGATCCGGCTTCTCTGCGGAAGCATGGCGTGTATGCCATATTTTTAACAGGCAGTTGTTCTTCAGGAATTATTACATCTCTGTAAATATTGGTGACAGGAACTTCTGCAGTTGGGATCAGATAAAAATTATCGACAGTAACATGGTACATCTGGCCTTCTTTATCAGGAAGCTGACCCGTTCCGAATCCGGAATCTTCATTTACAACAATAGGAGGTAGAACTTCCCTGTAGCCCGCTTTTTCTCCTTCGTCGAGAAAGAAGTTGATTAACGCACGTTGCAGCCTGGCTCCTTTGCCTTTATAGACAGGAAAACCTGCTCCGGTAAGTTTGGTTCCAAGTTCAAAATCAATAATATCATATTGCTTGATAAGATCCCAGTGCGGTTGTTTGGCTTCAAGTTCCGGAACCGTACCACCCTGACGAATGATTTCATTATCTTCTTCATTCCTTCCTTTTGGAACAGAGTTGTGCGGTAGGTTGGGGAGAAGAACCAGTTTGTTTTGAATTTGGTCCTCGATTTCTCCAAGTTCTGTAGTTAACGACTTAATATTTTCTTTTAGTTCGGCAGTTCTTGATTTTGCATTCTCCGCTTCCTCTTTTTTCCCTTCTTTAAAGAGTAGTCCGATCTGTTTCGACAGGTTGTTCATTTCAGCCTGAGCATCATCGGAAGCGCTTTTTAGTTCGCGACGTTTTTTATCTGCAGCAATGATTTCGTCTACCAATTCCTGAGCATCAAAGTTTTTTACCCGCAAACGGGCTATAACTTCATCTCTGTTTTCGGAAATATATTTAAGTGTCAACATGTAAAATGTGTTTAATAAAAAAATCTCCTGATTTTTACGCAAAGGTAAAAATTTCAGGAGATCTGATATCATTAAAATTTTTTTCTGTTACTCAGTTACTGTAGGTTCTACAGAAACATAAGATTTGTCGTTTTGCTTCTTTTTGAATACAACAATACCGCTTTCCAATGCAAAAAGTGTATCGTCTTTACCAATTCCAACATTTTTACCAGGATGATGAACTGTACCTCTCTGGCGAACAATAATGTTACCTGCTTTGGCAAACTGACCACCAAAGATTTTAACGCCTAATCGTTTACTTTCCGATTCGCGTCCATTTCTTGAGCTACCTGCTCCCTTCTTATGAGCCATAATTTATAATTTTGGAGTTAAGCTTCGATTTCTGTGATTTCAATCTGTGAAAAATACTGACGGTGTCCGTTTCTCACTTTATAACCTTTTCTTCTCTTTTTCTTAAAAACGATAACTTTATCGCCTTTTACGTGATCGAGTACCTTAGCTTTAACTTTTGCATCTTTAACAACCGGAGTTCCTACTTTTACTTTTCCGTCGTTGTCAACTAATAATACTCTGTCGAATTCAAGATCAGCTCCTTGTTCCTGTTCAAGTCTGTGAACGTAGATTTTTTTTCCTTTCTCTACATTGAACTGCTGACCTGCTATCTCAACAATTGCGTACATAATTTAATTACATTTTTATTGTTAAATCCAGGAGGCGGATCATGCGTTTCGATCTCTTTTTAAGAGCCCCGTTGGAAGATTCGTTGTTCCAGATCAAAAAGATTTGGGCTGCAAAAGTAATAAACTATTTTATTTTTGGAAGCACAATGTAGTTAAAATTTTAATTTGGTTGAATTTCTTTTAAGATAAATTAATCATTCCTTTTGCTTCCTGGCAGAACATGGGAAAAACTTTCTATATTTAAAGGATTTATTTTAAATCTGTCACTACGTTATATTTTACTTGCAAAATTATCATTATTATGGGTTTAAAGAAGAATATTGATTTAAATGTGTACCTGCCAATGCCTATTGCCATTGTTGGGACCATGTTTCAGGGGAAGCCCAATTTTTCCACAATTGCCTGGATGTCACGTGTAAATGCTGATCCTCCAATGATTGGATTTGCAATAAGTAAACACAGGCTGACGGGTGATGCAGTACTTTTAAATAAGGAATTCAGTGTAAATATCCCTGGAAAGAACCTGACAAGAGAAACGGATTATGTGGGTATGGTGTCTGCCAAAAGAACGGATAAATCCGATGTATTTAACTATACTTTCGGAAACCAGAAAAAATCACCACTTATAGAAAACGCACCGTTGAATCTGGAGTGTAAACTGGTCGAAAAAATCATTCTGCCTTCAAATTTATGGATTGTTGGTGAAATAACTTCTGTATGGTGTGATCCGGAAATGCTGACCAACGGAAATCCTGATTATAATAAAATGAAAAGCATCATTCTGACGATGCCTGACAATAAATACCGGACAATTGGCAAAGAATATGCTGATGCCTGGAAAATAAACAGTTTGTAATTACTCCTGTGAATGCCGTTTCATCTGATAACGGTAGGCGGTAAATGCTTTGGCTCTTGAAATGAATCCAAGGTATTTGCCGTTGTCAATAACGCAAATGTTATACCTGGCTGACGAGCTGAACTTATCCACCAAATCTTCCATTCTGTCATCGGGGCTTATGAAGTGTTCCGGCATATACATTAATTCGCTGACTTTCACTTTATCGTACAATTCTGGTTTGAAGATGATTTTTCTGACATCATCCATTTTTACCATGCCATGTAATTTGCCTTCATCATCCACAACCGGGAATAAATTCCGGTGCGCATTTTCAATCACATGAACCAAATCTCCCAGCGTGGCATCAGGCGAAATTGTTGCAAAGTCCGTTTCAATGAGTTTGTGAACTTCCATCATCGATAATATTGCCTGATCCTTGTGGTGAGTGATCAGTTCCTTTCTGCTGGCAAGCTGGTAGGTATAAACAGAATGTTTTTCGAATAGCCGTACAATAAAGAACGAAAGTGTCGAAGTAATCATAAGGGGGACAAAGAGCTGGTAACCTCCTGAAAGTTCAGCAATTAGAAAGATGCTTGTTAAAGGGGCATGTAAAACCGCCGATATCATTCCGGCCATACCCATCAGAGCAAAATTATTGATGTTAATGGTATGAGGTCCCAGTTGGTTCGCCAGTAGTGCAAAAGCCAGTCCGATATGCACACCGACAAAAAGTGTTGGTGCAAATATGCCACCTACACCACCAGCCCCGAATGATATTGTTGTAGCAACCACTTTGGTAAGTCCTACCGCAACTAAAACTGCAACGGTGAGATAAAGGTTCCCTCTGAATGAACTATAAATTGTATCGGTAAACAGGTATTCAAGGTTCCCTTTCAGACAGGAGTTGATAACTTCGTAACCTTCACCGTAGAGTGATGGGAAAATAACCAGAATCCCGCCAAGAACAAGCCCTCCAACAATCAGTCGCTTGATTTTTGTTTTCATGTTTTCGAAGATGCTGGTAATAAACACGTAAATGCGTTTAAAATACACAGAAACAAAACCGGTTACAACACCAAGTAGAATATAGTAGGAAATATCTTTCAATACAAAACCATCTTCTACAGTAAACGGATACAATACATCCTGTCCAGTCAGGGAATAAGAAACCAGAACAGCGGATACTGACGCCAGAAGCAGTGGAATAATGGATGCCATGGTGAGGTCAAGCATGATGACTTCAAGAGCGAAAACAATGGCTGTAATCGGTGCTTTGAAAATTGCTGCCATGGCACCGGCTGAAGCACATCCCAGCAGGAGTATCACTTCACGTAATCTGAGATGAAGGAAACGACCAACATTTGAACCTATCGCAGCACCCGTTGAAACCGTTGGACCTTCAAGACCTACCGATCCACCAAATCCTACAGTAAGTGCACTGGTTACAATGGAAGAATACATGTTGTGAGCGCGCATGAAACCTTTGGCTTTACCCTTGGCGTAAAGCACGTTTGGAACCCCGTGTCGAACCGGTCGTTTAATAATATATTTCATGAATAACAGTGCGATCCCTATCCCAATTAATGGCATAAATATATACCACCAGTTTCCGGCTTCAAACCGATGAATATTCGAGTGAATAAAATGCACGGATTTTTTAATGACTACAGCGCCAACACCGGTAAGTATTCCGACAAATACACTTAGGAAAGCCATAAATTGCCGGTCACTAATATGCTTCAGCCGCCAAATAAAAAATTTTTTCCATAGTCTGCGGCTGAAGCTATGATGTGTTTTTTCTACAGTCATTGGTAATATAAAAATACTATTTCAAAAGATATTTGCAAACGTTGGATGTTGTTAATATTCGTAACTTCCTAATTAAGAATATATATAAAAAACAAAATATGTTGTAAAGTATTCCTTAATTAATATTTTAAATGCAGAATTTTCATTTAATTGCATCGTTTTTTTGAGAAAAGTAACATGTTATAATCTGTAAAATTATATTGAGTAATGCCTAAAAGCGTAAAACCAATTGAGTTAGAGGACGTTGTTGTTCGGTTTTCGGGTGATTCCGGTGATGGAATGCAATTGACCGGAACGCTGTTTTCCGAATCATCAGCAGAATTGGGAAATGATATATCAACTTTCCCTGATTATCCGGCTGACATACGTGCACCAAGGGGAACGATTGGTGGTGTGAGTGGATTTCAGGTACATCTTGGAAAAAAAATTGTTCATACACCGGGTGATGTTGCTAATGTACTGATTGCAATGAATCCGGCTGCTCTTAAAGCCAATAAAGCATATTTAAAACCGGGAGGAACCATTATTCTCGATGTGGATGCATTCACGGAGAAGAATCTGGAGAAAGCCGGTTACAAAACCATGGATCCCATTGTGGAGGATCATCTGGGCGACTTTAATATTGTAAAAGCCCCGATTACCACAATGACTGCTAACTCCTTAAAAGAGTTTGGTTTTGATAACAAGACCGTTCTTCGCAGTAAGAACATGTATGCCCTTGGTTTGGTATCCTGGCTATTTAATCAGCCGTTAAAATATATAGAGAAAAAGCTTAACCGTAAGTTTAAGAAAAAACCTGAGATTGCTGAGGCTAATATCAAGGTACTGCAGGATGGATTTAACTACGGAGAGAATATCCAGGCAATGACACCATCCTACATGGTTGGAACCGGGAAAAAGGAAAAAGGAACATATCGTAATATTAACGGAAATCAGGCCGTGGCCTGGGGATTTCTGGCTGCATCAGAAAAGAGTGGTAAAGAACTCTTTTTGGGAAGTTATCCGATCACGCCTGCAACGGAAATTCTGCAGGAACTTTCGGGTAGAAAAGATCTTGGCGTTAAAGTATTCCAGGCCGAAGATGAGATTGCAGGGATATCGACTTCTATCGGTGCAAGTTTTGCAGGTGACCTGGCCGTCACAACAACTTCGGGTCCTGGGTTGGCATTGAAAGGCGAAGCAATAGGTCTGGCAGTAATGGCTGAGTTACCTCTTGTGGTTGTCGATGTTCAGCGTGGAGGTCCATCAACCGGTTTGCCTACCAAGACAGAGCAGTCCGATCTTCGTCAGGCATTGTATGGCAGAAACGGTGAAAGTCCTGCCATTGTAATTGCGGCCAGTACCCCATCAGATTGTTTTCATTATGCCTTTATGGCTGCAAAACTGTCTCTGGAGCATATGACACCGGTTATTTTAATGACAGACGGATTTCTTGCTAATGGATCACAGCCATGGCGTATTCCTTCAATGGAAGAACTTCCAGATATTAAAGTTCCGGTTGTTACACCCGAAATGCGTGATTCATGGAAGGTGATGCAGCGTGATCCGGAAAGGCTGAACCGTTACTGGGCAGCACCGGGAACACCTGGATTCAGTCATCGTGTCGGCGGACTGGAAAAAGATTTTATAACAGGTGCTATTTCGCATAATCCTGCTAATCACCAGAAAATGGTTGACATCAGGGAGGAAAAGGTACAAAAAGTTGCCGAATTCATTCCGGAACAGAACGTTCTTGGTGATGTGGAATCTGATATTCTGATGGTAGGATGGGGTGGAACCTATGGTCACCTGACCACCGCTTTTGAAGAATTACATGAGGAAGGTATAAAAGTGGCATATACGCACTTTAATTACATTATGCCTTTGCCGAAGAACACGGTGGACATCATGAAGAAATACAAGAAAATTGTGGTTTGCGAAATTAACAAGGGACAATTTGCGGATTATTTGCGCATGACTATACCGGGGCCGGTTTATCATCAGTTCAACAGAATTGAAGGTTTGCCATTAGCCGTTGAGGATATAAAAAATGAAATTAAAAAATATTTATAATAGCTATTATGGAGATTAAAGAAACATTCGCCCCTAAGGATTATAAAAGTGATCAGAATGTAAGATGGTGTCCGGGATGTGGTGACCATGCAATCCTTAATACGCTACATAAGGCAATGGCTACCATCGGTATTGATCCGGACAATGTCGCTGTTATCTCTGGTATTGGTTGTTCAAGTCGTTTGCCATATTATATGAATACCTACGGTTTTCATACCATTCACGGACGTGCTGCAGCAATTGCATCCGGTGTTAAAATTGCAAATCCTGATTTAACAGTATGGCAGATTTCCGGGGACGGTGATGCCTTGGCTATCGGGGGAAATCACTTTATACACGCAGTACGGAGAAATGTCGATATTAATATTATTCTTTTCAATAATCAGATTTATGGGTTAACTAAAGGACAGTATTCGCCGACTTCCAAAAAAGGTTTTATCTCAAAAACTTCTCCGTTCGGAACCATCGAATATCCATTCCGTCCGGGAGAACTGGCATTGGGAGCACGCGGCAGATTCTTTGCCCGTTCAATTGATACTGACCTGAAATTGTCTCATGATGTGTTGGTTGCAGCGCAAGAACATAAAGGGACATCGGTTGTGGAAGTGCTTCAGAATTGTGTGATATTTAATGACGATACGCATGCCGCTATAACCGATAAAGCACACAGGGCGGACCGTACAATATTGCTGGAGCATGGAAAGCCCATGTTGTTTGGTCAAAACAACGAAAAGGGGCTTATGCTTGACTGTAGCATGAAGTTGAAAGTGGTTGAGATTGGTAAAGACGGGGTGACCCTGGATGATATTCTGGTACATGATGCCTATGAGCGTGATTCAATATTGCATGGCGTACTGGCTAATATGGAATATCCTGAATATCCTGTTGCTCTGGGTGTTATACGTGCAGTTAAAGCATCTACTTACGACGATAATCTTGTGCAGCAGATAAAAGATGTTCAGGCTGTTTCAAAGATCTCAAAATTTGAAGAGCTTGCCCGTGCAGGCAGTGTTTGGGAAGTAGAATAGTTTTTATTTTAGGTTCAAAACGTTCATCTTTGCAAAAACTTAGCATATGCGAAAACTGAAAATTGATGAACTGAACCGCATATCGGTTAAAGAATTTCAGGAAGCCGAAAAAGCAGACCTTATTATTATTTTAGATAATGTACGGAGCCTCAATAATGTAGGCTCCGTATTTCGTACATCTGATGCCTTCAGGATCGCAGAAATTGTGTTATGTGGCATTACAGCAACTCCTCCGCATACAGAGATTCATAAAACGGCTTTGGGTGCAGAAGATGCTGTAGAGTGGTCATACTTTGAAGACACGCTCGATGCAGTGAACTATGTAAAAAAGAAAGCTTATACGGTATTTTCAGTTGAGCAGGCAGAAGGCAGCATAAGCCTTGATGAATTTGAGCCTTCAGGAAGTGAAAAATATGCAGTGATTCTGGGAAATGAAGTAAAAGGAGTGCAGCAGAAAGTTGTGAATGCATCAGATGGTTGTCTTGAGATTCCTCAGTTTGGAACCAAACATTCCTTAAATGTCTCTATTACGGCGGGAATTGTAATCTGGCATTTCTATTTATCTCTTAAACAGTAAGATGTGATTTTATTCATTACTATCGTGTAATTCTGTTTGTAGAAATAAAAAAAAGTTATAGTTTTGCATCCGCTTTTGTAACGATAAAAGCTAAAATTTTCGAGGTGTAGCACAGTCCGGTTAGTGTACCTGCTTTGGGAGCAGGGGGTCGGGGGTTCGAATCCCTCCACCTCGACAAAAAGCCTTTCACAGATGTGAAGGGCTTTTTTGTTATACTGCGAGCGAAACTTGTTTCAGCGAGCAAGTATAACAAAAAAGGCAAAGCACGAAGTGCTTGCGGCTTTTTGAGCATCTTCCCCCCAAACGGGATCACCGAGCGAAGCGAGGTAATTCCTTCAGCTCGAAATTCATTTCAGCGAGCAAGTATAACAAAAAAGGCAAAGCACGAAGTGCTTGCGGCTTTTTGAGCATCTTCCCCCCAAACGGGATCACCGAGCGAAGCGAGGTAATTCCTTCAGCTCGAAATTCATTTCAGCGAGCAAGTATAACAAAAAAGGCAAAGCACGAAGTGCTTGCGGCTTTTTGAGCATCTTCCCCCCAAACGGGATCACCGAGCGAAGCGAGGTAATTCCTTCAGCTCGAAATTCATTTCAGCGAGCAAGTATAACAAAAAAGGCAAAGCACGAAGTGCTTGCGGCTTTTTGAGCATCTTCCCCCCCAAACGGGATCACCGAGCGAAGCGAGGTAATTCCTTCAGCTCGAAATTTGTTTCAGCGAGCAAGTATAACAAAAAAAGGCAAAGCACGAAGTGCTTACGGCTTTTTGATCATCTTCCCCCAAACGGGATCACCGAACGAAGCGAGGTAATTCCTTAGTCCCGACATTGAAAATCAGCGGGTGTAAAATATTGAACGCAGAGGATTTAATTGGGAAATACAAATGTTGTATGCAGCTCGTTCAGGTTATCAGCTTTTAATTGGTATTGCTTTTTTTAATGCATATTCGGCGTGAGCCATTCCCAAACCAGGTGCTGTAGGGACATTTAACAATCCGTTTTTAACCCGAATGGCAGGTTCAAATAAATCTGCCGTAGCTTCCATTCCTGTTTTTAATTCCTGATATCGACCAATATTTGGCGTGAAACTACTAAAATTAACCATTTCGGCGTAACCGGCATTCCGGTTCGAAATATGGACTGTTATGGGCTTGCCTGCCGCTTCTGCCATCCGGGCAACCCGGGTAGTACGAATAAAACCACCGTAATAATGTAAGTCGGGTTGAACAATTTGCAGAACATTATCTGCAATCATTTTGCGAAAGCGGTATTCACTGGATTCCTGTTCACCTCCTGAAATGGGTATTTTTAATGCATCTGCCACTTGTTTTGTTTCATCGGTATTATCAAATCTGCAAGGTTCTTCAAATAAATAGGCATTAATCGCTTCAAGCCTTCTGCCTATTTCAATGGCTTTTTTTACACCATAGGAACCATTTGCGTCGGCTTGAATGGTGATATCATCTCCAAGAATTTTTCTGGATAGTTCGATCAGGTTTTCAGAGCGTCCGGGCATTGAATCTTTGTTTCGACTCATTCTTCCGCCAACTTTGAATTTTACTGCTTTTGCACCGGTTTCTGCGATTTTTTGCTGTAATATATCGATCTCTTCCTCGGGTGTTGTACCTCTGTTGCCACTCGCAACATATATGGGTACGGCTTCCCTTACCCTGTTTCCGAAGAGGTAACTGATATGTTTCCCGGTGGTTTTTCCCAACAGGTCTATAATACTACCTTCTGCCCAGGCAACGCAACACCATAACGCCAGTCCCTGCATTTTGTAATTGCTGTTGGATACGTATAATTCGTCAAGCAGAGTTTCAATTTGGCGGGCATCTTTCCCTATGAAAAATGGGATGATTAATTTAAGAAGAATAGGGTACAACACATCAATTTTTTTATTTGTTACAGAAATCCCTTCTGCGCCATCTTTGGATCTTGTACGCACGAAATACGTATCGTTTAATCTAAGCAACTCCATTGATTCTATAATAACGGGTTGATTCAACGAGGTTACATTCAGCACAGGTTTATTGCATATTTCTGTAAGCTTTTCTTCTTCGAATTTGCCGGTTTTTGTTCCCAAATCAGAGCAGGAGGTAAACGGTAGGATCAAACCAGCAGCTGAAGCTGTTTTTATAAAATTTCTCCTATTAGTTTCCATTGGAATCAATTAGTTAGGGGATGCTTATATCCATTTATTTTGGCGGGGAACCAGACTTGTTAAATCGGCAATTTTAATGGCCCGGCCTTCATCGATACTTTTACGGGCTGCTATTCCAATTAAAACAGCCATTGATCCATCGCGCACATTTGCGGCATGATGAAGGTTGGGATCAATAACCTGGTTCCTGTATATTGCATCAAACATAAGCTTATCGCCTCCCCAGTGCCCACTTCTTATGTATGGGAATTCTATACGCTTATAATCTTCAAAGTTTTTCTGCATGATTATTTCATGGAATTTTAACCCGGCCATTGTATGAGAATTCTGGCTCATTTCTTTTTCGTGCAACTGTGCTTGATCTTCCTGAATACTTTCCATAGATGGAATTCCTTCCCAGGTTTCCAGCCTGCCGTTCAACCCGTTAAAAGCAATTCTGAATCCTTCGTATGGAGAATAGGCTGAAAGAGAATAGCTTACCTGTACATTATTGGCGTATTTAATTTGGACAGCCATTTTATCAAAAATGTCAATTTCATTTCTCCAAAGGCAGTTATCTCTTATATAGTTGTCATATTTTTCATTTTCATAGTAAAGTTTCATTAGATTTTTATCTTCTCTCATATCCCAAAAAAACTGACAGGAATCCTGATGGTCACATGTCATACAACGTTTTCCCCGAAAGGCGTTGTTTTTTCCATATTTCTCCAGACCTCCAAAGGCATGCACTTCAACAGGATCGGAGCCAATCCACCAGTTTAGCAGATCGAAATGATGCGATGATTTATGCAGCAAAAGAGTCCCGCTTTTATCGCGTTCTCCGTGCCAGCGCCTAAAATATGAAGCACCGTGATACGTATTCAGGTACCAGTTAAAATCAACAGAAGTTAATTTCCCTATATGATCTTCCAAGAGCAATTCTTTTAGTTTTGTAAAAAGATGACCATATCGATAGTTAAATCCCATGATCAGTTTTGCACTGCTGTTTTTATCGGCTTCGATTATAGCCTGGCATTTTTTCTCGTCTGTAGTCATCGGTTTTTCGGTGACAACATTTATCCCCTTATTTAATCCTTTAATAATAAATTCATCGTGAGTTGCATCAACTGTGGTCACAATCAGCAGATCAATATTAGCAGAAGAGATCATGTCGTCGAAACTGGTAAAGGTTTTACAGTCTAATCCCAGAAAATTTTTTGCATATTCAACTCTTCCCGGGTTTATATCGCATAATCCGACATATTCTACCACATCGCTGTAATTTTCCGTTAAGAACTTACCCCACGTTTTAATACCTCTGATACCTGTTCCGACAAGGGCAACCTTTTTCTTCGGGTTTTTAACAGCATTTGATGCAAATAAACCGGAGGCAGGATTTGACAGCATTATTCCGGCAGCCAAAGTTCCGGTTGTTGTCACAAAGTTTCTTCTTGAAATGGAATTGGCCTGTTTTGATATATTTTTAGACATGGCAAAAAAGTAATATGTGATGACATGAAATTAGTCAGATAAAATAATACATTTTTTGTTGTAAACAAAACAGTTTTATGAGCTATCTCTCTCAAACGGGATCACGGAGCGAAGCGAGGTAGTTCTGTTCTTTTATTATATCCCTCTGTTAAAATATATTTTTGGAAAGAAGAAAGGTTCTTAATAAATTAGCAGTTAGCTATAGCATAATTGTTAAAAACTGAGAACCTGAAATTTTTGATAAAATTTGATGCAAATGAAACATTACAACAATTTTTCTTTGACATATTACAATCTAACCTAATATACATTTATAACTACCATTAGTACATTTAGAGTAATTTTATTTCATCAATGGTTTTAATTTTACATCTGTACGTTAACATTAAACATTAACATTATGAAAAAATTATTTGTCACTTTATTTTTAAGTTTTTTATTTTTTTGGTTAAAAGCACAGTCAGTAAGTTTAAAACAGGGGGACGAATTTTCGTATCGGACCTCGTCATACTATCACGGACATTTTATAAATGCGGATGAAAAAGTTGATAGATTAGATGAGCATATAAGCTGCCATCAAATTACCTTTAAGGTAATTGAAGTCCTACCACAAAAAAAATATAAATTGAAGGCTCAATACGAGGAGCTTAATAATTATTACAGAAGTAAAAAACAGACAGACGAGCAGTGGCAAACCGGTATAAATTATGATAGAACACTCAGAAACAAATTCTCGAATTTTAATATGCCTGAATACACTATTGAGTTTACGTTATCTGAAAAAGGGGAAATAACAGAACCTGAAGTAATAAACAGATCAACCCCAACATCAAGGGAACACTTTTCTGATTCACTTTTAATACGGATGTTTCAAAGCAGAAGTAAAGAATTCTTTAGTGGATTGCCTAAAAAGCTAAGACAGGGGCAACAAGTAGAAATTAATAATCAAAACTACGTAGTTGCAGAAATAAACAATAATCATGCAATATTAAATTCATTGGACGTAGGGGGAATCCACCATGCGTCAGAAGCTCAGGTCTTATTTAATCTTAACAATGGATTACTTTTGGAAAAGAATGTTTATGAGGACCGGCTTGGCGTAGAACAAAAAATAAAAAATCCGGGGAATGATTTAGTAACAGATACAAAAGGAACAACTGACATAGTCCTTATTTCGAGATGTAGCCTTGTTACAAATAATAAGGAGCCTTATTATACTTATAAGTATCAAAAAAATGACCACATAAAAGATTCGACGTTGTTAGAAACGAATGTAACTATCAGGGGAAAAATTATTAATCCGTCAACAGACCGGAATGTATCTGTTGAATGGGCAGAGTCCGTTCCCAATGCTTATAACCGGTACGGTATTAATACCCGTTTAAATGATGATAATACTTTTGAGATACGTCTACATATTGATAGATTACAAAAAGTAACGTTTCGACAGCATGAAGTTTCTACTTTTTATCTGGCTCCGGGTGACGACTTATTCATAACTGTAGATATGAATGCGTTTGATGAAACCATTACTGCAACGGGGCCAGGGAGCAACGACTTAAATTTCAGTTTTAAAAGGTTCTTGTTTGACGAAACGGAGCAACTGGATATTCGTAAGATATATAATGTAGTTCGTGAAAAATACGCCGAATTAAATCCTTCGGAGTTAAAAAAATACGTTATTAATACTTTAGATAAGAAACAGAATTTTCTGAATAATAACAGAAGATGGTTGTCCCCTGAACAATATCTGGCTGAATTTTGGGAAAATCAGATAACCATGGTGGATATTTTAAAGAATTATCCGCGCTCGCAAAGCTATTATAGAAAGCAGGCGGGTAAAGAACCATATCATATTGATAAAAAGGAATTTTATAATTCTGAGTTTTACTCCCTGATTCATCCCGATAACGATATGATGGCTTACTATGAAGGATATGACCATTTTATCAGGGAATATGTGTTTTTCTTTTTAAATGAGAAAATGGATGAAATTACAGGGAAAGGAAATGTTGTTACCGTAAATAATTTCTTCGATGATATTTATAGCTCCCGTTATGGTTTTAGCAATTCTTTCTTTACAGGAGTAAGTCAATATACGCTCAAGTACCAGGCAGTATCCGATGCTTTGCGAAGAGCCAGTTGGGATACTTTTGTTGATTTGTTCAATCAGTTTAAAATAGAATATCCCGATGCGCATAAAACAACGTTGCTTTATGAAGCTTATGAAAAAGCCAAAAAGGTAGCTCCGGGGCAGCCGGCATTTAATTTCAAATTATCTGGTTTTGATGGTAATAAAGTAAGCTTGTCTGATTTCAGAGGGAAGGTTGTATATATTGATTTTTGGTCAACATCGTGTGGCCCTTGTAGGGGAAGTATTGAACGCTATGGGAAGGAAATGGAAGGAGCTTTTAAAGATAAGGATATTGTACTGCTTTATATTGCTCTTGAAGGAGATGTTAAACGTCCCAAAGAATTCATGGAAGAACAAGGCATTGAAGGTGTGCAGCTTATTGCAAAAGGTGATGAAGAAGCTCAAATCAGGGAGAAATATTATTTTGATGCTATTCCTCATTATTATATCATTGACAAGGAAGGCCGAATTGTAAAAAGGGAAGCACCAGCACCTTATGAAATAGTAAAGGATCATTCGATATTATTGGATGTACTGGAACCGAAATGAAGGACACAGGACAATGAAAGGACCATTTATCTGTTAAAGGTAGTGGTTGGTTCATTGGGAGTAGTTTTATTAATCGTTTTATCTATACTGTTTGTTAATAAACGGATCAATCGTCGAAGGATTAAACTGTCCGGTTTAAATACAAAAGTTCGGGAATTAGAGCTGGCCGCGATAAGGGCACAGATGAACCCGCATTTTATGTATAATTGTTTAAACTCAATACAAAATCTGGTTCAGAAGGAAAGGTCAGATGAGGCCCACGCATATATTTCAAAATTTGCGACTTTAATAAGGGACGTATTGAAATACAGCGATAAGGACGAAATATCTCTGGCCGAAGAACTTCAGGTAATTGAAAATTATGTTAATCTTGAGAGGCTTAGGTTCGACATTATTTTTAGTGTCAAAGTTGATGAACAACTGGATCTTTATTCTGTCTTTATCCCACCGTTATTGTTCCAGCCACTAATAGAAAATGCAATTATACATGGATTGACACCAAAGATAGATGATAAAAAATTGACTTTAGAAGTAAGAGCTATTCCTGATTACATTTGTATTATTATAGCGGATAACGGGATCGGTAGAAATGCAGCTATGCAAAACATGGGGGGCAACACGGGTAAAGGATTAGGATTTACAAGGGAACGGTTGGAGTTGATGAAAGAAAAATATAACATTGATTATAAAATGAAAATTGTAGATTTGAAAGATTCAGAAGGTTATCCTACAGGAACAAAAATTGAAATTTGTATTTCGGAAGATTAAGATATGACAAAAATAAAGGCTGTTATTGTTGATGATGAAAAGAATGGACGAGAGAATCTTCGTGGTGCGCTTTGTCAATACTGTCCTGAGGTTGAGGTGGTTGGCGAGGCTAAAGATGCCCTTCAGGCTATTGGGCTTATCAATAAAACCAATCCCAATGTGGTTTTTTTGGACATTGAAATGCCTATGGGGAATGGTTTTAAAGTGCTTGAATTTTTCAGTGAACCAACCTTTAGTGTCATTTTTGTAACAGCTTACGACCATTATGCTATCCAGGCTATCCGGTTTTCGGCACTGGATTATATTTTAAAGCCAATTGATGTATTGCAATTGAAGGCTGCAGTAAACAGATATGTTCAACAGCAGTCATTTGTTGATTTGCGATTAAAGCAATTTTTGAAGAACGAAGTGCGATCAAAGGAAGACAAAAGAATTGCACTTCCAATGGCTGATAAAATCAATTATATAAAGATTAATCAAATTATTAGATGTCAGGGAGAAGCTAACTATACACGGTTTTGTTTGTTAGATGGCACAGAACATCTGGTGTCTAAATCGTTGGTGGAATATGAAGAAATATTATCTGGTTTTGGTTTTATTCGAACGCATAAATCATATGTTGTTAATATATCTCACATTCAATCATTCGTTAAAACAGATGGCGGATATTTAATTATGAGCGATCGCTCAAATGTTCCTGTTTCAAGACGTAAAAAGGAAGCCGTGTTAAAAGTTTTAAAATAGAATCGTATCTTCCATAATCATATGTTTTCTGATCACGGAGCGAAGCGAGGTAGTTCATTACTCTTTCTTTTTTAGTTTTTCCAGTTCATCCTGCATTTTATACACCATTGAGGTGAGTTTCCTCAGGCTCGTATCATCTGGTTCCGGCAGGGAAAAACAGATATAGCCGAGCGCTTTCCAAACCTCCATAACCGTGTTCAGTGGCATGGTGTAGGGATCGTATTCCGGATTGTCGGACTTTAGGAGCAGTGTTGAGTTATCCTGCATATATACCCTTTTATAAACGATGCCGTCGTCGTATGTGAGCAGTATATACGTACGTCCATCCTTTATTTCTTTCCAGTTCTGCAAATATTCGCAAATAATGTACGCACCGGATGGAATGGGTTCCATGCTGTCGCCTTTTATCTGAAAAGCCCTGTAAGTTCTTTCGTTTTGGAGCTCGGGTAACGGAAGGTTAAATTTTGGCAGGGTTTCAATGAAATCCGGGTCTGTGTAACCTCTTGTATATCCTGCAGATGCTTTGACCGGTACAAGTGTGATTTGTTCCTTGTTGTCGCGGTCAACAATAGTGCTCAGAACCCGCAAGCCTTTTCCTCCAATATCAGGAGTATGAGCAACGTTATCTGTATTTTCTTCCAGACTTAAATCCCTGTTTACCAAGCTATCTATACTTACATCGAAATATAACGCTATTGCCCTTAAAACAGCCAGTTTTGGCACAGCTCTGCCTTCTTCGTAAGATCCTATGAGGGAACGTTTAACACCCATTTTATCTGCAAACTGATCCTGTGTCAGATTTCTGATTTTGCGTAAGTGTTTAATGTTTGATCCTAAAAAATGATCCATAAATTATTGCTAATATTATTGGTATACTAAAATTATTAGTAAATTTGATGACAAAATTAGGTAAAATCCGGCTAGGATTCAAGCAGTCTGATCCGAAAGATCCCAAAATAAGTTCAATAATGAAGGATGATGTATTAAAAAAGCTGGAAATTCTTTCCGGTGCTGCCAAATACGATGTGTCCTGTGCGTCAAGCGGAAGCAACAGGAGTAATACAGCCAACGGTATTGGGAACGCTTCTCCATGGGGAATTTGTCACAGTTTTGCAGAGGACGGACGCTGTATCTCGTTGCTTAAAATAATGATGACAAATTACTGTATGTACGATTGTGCTTACTGTATTAACCGTAGAAGCAATGATGTGGAGAGGACATCTCTTTCTGTAGAGGAACTTACAGAACTTACCATTTCATTTTACCGGAGAAATTATATTGAAGGTCTGTTTTTAAGTTCCGGAGTTATAAAGAGTCCCGATCATACCATGTCGTTAATGGTTCGGGTGGCTAAGGAGTTACGTAACATACACCGCTTTAACGGGTATATACATCTGAAAAGTATTCCGGGAGCAAGCCCTGAGCTTATTCGGATAGCAGGCCTTTATGCGGATCGGCTCAGCGTAAACATTGAAATTCCTACAGAAACAAATCTGAAGTTACTCGCGCCGGAAAAGGATTATTCCAGCATTTTTACGCCGATGAAATCCATTCATCAGGGCATTCTTGCGAATAAGGATGAAATACGAAAATTCCGTTCTACCCCAAAATTTGTTCCGGCCGGTCAAAGTACGCAAATGATTGTTGGTGCCACGCCCGATAACGATAAACAGATTCTTAACCTCGCTTCGGTACTTTACACAGAACAAAAATTAAAGCGTGTATATTATTCGGGTTATGTTCCGGTGAACACAAATGACAGTAGGTTACCGGCAGCAGGTAAATCGTATATGGTGCGGGAAAATCGTTTGTATCAGTCCGATTGGCTGATCCGGTTTTATGCATTTCAGGTGGATGAGATTGTAAATGACAATCATCCCGATCTGGATCTGGATATTGATCCAAAACTGAGTTATGCTATCAGGCATCCTGAAATATATCCGATAGACATCAACAGGGCGCCTTATGAAATGATTCTGAGAGTGCCGGGAATTGGCGTAAAATCTGCTAAACTTATTATTGCTTCAAGAAGGTATGGCAGAATTCATTCGGGTCAGCTTAAAAAAATGGGTGTGGTAATGAAGCGGGCACAGTATTTTATAAGCTGTAATGAGCTTGGTTCACCTACTATTAACGAGATTAAGCCAGAAAATATGAAGCAGTTGTTTCTTAAAAATGAACCGAAAAAGAAGAAGGACAAATTTGCAGGACAGCTGAAGCTGTTTACCGATAATCTGACTTGATGAGGATGAACTTATGAATATATGGACTTACGACGGTACTTTTGAAGGTTTTCTTACCCTTGTGTTCGACTGTTACGATCTGAAAATATTTCCTGAAGTAATAATTGGGAAAAACCCGGAGCAGATGCAGATTTTTAATTCGGATTACGAAGTTGTCAGCGACAGGGCAAAAGCCAAAAGAGTTTGGAAAGGCTTGCATAAAAAAATATCCGGCGTAAGTTGTGAGATGTTATTCAGGGTTTTTCTATCAGAGCAAACCGATATTGAGCAGGTACTTTTAAATTACATAAAAAGGGCATTTGCATCGCCCTCAAATACTGAATCTGATTTCAGGGATGAGTTTGTGCTGAAGATTTACAAGGTAAATAAAATGGTGGGTCGTGAAGCAGAGCGGATACTGATGTTTGTCCGGTTTCAGAAGACAGTTGACGATATATATTATGCTTCTTTTGATCCGAAGTACAATGTATTACCGTTAACTATCAGCCATTTTGAGAACCGGTTTACCGATCAGAAATGGGTAATTTACGATACAAGACGTAATTACGGATTTTACTATGATATGAAAGAAACGCAGGAAATTACGTTTAGTGAAAGTGCAGTGAATCCTGTTTCCGGAAAGATTGATGAACACATTATGGCTGAAGACGAGAAACTGTTTCAGACGCTCTGGAAAACCTATTTCGATGCTACATGCATCAGGGAAAGGCTTAATCCCAGGCTCCATATGCAGTTTTTGCCTAAAAGGTTCTGGAAATATCTTCCTGAAAAGCAAACTGGATAATCTTTAAAAGATAAATGTATTCACTAGTGTCCCGTTAAAACCTAAATGCCAGACCAATCCCGTTTTCATCGCTTTTTATACGTAAGCCACTGCCGGCTTTTGTACTTATCCCATTTAAAATTCTTCCGGCATTACCAACGTGGTATACATATTCAAGAGAAAATAGCGCCCCAAATGCACCAAGACCTATCCCCAGTACATTCATTTTTTTATCTCCTTGTCCTATTCGGTAAATTACTCCTCCCAATGCCATAAATGATACGCCCAGGTATAACTTTCTTTCTGCTTTGATCAGCTCAAGACCTGCATTCCGAAGCAATAATTCATTATCGGTATTTATAACGGAATCCTGCATCAGGGAATAGTTTGTGCTGTAATATAGTAAAACATCCTTTTGAACCAATGAAGTAGGTTCCGTTCCGAAACAATGCAGCGAAAAAAATAAGGTGAGGAGTAATAAAAAAGTTTTTGTTTTCATAGTATATGATTTGATTTCAAGGAATTTATAAGCTAATAATTTAACTGTTTGTCGGTATGCACTATGCCCCATGTTTGAGTCTGTCCATTGTCATTTATTCGTAAATCTCATATATTTTTTTACTTCATCTACATTTTTGGTTGATGTCAACATTTCCAACAATTTAAACGAAACATCTAAACCTGTTGCGGGGCCGGTCGATGTTATAATATTTTTATCAATCACGATATGTTTGTCTTGCACATTTACGCCTAAATCAGCAAGGTATTCTCGTCCATATATGTCCGATAAGTCGTATGTGGTAGCGTTTCTATTCTTTAAAACACCTGATTTTGCCACTGGTACTGCTGCGGCACAAACCGCAGCAATTATTTTTTTGTCATTATCAAACTCCCGTATCATATGCTGAAACCGCTCATCGAAGACATCTTCATAATACCCGGAATTTTTAAAACCTCCGGGAATTGCCAGTGCATCATAATCTTCGATATTTATTTTGTCAAATTCTATCTCAGGGCGGACTATTAAGTTCCATTTGCATTTAATCTCTGGTCTAAGTCCTGTTGTTATCATATCAACGGGTTCAATACCTAACTCCCTGCTCCAACCAATAACGTCGGTGAATACTCCGGCTTCATATTCTTCAAATCCTTGTGAAAGAAATAGTAATACTTTTTTATTTTTCATTGGTGATAATAGTTTGCTATTGTTTTCTCATCTTGGCAAGGTACTTCTGTATGCTGTCGTCCTGATGTACGTCGGCATGCATTATGACAGGGTGTTGTTGGTTGGCCTTACTTAATTTTTATTATCAAATTTTTCTCTATCATCTCAGATGCAGATTCGATTCGTATTAGGTATATAATCTCGTCTTCAGGATTGAATATGCTTTCATTCAGTCTTATCTGAATAGTATTAATCTTTCGTCGAATTCCGTTTTCTTCATAGTAACCAGTCAGTGTAGCTTCTCCAGGAAGATCCGTAATTTCAATGAATTCACTGTTATTAATATTTTTTAAAATACATAATTCAAATCGTGGTTGAATTTGAGTATATATACTAAGTAAGAATTCATCATTTACAGATGCAATTAGTGTATCGGCTTCTAATGTTTTTCCTTCACTAGCCAGGTTATTCGTGAAATATTTTAGTTGGATCCAATTATCTTTTAACTCTGGTTTATTTGATTCACAAGAACTAAATATACCTATAAAGATTATTGAAATAATTAAGGCAAATTTGTCTTTCATGGGTTTTAATATTTAAGGTGCAAATAGGCTTTATTTTTAAACTCGATTAAGAGCTCTATATAAGCTAGTTCACAACGTTTCCACTGTTTTTTGTCGTGGTAAAAGCAGCTGCCTGCGAACGTTGAAATATTTTATTTAAAAGTTCTGCCATGAACTATGACCATGTATTGTACGCCATTTTTTTATGTAAGTTAACTTAATTAATTATTTAACACCCTCTTTATTTTTAATTGCATTAATAATTAATTCAACAACTTTAACGGAATCATACATCGAGCTATCTATCGTTAAATGATAATTTGTTGCATTATTCCAATTTTCACCGGTATAGTGCAAACAATAGTTTGCTCGTTCCTTATCTATTTTGTTCAATACGCTATTCGTAATCCCGGATTCAATCTTATACTCGTTAGAGATGTTTGCTTTGCGATAGTCTTTGTTTGCATGAATAAATATATTAAAGCAATTAGGATAATCTTTTATTATAAAATTGGCACATCGTCCTACAATAACACATGATTCCTTTGAACATATATCTCTTATAATTTTGCTTTGAACTAAAAACAGTACATCAAGGGGTGGTTTTTTATCAAATACATACGCATAGTTTTGTTCGTATAGTTCAGATATGAGTGAATTAGCCAGTTTTTGTTCATTTTGTTGAATGTAATCTGATGTAAAACCGCTTTGTTCAGTGGTGAGTTCTATGAGTTCTTTATCATAAAACGAAAACCCTAATTTTTCAGCCAGGAGTTTTCCAATTTCATGACCTCCACTACCATATTCCCTGGAAATAGTGATGACCAGGTTGTTCTTCAACTTACTTTTTGCAATAGTCATACTCTGGCTTTTACCGGGTTCTGATACAAACCATGAATCGGGAATATGTATTGTTTTACTATAGAATTTAGCAATAAAACCGACTAATATAGCTGCTGCTACAGTTCCTTCCCTTATGCCCTGAAGTTGATGCAGAAGAATAAAAGAAATTATTAATCCGCCAATAACCATTGAGCTATCCACTCCAATTTTTGTTTTTCCAAACTCCTTTTTAAAGCTATCTGTAATTGCTATAACTAAACCTTCTCCTGGTAAATAGGTTAATCTTGCTTTTACTTCAAGAAAAACACCAAATGCTAATACAGCACAACTAATCAGACACCACAGTACCTGCCAAAAGTAATTTGATACATTTAATCCGGAGACTAAGCGGAGCGCTACATCAATAAAAACTCCAAAAGCAAATACAACCGGAAGTTGTATTAATTGTATGATTCGATAGTTTCGACGAAGTATTCCTATTTGAATTATTATAAGTAATACATTAAAGACTATTGTTAAAGTACCTAACGTTAGGGGTAATTTGAAACTAAATACATAAGGGATGCAGGATATGGGTGATACGCCCAAATCTGCTTTGACAGATAATGCAACCCCTAAAGCCATAAAAAAAAGACCACTACCAAAGGTGATAATCTTTAACAGAATACTTTTCTTTTTCATAAAATCTATAATCGTAAATTTTGAGATAAAAATCAGACATCAAAGGTAGAGAACCTTTAAAATATACATTCATAATTATAGTATTTTATGTGATTGTGCCTGAGGTCAAATTTTATATATTGCACTCCTCTTAAAAACTGATCCTTAGCTCAAGAAGTTAAATTTGTTTTTTGCGGTATATGGGAAAGGGTGACGATGTTCCCTTGGTATGGCGTCGTGCGGTTGACTGTCCCACGCAGTGGAGACTGTCAAGCCGAAAACGACGGCAGGATGCATACGGATTTGCAAATTAAAAGAACCGCATGCACTATGACCGCGTGTTGTACCCAGTTTTTTATTTTTTTTCAATCGTATCCAAAATCAAAAGTTCGGATAATT